>JAFGJR010000090.1 GCA_016928975.1 Sedimentisphaerales bacterium | reverse complement strand
TGCGCAACTGAGAGTTGCCATTTAACATTTAGGTGCCGGATGATTAACCAGGCCAACCGGCGTCCTGGGCATGCAACTTGACCATCCATTCATCCGGTCGAAGCCATTCGCCCCCCTATTCACTTATCCGGGAGAACCACTGCATCGCCTCCATTCTATCGCAATCTGCGGGACGACGCCAGGGAAAGTTCTCAGCGGGGGACGTAGACCTCGTAGACGTAGTTGATCTGCTTCTCCGCAGCCGGAGGCAGTTCGATGGTCCAGGTCAGCTTCGACAGGCCGTTCATGCGGTGCAGGCCCTTGGCCAATTTCTGCTGCTTGGCAGCGGGATCGGTCGATTGGACCTCGCCCGAGAGGGTCTTGGTGATCTCCAGCGTGACGGCTTTGCTCTGCGTGTTGAGGACAGACAGATCGCCTCGGACGGTAATCAGATCGAAGATGTTGTGGTACATGCGAAGGGCCTCTCGCTTGCGGTTGATTTCCAGTTCGACTTGGTCGCCCTTGACTCCGATGGCTCGTGTGATCCGCAGCGTGGATTGTCCGCCGGCCGGTGTGTACTTGAGGGTATCCTGACCGAGGATGGTTCCATTCTTGACCGTCTCGCCCGGTGCTGTGGTCCAGGGGATCTTCGTCGTATTGGTCAGACGCAAGCTGTGCCAGATTTCCTCCTCGACGTCCTTGGCGTCTCGCTCGTCACCTCCGTAGCGGTAGCGACCCTGCTCGTTGACATTGTCGGGAATGTCCCACTGATAGATGTGTTCGTAGGGGACCGACTCGGTGAACAGGGGAAGGTACGCCACTTCGTTGCGTTCCAGATCGACAGGACCGACCGGATAGAGAAAGAGGTCTTCGGCTGCGGCGCCGACTTCGGCCGCACCATATTCGGGAGTTTCAGGACCTCCGGCGGCCCCACCGTAGGTGACGCTTTGAACCATGATATTGGATGTTACTGCGGGGCGACCCCACTGGTAGTCTCTTCGGCTCAAGGCTTGCAGGAACAGCTCCAGATTCCCTGGCTTGGCCATCGGACTGATGACGCCGGAGAACTGGAGATGGGGAAATCCGGTGATCAGCTGCATCCTGGTGTCACGCAGCGGACAGGCGTCGTTGACCACCACGGCCTTGGCGGAGAGCTTGGCACTGCCTTCCTCGCTGATATCGACGAGATAACTGGGGGCCCAGGTGATGCCTCGGGCCAGCAAGCTCACAGCGAGTTTGCGGCCATCACCCGCTCGGCTCAGCCGTACGTCGAGCTGCGTCTGCCGGACCGGGCGAGGCACCTTCTGCTCGGCAGGGCTTCCCGTGAACGTCACGCTCGTGACGGATCGCGGATCGATGCCCACGAGGCCCGAGTCGGTCTGGATCGTCACCAGAGCGGCCGGCTGCTGAGGGGTTCTGGGATCATAGATTCTGGTCTCCGGGCCCAGCGGTCTGGCGGGGTACCATCTATCCTGGCTGTCCTGGCGGTTCCGGGCGAAGTAGGTGATGACGCCTGTGATTTCCCGGTCGCCGAGTGCGATTCGCGCGCTGCGCCCGACGTTGGCCTGGAGCAATTCGGGGATCGTGATGGCGTCCTGTGTCTCGGCGGACTCGACCTCCTTGGCTACGATGGAGGCCATCTCGATTTCGGCAGGGTACGAAATCCAGAGCGTGCCGTGAGCGGGCGTCGCCGGCAAGGCGATCCGCAACTGGGTCTGTCCGGCTGGACAGGTGATCTGCCCTGTGAAGAAGCCCAGACCGTTCTTGAACAGGGCCACCTGCTCGATATCCAGCGACATCGCTGATGGCGGGCTCTGCGCCAGCGCCTGAATCGTCAGACCGAGGGTGACAAGAAGAACCGACCGTTGTGTGTTGCATCTCATGGCATTGACTCCTTTCCGCTTGAAAAATGACATCCCGCGTCTTCTTGTGGCGACCGCCGCATCTTATCCGGCGCAGATGCTATGATGAGGCTTCGTGCGGGCAAAGCAAAATGTCCACAAAAAGACGATGGACGCGCCAGGGGGCCCTTCGCTATGGTCACCGTTTGTAGTGTGCCCGTAAGGGCATACCTGCCATGGAATGGGAGACGCCTTACGGTGTCCCTGCAAACATATGCCTTCACGGGCACACTACGAACCTGGGCAACTGAGGCCTTGAGGAGAGACGCGACGTGGACGTGTGGAACGACCGGGGCAGTGTGTTACGGTATTGCCTCAAGTGTGGAGCGGCGGCCCTGCGTCTGATCGCGGGCAAGCAGCTCTATTGCGACCATTGCGGCTTCGAATTCTATCTCAATCCCGCGGCGGCCGTGGCGGCGCTGATCTCCGACTCGCAGGGGCGGCTGTTGGTTGTCGAGCGGGCACAGGAGCCGAAGAAGGGCACATGGGACCTGCCGGGCGGGTTTGTCGACCCAGGCGAGTCGGCCGAGGACGCGCTTCGGCGGGAGGTTCGGGAAGAAACCGGACTGGAAATCACCCATTTGCGGTATCTGTGCTCGTTTTCGAACCGCTATGAGTACATGGGCGTGCTGTACGCGACGCTGGACCTGGGGTTCATCTGCGAGGTGGAGGATGCGAGTGTGGCCCGAGCCGCCGAGGCCGAGGTGGTCCGCTTGTTGTTCGTAAGACCGGAGCAGATCGATCCCGTCCGGTTCGGCTTTCCATCTGTGGCCAGGATCGTCGAGCGGTACCGAATGGACGGGGTCCGGTAGCCGGGGCCCGATCTCGGGCCGCGACGCCGGGGCGATTGCGGTTGCATGGGCTGTTGCGTTGTGGTATAAAGAAGGGGCAAGAGGAGTCGCATTCACGGCCCAGGGGAGCGCGGCTGTGACGCGGAAGATGGCGTGCCATCGCTGTGCGGTTGGGTCTGGAATCACATCAGGGTCGCACGACCAGGATCGGGTGTGGGTGTTGAGCACATGGCAGAGAGGATGACGACCGATACGAGGGCCTTGGGCATTCCGCATTGCATGCGCCCAAGCTCAGGGTGCGTCTACGTCGATGGGTATCACCGGTTGAGCCGGACCCGCTCCGGGTCTTCCGTTGCGTGAGGATTGTGATCCGACGGCCGGCTGTGGAGAAGGGTCGGGGCCGGATTGGAGGCAGTCGTGTAGAGGTGCGTGATGTTCCGGTATACGTGGCCGCACCGCCGTTGTACGGGTCTGTTGTGAAGGAGGATCATCATGAGCAGAAGACGGGCATATCTACTGTGTACTCTCTTGTTGGCGGTGCTGATTTCGGGCGGGGCTGTTCGAGCATCCGTCGCCGGCCTTGTGGGCTACTGGACGCTGGATGAGGAATCCGGGCTTACCGCTGCTGATTCGAGCGGCAACGGCTATGACGGAACCCTGTCCGGCGACCTCCATTGGCAACCCACCGGCGGCAGGTGGGGTGGGGCATTGCTCTACGGCGGGGAGAACACTGCCCACGTCGAGGTCTCGGCGGCGGGCATGTCCGCCTCGGCCGGCAGCGTCATGATGTGGGGCAATCTCACCGAGCCACAACCCTCGCAGACGCGGTACTTCTTCGGCCATACCACGCAGCCGTCGTATGCCAACCGAATTCAGTTGTACATGGATGGGAGCAACACCGAGCTCGATTTTGGCTTGGGCGGCGCCCACGGGACCAGGACAAACATCGCCGTTCTGCAGACCCGGCAGTGGTATCACGTGGCCTTCACATGGGACAACGGCAGTTACGTCGTCTATCTCGACGGCGAAGTCGCAGCGACCGGCAGCTACAGCGGTCTGACGGCGATCCACGATTTCGTCTGGATCGGCAACGATGGCAATCCGGTGTCGGAAGGGGTCGAGGCGTTCGGGGGGCTTCTCGACGAGGTGGCGATCTGCAGCCGGGCGCTGACGCAGGAGGAAATCCAGTACGTCATGAACGGAGGATTGCGGGAGAAGGCCACCGCCACGGGGCCCAGTCCGGCTGATGGCGAGACCGATGTGCGCCGCGATGCGACGCTCCGTTGGATTGCCGGTAAGTTCGCCGCCACGCACGACGTCTACTTCGGAACGGTCCAGGCCGACGTGGAAGCGGCCGACCGGGGCAATCCCATGGGTGTTCTCGTCAGCCAGGGACAGACCGATGCGGTGTATGATCCGGCCGGTCTGCTCGAAATCGGACAGACCTACTACTGGCGCATCGATGAAGTCAACGCCGCGCCCGACAACACCACCTACAAGGGCGAAGTGTGGAGCTTCACGGCCGAGCCGATGGCCTATGCCGTCCAGGGTGTGATCGCCACCAGCAACGCGGTGGCCGAGGAAGGGCTCGGGCCGGAACGGACCGTCGACGGCTCCGGGCTCAACGATGCCGACCAACACTCGACGGCCGCCGGCGACATGTGGCTGGTGGACGCCCCTGAGAACGAATTAACGTGGATTCAGTTTGAGTTCGACAAGGTCTACAAGCTCCACGAGCTTCTGGTCTGGAACTACAACGTGATGTTCGAGCCGGTGCTTGG
>JAFGJR010000089.1 GCA_016928975.1 Sedimentisphaerales bacterium | reverse complement strand
GCGGCAAGGTTGTCGCCGCAGATGGGCACGTCCATCTTGCCGGACTTCCTCGCGTTGTAATCCTCCAGCAGCGCCACGGCCAGGTAGGACATGAGTGCCGTCTTTGCCACGACGGTGGCGTCGATGACGCCCTTGGCTACGTATTCCAGCACCGTGTCTTCCCGGTCATGCACGACAATGGTCATGTCCTTGGCCTGGAGCTTGAGCTCTTCGATCGCCACGCCGATTCCGGTCCCGGCGCTGGAATCCAGGCCGACGACTCCGGTGATCTCCGGATGGGCGTTGAACATGGCCTTGGCCGCCTCGATCGCGTCTTCGGTGTTTGCCTTGTCCTCGGCCTGCACGACGACCTGCCAGCCCGTGTCCTTGATGGCGTCGAGGACTCCCGCCTTCTTGAGCTCTGTGTTCGAGGCACCCGCGTTCATCACGATGCCCAGCTTCCCGGACTTGCCCCCTCTCTTGATCAACTCCAGTCCAGTGTCGTATCCGGCCTGATAGTTGTCCAGGCCGATGTAGGTCAGGCAGCCGTGGTCGGCCACCGCCGCTTCAATGGCCACGACGGGAATACCCATCGACATGGCCCTCTTGACCCCCGGCAGAGCGGTGGCATCCCACAGGGGGATGATGATTCCATCCGGCTTCTTCGGGATCACCTGCTCGAGTGCTTCGGCCTGGGCGGTCATGTCCCAGTCCTGCGGACCGACGATATCCACCGTGCACCCCAGGTACTTGGCCACGTGCCGCATTCCGAGCTTCTGATCGATGATGTACGGGTGGGCGAGTACGGCACCGACCAGATAGTAGTGCGAGGGAGCTCGTGCGGCAGCCGGCTTCTCGCCGGCCGCGGCCGGGGCTTCGGCTTTTCCTCCAGCCGTCAGAGAGGCCGCGGCAAGCAGGAACACCAGAGCCGACATCAGCAGTCTCCTCTTCTCAGTCATCGGACACCTCCTACGGGCATTTTATCCGGGCCGCGATCAGGCGATCGTGGCCCAGTCTTGCGCGAACTTGCGGATGCTCTGATCCGTCAATTCGTTCCTGATCGTCTGCTCGATCACCTCCAGCGGCACCACGGCACCGTCGGCGCCGGCCCTGGCAACCTCCTCGAACTGCGCGGCAGTCCGTAGGCTGGCTGCCTGGATGAGCGTGCCCTTGCCGCAGCTCCGCGCATACTGCTTGATCTCCGCGACCAGCGCCACCCCGTCGCCCCCGCCGTCAGAAACCCTGCCGACATAGACGGACAGGTATTCCGGCTCAGACTCGAGCGCAACGATTGCCTGCCCGAACGAGCAGACGGCGGCGATGTTGACGGCGTGTCCCATCTGCCGGGCGATCGGCAGCACGCGAAGCGCGTCCACGCAGAAGGGCAGCTTGATGATGAGCTCCTTGCGGTCCACCAGCCGGTGATAGAGCTTGATCTCGGCCGCCATTCCATCCAGCGTCGTGGACAACACCTGGAGCCCCAGGGGCAGGGTTCCGATCTCGTTCAATCTGGACACAGTCGTCTTCCAGGGCAGCTTGGGCAGGCTGAGCAGGGTCGGGTTGGTGAGAACCCCCTTGATGGGGTACGCATGCGCCTTGTCCATGGCTTCGAAATCGGTGAAGGCAAGCCAGAGCTCCATCGGTCCCTCCAATTCCGACCTGGGGTCAGCAATTATGCATAACTCTGCATGATTCTGCACATTTTAGCCTCCTCAGTGCCCGCTGTCAAGCAAATATGCCTTAAAATGATTGATCCTTGGGCCTGATCTCGGCTATACTAGGAGATTATGGTGCGTCCGGCCCGCCTGGGACGCCGTGGGTGTTGGTGCGCAGCGTCGCCGAGCCCCCGGGACGGTTCTGACAGCCGGTTCAGGAGGATCCCGTGCTCATCGAGGAGAGACTGGAAGGGCTGCTGAAGGCCGTCAACGACAGGCGAAGCATCACGGTCCAGGAGGCATGCAGGCTTTTCAACCTGTCGCGGGACACGGTGAGGCGGGATTTCATCCGTCTTTCCGAAATGGGGCTCGTCATGCGGACCCACGGCGGGATCGTCTCCCGGAAGAACGCCATCTACGAGTATGCTTCCCGGGTCGAGAACGCCCTGGTTCAGAACCATGGGCAGAAAGAGGCCATCGCGCGTCGGGCGGTCGCCCTGATTTCTCAAGGGGACTCGATCATTCTGGACGGAGGAACCACCACCTACGAAATCGCCAAGCTTCTTGGCGAGTACACGGACCTCACGGTGCTGACCTACGGCCTGAACATCGCCTTCGAGTTGGCAAAATACGAGCACATCTCTGCAATTCTCTTCGGCGGGATTCTCAGCCGGCAGGCCATGGCGATCCTGGGTCCCGACAGCATCGCCATGATCCGCAACTATCACGCCAACAAGCTGTTCCTGGCCGCCAACGCAGTCACTCTGGACAAGGGCCTGATGACGCCGAACAGGCTGCAGGCGGACGTCAAGAAAGAGCTCGTCAAGATCGCCAACGAGGTCATCGTCGTGGCCGACTCCTCCAAGATCAACAAGACGGCTCTGTTTGCCTTCTGTGCTCT
>JAFGJR010000088.1 GCA_016928975.1 Sedimentisphaerales bacterium | reverse complement strand
GTCAGGCCGACTGATTGAGCACATCGGCAAGCCGCTCGCCTGCTCCATAGGCCTTCCGACGATCCTTCTGGCCGAGCGTTGCCTCCGGCGTCTGACCCGCCGTGCCGAAGGACAGCGATTGGAGGACTCTGGCCCCCAGAGTCCGGGCGGCGATTTTCAGGGCTTTCCGTGCGCCCGGCATGGCGAACCAGGCAATGAAGGCCGGACATGCCGTGGATGTGACCGTGACAGCTTTCTTGTCGGGCTTGGCCGCACGGTACTTCGGACCCGCCTTCGCGTTCCACGGCCAGTACGCATACGGCACCAGCCGCTCGATGAATCGCCGCGTCAGAGCATTCACGTTGAAGAAATTCGTTGGCGCGCCAAGGACAATGCCATCGGCCTCGTCGATCGCCCGGAGCACCTCGTCCATGTCATCCTTCTGAACGCACGTGCCTCTTCGCCCGGCGCTCCCCTCTTGCGTGCAGCTCCGACAGTTCGTGCAGAACTCGATGTGCTTGTCGAGCAGATAGATCCTCTGGGTCTGGACGCCCCGCGCTTCCGCGCCACGAAGGACCTCCGAGACCGCCGTATCGATCGTTCTGCCCTTCCGATAGGTTCCAATGATCGCAACGATTCGCTTGGCCACGTCCTGCACATCCCATCTATCGATCCGCACTGTTACGGCTTCTTGAGCCACTGATCGAGCCAGCCGAGGACCGTCTCGTGCCAGAGGATCGAGTTGTGCGGCTTGAGGACCCAATGGTTCTCATCGGGGAAATAGAGCAGCTTGCTGGGGATGCCGCGACGCTGCAAGGCATTGAACGTGCCCAGGCTCTGCGTCAGCGGGACGCGGAAGTCGTTCCCGCCGTGAATCACCAGCATTGGCGTCTTCCAGCTCCCGACGAATCGCAACGGGTTCTGCTCTTCATAGCCGTTCCTGTTTTCCCAGGGCGTGCCCTGATGGTCCCACTCGGGAAACCACAACTCCTCGGTGTCGAAGTAGGCCATTCGCTTGTCTAGGCTGCCGTCGTGATTGACCAGACAGCGGAACCGGTCGGGCCAGTTGCCGGCGATCCAGTTGATCATGTAGCCTCCGAAGGAGGCGCCCAGGGCGCCGACGCGATCGCCATCCATCCAGGGACAGCGTTCCAGTGCGGCGGCCAGGCCTTTTTGCAGGTCCAGCAGCGGCTTGCCGCCCCAGTCGCCCCGGATCGAGTCGCAGAAAGCCTGGCCGTACCCGGTCGAGCCGTGGAAATCCACCATCACGACGGCGTAGCCTGCGCCGGCGTAGGCCTGGGCGTTCCAGCGGTAGTGAAACACGTTGCCGAACGAGCCCTGTGGCCCGCCGTGAATCAGAAACGCCACCGGATACTTCCTCGCTGGATCGAAGTCCGCGGGCCTGACCAGGTAACCATAGACCGGGTCGCGATTCCATCCTCGGAAGTCGAACTGCTCGTAGTCTCCCATCCGTGCAGCCGCCACTTGGTCCTTGTTGATGTCCGTCAGCCTCTCCGCGTCTGCGCCGTCGGGACGCACGGAGTACAGTTCCGCCGGTGATCGCAGGTCGCTAAGGCTGTAGATGACTCGCTTGTCCGCCACGCTGAAGGCGTGCACTGTCCCTTCCCTGACGAGGGTGCGAATCCTGCCGCTCTTGACGTCGATGGCGAACAGAGATTCCTGCCCCGTGTCGGCGGCAACGGCGTAGAGGCTCTTGCCATCGGCGGACCACGCGACCGACGAGACACTACAGCCCCAGCGTGTGGTGACCGGGCGATTCCGACCGCTCGGCCAGTCGCGCAGCACGATCCGGAGTTGATCGGCTTCGTATCCCGGCCGGGACATCGCCAGATATGCGAGCGTCTTGCCGTCGGGGGAGAAGACCGGTTGGGTGTCCCACGCCTCATTCTCTTGCGTCAGGCATTCGGGTGGCGACGACGCGTCGATCGGGGCAAGGTACAGGTTGAAGTCTGTAGACCATGCCTCGCGGCGACCGACGCTCTTGGCCGTGAAAACGACCCCATTTCCATCCGGCGTGAACGTGATCTCCTCCGATCCTCCAAACGGCTGGGACGGCGTATCCGCCTCCATCCCGCGCATCACGTCCACCGCCTCGCCCCCGCCGACCGGCCGCACGAACAGGTGCGACCGCCGTCCATCCTCCCATGTGTCCCAGTGCCGCACGAACAACTGGTCGTAGAGCCGGCCGGCAGCTTTGGCCTTGCCTCGCTCATCAAGCCTGTCTTTTGTGGCCTGCACCGTTTGACAATCGGGAAATACCTCCATCGTGTAGGCGATGTGCCTGCCGTCCGGGGCCAGCAGCAGGTTGCTCACGTCCAGCGGCTCGTGAGTCACTTGCTCCGCCTCGCCTCCGTCACAGGCAATTCGCCAGACCTGGGACGAACCCGAGCGGTCCGAGACAAACCAGACCGTCCGGCTATCGGAACCCCAGCGAGGATTCGTATCAGATTGCGGGTGTGACGTGAGCCGGCGAAGACCCGTGCCGTCCATGGCGATGAGCCACAGGTCATTCCGCCCGCAGTCCGCTTCCAGGTCCGTCCGACGCACGACGAACACGACCCACCTGCCGTCCGGCGACACGTGTGGGTCGGAGATCCGATCCATCGCCAGCATGTCCCGAACGCCAAATGGATGCGTCTGATCGCCGCCGGCGGGCGAAGGATGGGAGCCCGCGATGAGACCGGCGGACGTGGAGAGAATGATGCCAATTGAGACAACAACGACTGTGCTACGCATGAACAATCCCTTCTTGCGATTTCAGACCTGCACCGTCGGACCGTACGCTGGAGGCCCCGCCGGGGCGCAACTGGACGGGGATGTCGAGCCAGAAGGTGGAGCCTTTGCCTTGCTCGCTTTCCAGGCCGATCGATCCGGCCAGCATGGCGGCCAGCTCTTTGCAGATGGATAGGCCCAGCCCGCTGCCCGGCGTTTCCCGCGTCAGCGAGCCGTCCGCCTGGCGGAATTTGTCGAAGATGATCTCTCTGTCAGCCTCCGCGATGCCGCAGCCGGTGTCGGTCACGGCGATGTGCACGGTCTTCTGATCGAGCATGGAGGCGCGGATATCGATTCGGCCGCGAAGCGGCGTGAACTTCACCGCGTTGCTCAGGAAGTTGTAGAGCACCTGCTGGAGCTTGCCCGCATCGGTCAGAAGAAGGGGCACGTTCTCATCCACTTCCATCTGCACTTTCAGCTTCTTCTTCCGGGCCAGCAGGGAGAACGACGACACGACGGCCTCGCACAACTGCACGAGCGAGGTCTGCTCGATGCGCAGCTCCATCTTGCCGGCCTCCGCCTTGGCCAGGTCGAGCAGGTCGTTGATCATGTTCAGCAGCCCATTGCCG
>JAFGJR010000012.1 GCA_016928975.1 Sedimentisphaerales bacterium | reverse complement strand
TTCTGGGTTGTTTTAGACCTTCACAGAAAAGCCGATGCGCCCGTTCTTTTCAACCCCTAACCTTTCCGCAACAGAAACTACGTAGAAATACGTAGCCATACCCCGCACATCGACACGTCATTGCGAGCGAACCGCGGCAATCTCCCCTTTCAACCGCAGAGGTCGCAGAGGTTCGCAGAGGTAATCTTCTCTCCACACCGACAACGAACACCCAGGAACCAACAACCGGCAGCCATCGTATCCGTGACCACTACGGCTTGACCGCCGAGGAATGCGGATCAACATTGACTCCGGTAAATCCCTTTGCAGGCATCACTCTCACACATCAATCGAACGATTAGCGTTCAAGCGACCCGCAAGACCCCAACTCATTCGGTCAGGCAAAAATGAGTAGCACCTTCAGACTCGCCCACGTGAATGCCACAACAGAACCTACGTCGCACAGGACATCAATACAGAACTTATCACATATCCATAGGGCGATCCTATGGCGCCAAGGTCGCGTCTCGTCATCCTGATTGTCGTACGCGTAGAGGTACCAGTTAACGCACTTGTTAATCAGGGCTATGGCTATCTGCAGAGACACCCCGATGAGAAAGAGATAGACTATGAAGCGTCCTTGGCCCGATTCAGATATCGCAGAATGTATGTCCTCCTGAGTCAAGAACAGGACAGGGCCACCAATACCATAAGCAACGAGCCAAGCGCGCAGAGTGCGAGCGTACTCCGAATACATCGCGAGAAAGCGATCGGCTTCATCTTCGGAGTGTCTTCCTCTCTGATGTGGTTCTTTCGCCATGTTCCCGTTCCTCAGGAGGGAACGCAGAGCCCAGCCCACTCATTTCAGTTCTGCGCTGAGTATAGCGTCCCCAGATTCGCGCTTGCCGATGAGGAGGTCGTCGAGTTCGCCTCATGAGATTCCTGCTGCGTTGTGGACAGGAGGCGCATTCGCGTCACCCGCCTGCCATTCGAACGCAAGGCCTGAAGCAGAGCGGTGGGCGGAGCCCACCCTACCAGCCGCATCTGCGTTCATCAGCGTCTGTCTGCGGTTGAAGTGTAGTTATCAAATCGCAGTTGTCGGTTCACAGTTGCGGGGCTTTGCGGGAAATGCAAAAAGGGAGACACAGGGCCTACTCCCGTGCAGGCTAGTCACTCATCACCCTGTCCTCCCTGTCACTGCGTGCCTTGATTTCAGTTTCACTCCATGAAACTAGTCGTTGGTATCATATTGCACGAGCGACGATCCCATTGTTACGCAAGTGGTCTCTTTGTCAAGAGAAAAACTGCCCATTTTTCCTTGTGGTGGGAGATTGTGTAGAATTGTCCGCCGACGATCCGTCAGGAGCTGGGTTGACAGTAGCCGGTAGTCGGCGAGAAGAGGGTTGTTAGTTGTTGGTTTCCGGTTGTTCGTTGAGGGGCATGACGTCTTCTTCGTGGTCTCTGGGTCCTTCGCGGCGAGGAAACCTGGATTCCAGCTCCCCGATCAGGTCGAGGACAGGCTCTGCGCGGGAACGACATCGCTGCGGCCCTCTGCGTCCCGGCGTTCTACGGGTTGAGGATGCGGCGCAGTTCGTCGATCAAGGGCGGAAGGTCGTATTCGATCGTGTCCTACAATACACCCAGGTCGATCTTGTCGTAGCCGTGGACAAAGCGGTTTCGCATCCCGCGAACATCCTGCGAGGGAGTAGATGGGTAACGTCGCTGCCCTTCCTCGCTGACCCGCGTGGCGGCTTCACCGACGATTTCGACTACTCGTACGAGAGCCAGTTGCAGCATTCGATCACGGCTGAGATCATCACATCCCTTGCCGTGGATCATCTCGACGGCTTCCGACGCGTAGTCAAGCATGTGGCGTAGACGGGCCGTGTCACTATGCTGCGCCATACTGCGTCTCCGCCTCCGCGAGCACCTCGTCACAGAAGTAGTCGGACAAGAATCCGGAAGTGTTCAGGTCCACCTTGCGGCCCAGCAGCTCGCCCAACTCGATCTCCGTTCGAGCGAGGCCCAGCAGACCGACGCGTGCGTCCGGATCAAAGCCAGCTCGCAAGAAGCCATGAAGTCACAAAGAAAGCCGCATTGCCGACGAAATCCCGGGGACAACGGGTAGGCTGGGCTTCGTCCGCCTCCTCGTCTATCCACAGAAGAACAGAGTATCTATGTTTCTGCGCAAACCAGCGAATACTCGGAACGCGACCTCCAACCCACAACCCCAACCCGGAGATAACGTAGCCGCAAAGGGCCTGGCGTGCTTACTTCGGCCGGCGTGTCTCTTCGTACAACGCCTTGACCTCCGCTGCCGAAAGTGCATAGTTGTAGATGCGAACATCATCGATCAGGCCGTTCCACTCGCGGTCCACTCTCTGGTAGGAGTCCCAAGCCCCTGTGTCAGAATGCATCCAGCCGCCACCGGGCTCCCAGCCCCCGATCAGCACAGGGCTTTGATTCGCCCCTATGGTTCCTGCTGCAGTCTCCGCCTTTTCAAGGCGGCCATCAATGTACAGGCAGACTCTACTCCCGCCATACACGCCGACGGCATGATGCCAGGCACCGTCGTTCACGTCCGCAGTCGCTTCGACTCCGCCCCACTTTCCTGAGGACGTGACACCCGTGCAGTGAAGACAAAGGCCGGGTCCGATACCATTCCCCTGGAGCCTCCAGGAAGTGTCGCCCTTTGTCACGAGGGCCTGGTAGCTCTTGCTGAGCTTTCGGGTCTTCACCCAACTCGCTACGGTGATCTGGCTACCGGTGCCAACCTGCCACTGGGACCCACAGTACACGTAGTCACCGGACCCATCGAGACTCAGGACTTTGCCCCTTTCGGAATCATCAACAAGGTGCGCATCGCCAACCAGAATACCCTGGGGCGACTGATCAAACGATCGCGATTCCAAGTCATCGATGGGCTGTGTTTCGTCAAATGCCCATGCAACGACCTTCTTGTCTCCGTCCTCAGTCAAACGAGGCGGTGATGCCATGAGATCTCGTTGTGTCTGGTCCTTTGGCGATGGTGAAGCATTGGTGGAGGAGGCAGGCGTCCCATCCGGTGACAAACCCATGTCCTCCAGTCTCAAATTCGTGCAACGCCGAACCCACGCCTCCATCTCGGACGCTGGACGATCCTTCAGGCCGATGTCCCACTCCCAAAGAGCAAGGCGCGCCCCTCCGTGGGCATTGGCTGATTCAGCATCTGTCCGGGAGAACCTGAGTGTGTTCAGTCGGCCCGTTCGCAGATCAGAGAAAGCAATAGCAGGCTGATCAGCACGGTAATATGGCGGATTGAGGGCGGGAGACGGGATGGGGATTTCTTCGAGCAACCTTCCGGTTCTGGCACACCACACGGCCAGATTCCCCGTCTGGTGCATGGCGCTGCCTTCTTCGCCAAATCCAACGATCAACGAGTCACCTTGAGCGAAACCGAGGCACGTGCCGCCCGCCAGGCTGCCTTCGATCTTGGCAATGGTCTTGCCAGTCTGGAGATCCAGTACACGATCTACTTGAATCGCCCTTGTCGCATCGGCGCTGACCCCAAGGATGGAGCCAGACCCTTCGAACAGACATCTTCCGGTCGTCGCGTCCCAAATCAACCATGATCTTGCCATGTTGCCGAAGATCTTCGAACCATCTGGTGTGAACTGCACGTCGCATCCCGAGTCTTCTGGCAGAGAGATGCCTGTGGCGAGCGGACCGTCTGTGGGTAGCCGACACGTGGCTACCCTTCCACCATTTGTGACGTTCAAGATATCGAACGCTGCCACATCGAGTCGTTTGACATGGTAGACCGCCCCAGCCAGGCATCGCCCGGATGGGGCCAGCCGCATCGTGATCTCCCGCAACGCCGCCGCCCGGTCCATAGGAATGGGATTGCCGGGCCCAGACGCAGTGATGATGTCCGCAAGTGCGAATCGTCTCGATCCCCGGAGTCTTCCGGTGGCAAGATCTCGCAGCTCCAAGACAATTTCCTGTCCATCACGCAACCAGAAGAAACGTTCAATGGCCCCTTTGACAAGGACAACCGCCGTACCATCGCGCGTGGGAATTGCACACACGACATGATCTTCCGTATTCTCGGAAGGCACATTTGAATCGGCGGTGTCCCATATGAGCCCATCGATTTCCTGGGACTTGGCCTTCAAGGATGAGAGCCACGCCTTGCGAAACTCCGTCTGCAATTGAGACAACGCATCGACGTGAGCAGCATTGAAGATACGGAGTCTGCCGGGATCACCGCGGCTGAATTCGCAGGCGTAGTAGGCTGGGCCAAACCAAGACAGGGGAATGTCATCACCATCCTTCGGGCGAGTTGATGACGGGTGGAGTATGCCGGTCAGGCCGTATTGATCCTGGTAGAGGATTGTGGTGATCGCAGAATCAGACCAAGTTCGTACGTGCTCGTGCAGACGCATGGAATACCTCACATCCGGGGGCACATTGGGATCGCCTTGACCGATTGCGTAGACACGGAGTTCTGTGGTATCGTTGCGGAACCTGGTAACCGACAATCGATCTCCCACTTCGTTCAGTTCGACCGACGCGGAGACCTGACCTGTTGTTGATTGCAGCGCAGTGCGTGGATTGACCTCCGGAAGATGGATCGCACACAGGAGCTCCCCCAGCCTGACACCCTGAGTGCCGTATACATCAATTCTCGAGCACAACATGTCGGATATAGCCATGCTGTGACCAGCAGGACTGAGAACTACGTAGGGATGGAATCCGATCCCCGTGGAATGGATCAGCCGACACTCCGGAATGGATAGGATGCGCAGGGAACGATTGCTGTACTGGTCAAGTATCATCAAGCTACCATCTGTGGTGAATTCGACGTCAGGTGGTCCCGCACTTACCCGCGCCTCATCATCAAAGTACTCAGACGGCCAAGCCTCCTCACGATTCGGGTCCGACATAGCCGATATGTCAAGTCCACGAGATCTGCCGTCATCGGCCTGATTTCCATCGGCTACCGTGTCGGAGCTGACCACAGCATTGGCATCCGCGACGTATCCGGCCGACGCAGAGGATGTCGCAGGACGGTCGCGGTTCACCTCTTTCATCTCGGCCAGCACTTCCCCTGTTCGGGTGTCCCACACCAGAAGATCATACAGCCGATGGGAAGCATACTCGTCGCTCGCGATGCTGGGCTGGACGACACCTACAACATAAGGGTGAGAAGGCACGGCATATTCGGCGATGACATTCCGCTCAGGCGGCCTCAGGCGAAACGCCAACCTGTCCCGCTCAATGTCCCAAATGACCAATTCGCCCCCCTTGATCTCCCTATACTCACGAGTGCCGACAATCACGGCGACGCGTCCTTCGACCCTGTTCATGCCGAAATAGAGCTGAGACCCGTCTGCGCTGAATTGTACGCTGTTGATGGTGCCGGGCGGTGCGATGGTTCTCTGGAGGCGTCCACTATGTGTCTCATAGATTTGACATCCATCCTTGTCCACCAGAACGACCTTCCCGCCGCTGGCATCGAAGTCCGGCCCATGTGAGCAAGGCGCGCTCAGGGTTTCCTGCCACGTTCCGATAGAGCATACGCGGAGGTTGTCCTGCCAAAAAAACCAGAACAACCTCGGGTCCGGACCCACGCCGAATTGTTGAGCTTTGGTCTCGAAGACTTGCGTGCCTGTCGTCGCGTCGGCAACGACCAGCTTGTCTGAGCGGGTGTGCATGAACACGTACCTGCCGTCGCGACTGAAGCGTGCGATGTCAATTTCTCCGGGAGACCCAAGGATTGATGTGGTATTGAACCGGCGTGCCATGTGTGCCAACATATACTTGCGTGATGCCAGTGTGTCGTCCGCTTGATAGGCTGCGCTTAGACATACTAACGCCTCCGAGAGCTTGCCTTCCGCGAGGGCTTGATGCGTCTTCTCATCGTATAGGCCAGCCAGGTGCCGCTGCGCCTCGACTCTGAGCTGTGTCTCGGCATTCCTGGCCTCCTCTGCCGACTTCAGCGCGCTTTCTGCATTCACTCTTGCGGCCTCCGCTTTGGCGCTCGCCTCGACCTCCCTGGTCCGCGCCTTCTCAGCGGAGATGTACATCGTGGTGCTGATGATGAACCCCAGGAGGACAGCTATCGCGACCAGTGCGGCCGCCGCAACGGCGCCCACGTGCCGGCGGACGTACTTCTGAACGCGATAGACTACCGTCTCCGGACCGGCGATCAGGGGGCGGCCTTCCAGGTAGTTCCGAATGTCGTCCGCCATCTCCGAGGCGGATCGATACCGCCGATTGGGCTCTTTGCGCATGGCTTTGAGCGGAATCCACTCCAGTTCCCGCTTGAGCAGTCTCGCCAGCGTCCTCATGTCTGTCCCACGTCTGCGAGCAATCTCCTGCGCCACCTCCCCAAGTTGCGACAGGCGCGCGCTTGGGGTCTTGGGGTCCACACCCCGGATCACCTGGCAAATGCCAGCGAAGCCTTTCTCTCGCAGGGTTTCGCTTTCAAATGGCAAGGCGCCTGCCAGGACTTCATACAGCAGCACACCCAGCGAATAGATGTCGGACCGGGTGTCCATACCCTCGTTGGTCAAGCCTGCCTGCTCGGGACTCATATACTCGGGGGTCCCAATGAACTGGCCCTGCTCGGTGTACAAGGTGTGTTCCGTCAGAGGCTGATTGACGGCCTTGGCCACTCCAAAATCGATGACCTTGGGGATTCCTCGGTCACCCTCCGTCGCCACCAGGATGTTGGAGGGCTTGAGATCCCTGTGGATGATGCCTTTCTGATGGGCATAGTGGACCGCTTCGCATACATCGAAGAACGGCCTCAGACGCTCGTTCACGGTCAGTCTATGCTGGTCGCAGTACTCAGTGATCGGCACGCCCTGGACGTATTCCATGACAAAATAGGGCCGGCCGTCATCGGTGGTGCCGGCATTGAGGGCGTGCGCGATATTAGGATGGTCCAAGAGCCCCAGGGCCTGCTGCTCCGCCTCGAACCGGGTGACGACCTGTCTGGAGTCCATACCGGGTTTCAGAATCTTGAAGGCTACGCGCCGACGGATAGGGCGCTGCTGCTCCGCCAAATACACGATCCCAAAGCCGCCCTCGCCCAAAACCTGCAGCAGACGATAGTGCCCAATGGTACGGCCGATGGCTACGCTGCAGTCCAAGGTACTGGCCGGTGTGGAGTCGCTTTTGGCTGCCTTCGGTTCCTTCGGTTCACCCATAGGCCCTCACGTCCTCTCCTTCCACGCCGGGTCCGCAAGAGTTGGTCACCCAATCAACGAGCACCCCAGGACATGGGCGTCGATTCGGCGGATGCCGGATAGGATGCAAACGCACGTTTTCAGGAGATGCCAGCACTATGTCCATCGCAGACACCTTTGTCAAGGATGTTCCGACAGTGCTCTCCGCAGGGATGAGGATGCCTACAGGCGAGTCTGGTCCTGCAGTTCTCTGCTCTGTGGGTGGGGAAGCCCCATTCCCGCCTGCGCGAGGAATGACACCAAAGCCGGCTTCCGCGTCCTGACGTACTTGTGTGTTCGTTTCGGTTGCGGCTTGGGGAGGTGATGGGTAGACTTGGCAGGTGGGTGCAGAAATCGCCCTGTGTTCTCTGCCCCGGCTGTGGTCGGGTTGCGAAAGGTCTTGCCGATGAAGATGGCGGTTTATAGCTGGTTGCTCGTTGTTGGTTGTTGGTTGTTAGCGTTTGCGGCGAGGGTCGGGGCGGAGGCGTTGGATTGCGGATCGAAGCAGACAGCGGGACGCAAATCCGAAATTCGAATGTCGAAATTCGAAGCAAATCCGAATGACCGAAATCCCAATGCCGTAAACCTGTCGAGCCAACGGTCGGTTTGGGATTTGAGTCATTCGAGCATTTGTGCTTGTTTCGGATTTCGAGATTCGTGCTTTGATTTCGTCCACGGGCGGGCCGATTCATTGCTTCCGGCGTATGTGCCTTCCCACCTCCAATTCGGCAGTCAGGCGGAGGTGAACGATCAGGGGGAGATTGTCATTGCGGATCTTGAGGGGGCGGCGTATGGCCAGGGGTGGGTGACGACGGGGTTGGCGTTTGGGAAGGGGCCGACTCACGGGCGACTGCGCGATCAGATGGAGGTCAGCGGGTATCTGGGGCAAGGGCTGGTCAACAGCTTTCTCGATGGGGACCGCACGACCGGGACGCTCACGTCGCCCGAGTTCAAGATCGAGCGCAAGTATATCAGCTTTCTCATCGGGGGCGGGCGGTGGCCGGGACAGACGTGCATGAATCTGCTTGTCGGGCGGCGGATCGCGCGGACGGCGACCGGGGGCAACGACCGGCCGGGCGGGCTGGAGCGGCTCGAATGGCAGGTGTGGGACGTCTCCGATCTTATCGGGCAGACGGCGCGGATCGAGATCATCGACCGGCATATCGGCGGCTGGGGGCACATCCTCGTCGATCATATCGTGCAGGGCAACGAGCGATATGCGGCGAATGCGAGCAAAGAGATCGTCGTGAGCACCAAGTACCTCAACCTGCCGGTCAAGAGCGGAGCGGCCAAGAAGCGGATGCGAATCCTCGTCGAGGGCAAGGTCGCCCGCGAGTTCGAGATCGAGCTGGCCCAACTAGAGGTCGACTTCTGGGCGTTTCTGGACTTGACGGCGTTTGCCGGCAAGAAGGCGACGATCCAGGTTGACAACCTGTGGCGATACTCGCATGGGCTGGACCTGGTGGGTCAAAGCGACGAGATTCGCGGGGCCGAGAACCTGTACAAGGAGAGGTACCGGCCGCAATTTCACTTCACGTCGCGGCGGGGCTGGAACAATGACTCCAACGGCCTGGTGTTCTACAAGGGCGAGTGGCACCTGTACTACCAGCATAATCCGTACGGCGTGCAGTGGGGCAACATGCACTGGGGACATGCGGTCAGCGAGGACTTGGTGCACTGGCGGGAGCTGCCGATTGCGCTCTATCCGCTGGAGTTCGGCGACTGGTGCTTTTCGGGCAGTGCGGTGGTCGATGTGGACAATACGGCCGGTTTCAAGACGGGCGGCGAGGACCCGATCGTCGCGGCGTTCACCAGCACCGGACGCGGCGAGTGCATCGCGTACAGCAACGACCGGGGGCGGACGTTCGCGGAGTTCGAGGGCAATCCGGTCATCCGGCACCAGGGACGCGACCCGAAGGTGATCTGGTATGGGCCGGGGCGGCACTGGGTGATGGCGCTGTATCACGAGGTCGAGGGCAAGCAGGCGGTGGCGTTTTATACGTCGAGCGATCTGAAGAAGTGGGAGTATGCGAGCATGATTGACGGGTTCTTTGAGTGCCCGGAGATCTTCGAGCTGGCGGTGGATGGGGATGCGGCCAAGAGCAAGTGGGTGCTGCATGCGGCCGACGGGGACTACATGGTTGGGTCGTTCGACGGTCGGGTGTTCACGCCGGAGTCGGACAAGATCAAGTACAGCTACGGCAACTGCTTCTATGCGTCGCAGACGTACAACAATGTGCCGGCGGGCGACGGGCGGCGGATTCAGATCGCCTGGGGGCGGGTGGAGATGCCGGGGATGCCGTTCAACCAGATGATGCTGTTCCCGGTGGAGCTGGCGTTGCGGACGACGGAGGAGGGCGTGCGGCTGTGTGCCAGGCCGGTGCGCGAGATCGAGCGGCTGCATGACGGCGGGCGGCAATGGCAGGACCTGAGCCTGCCGATGGGCAAGAACCCGGTGCCGGGTGTCGAGGGCGAACTGTTTCACGTCTGTGCGACGTTGCGGCCGGGCGAGGCGAGGAAAGTGGGCGTCGTAGTCCGCGGCGTGGAAGTGGCGTACGACGTGGCCGAGCAGCGGCTGACATGCCTGGACAAGACCGCCCCCCTGCCGCTGGCCGACGGCCTGCTCCGGCTGGAACTGCTCGTGGATCGCACGTCGGTCGAGATTTTCGCCGCCGATGGCCGCGTGTACATGCCGATCAGCGTCATCCCGCCCGACGGCGACAAATCCCTCCAAGTCTCCGCCGACGCCGCCCCACTCCACGTCGACACCCTCGAAGTCCACCCCCTCCGCTCAGTCTGGCCGTAGGCAAAAAAAGCGGGTGGCGGGAATCGGACCCGCGTAGCCAGCTTGGAAGGCTGGTGCTTTACCCCTAAGCTACACCCGCGCTTTGTTGATTTCTTGTACTGAGAGTTTATAATAGTGTGTTGTTTTCGAAAGTCAGGTTATATGGCGACGGTGCAGATGTCAAGGAAAATGAAGATTTCCGAGCTTGCGGCGGCGGCGAAGGCGGCGTCGATCCGGCTGTCAGCGGTCAAAACGGAAGTGAAGAACGACGCGCTAAACGAGATCGCCAAAGCCCTTCAGGAGCACTGTGCCGAGATCCTCGAAGCCAACCGGCAAGACCTCGACGCGGCTCATCAGAACGACCTGGCCGCCCCGCTGCTCAAGCGTCTGAGATTCGACGAAGGCAAGCTCGCCGACGTCTGCGCCGGCATCCACAGCCTCATCAAGCTGCCGGACCCCGTCGGCCGGACGCTCTGCGCCACCGAGCTCGACGAAGACCTCGAGCTCTACCGCGTCTCCTGCCCGATCGGCGTGATCGGCGTGGTCTTCGAGTCCCGCCCCGACGCGCTGGTGCAGATCTCGACCCTCTGCCTCAAGAGCGGCAACGGCGTCCTGCTCAAGGGCGGCAGCGAGGCCGCCCGCACCAACCGCATCCTCGCCGACATCATCGCCCAGGCGGGCCGCGTCGCCGGCCTGCCCGAAGGCTGGATCCAGCTCCTCGAAACCCGCCAGGACGTCGCCGACATGCTCCGCCTCGACGACCAGATCGACCTGATCATCCCCCGCGGCTCCAACGAGTTCGTCCGCCACATCATGCACAGCACGAGCATCCCCGTCCTCGGCCACGCCGACGGCATCTGTCACGTCTACGTCCACGACGACGCCGACCTCGACATGGCCGTCCGCATCACCGTCGACTCCAAGTGCCAGTACGTCGCCGTCTGCAACGCCGCCGAGACCCTCCTCGTCGACGCTGCCATCGCCCCAGCCTTCCTGCCCAAAGTCAAACCCGCCCTCGACGAGTGTCACTGCCGCCTCAAAGGCGACGACCGCACTCGCGAAATCATCCCCATCGAGCCCGCCACAGAAGAGGACTGGTCCACCGAGTACTTAGACTACATCCTCTCGATCAAAGTCGTCGACGGCCTGGACGCCGCCATCGACCACATTAACCGTTACGGCTCGCGACACACCGACACCATCGTTACCGCCTCGCGCGAGACCGCCGAGCGATTCATGAACCTCGTCGATTCCGCCGACGTCTTCTGGAACTGCTCCACGCGTTTCAGCGACGGCTACCGTTACGGCTTGGGCGCCGAGGTCGGCGTCAGCACCAACAAAATCCACGCCCGAGGCCCGGTCGGCTTAGAAGGCTTGTTGATCTACAAATGGAAGCTCTACGGCAAGGGCCAAATCGTAGCCGACTATACCGGTCCCAACGCCCGCAAGTTCACCCACAAGAAGCTGCGGTAGCCGTACTGCCGCCCCTGGCGACCCGTATATCCTTGCGAACGATATAACTCCTTTTCTTATAAGAACTTATGTGTCAGACGCCATCTGACAGAGCCGGAAATTGGCTTTGTTTTGCGCGGTAGGGCGAGCGTCCCCGCTCGTCCCAGATTGTCCGGCACAGTCCCCACCCCGGGATTGGCTTTGTTTTGCACGATCCTTGGCGGTTGCCTCCCGTCTGCGGTCGCCGGCCTCCAGCCCGCTCGCGGCAAATTGGCTTTGTTTGACGCCTGCGTCAAAAGTTGGTTTCATGCGGGTCGCGCCAGGGCTGCGGTGCGTGAAATAAGATGAGGA
>JAFGJR010000087.1 GCA_016928975.1 Sedimentisphaerales bacterium | reverse complement strand
GGAAGCGAAATCGGCGGGGATTCGCGTCCCGACGACGGACGTGGGTGGGCTGCTCGGCCGGATTATCCCTCAGCTTTACAATGGCCAACCCTACCAGGCTGTGATGAACGGTCTGGTCAGCCGGTTCCGCGCTTCCGAGGAGAGCATCCTGGAGACATTCGGCAAGCTGCTCGCCGTGCTGCAATACGCCCAGACGATCTGCTCTATGGAAGACGTGACGATTCCGGAATTGACACACCTGGCCAGCCTCAACGGCGCCTCTCTGAACGCAGAGTTCGTTCAGCTCCCCGCCCGGGCCTTTGTCGATCCGCAGAATCCGCCGACGGAAGATGCGCTGCGGGCCCAGTTCGACAAGTACAAGGACAATCTCGCCGGGACTGTGACGCAGGACAACCCGTTCGGGTTTGGCTACAAGCTTCCCGATCGCATTCAGGTCGAGTACGTCGCCCTGAAGGTCAAGGAGGTGGCCGGGATCGTGCAGGTGCCTACCCAGGAAGAGGCGGAGCAGTACTATCGCCAGAACCGCCAGCGCCAATACACCCGGGAGGTGCCCTCCGATCCGAACGACCCGAACTCGCCGACGGTCCAGAAGGTGACGAGCTACGCAGAGGTCGCCGACACGATCATGGAGCAGCTCAGAAGACAGAGGATCACGACCAAGGCCGAGCAGATTCTGGAGGAGATCCGGACGATAGCCGATGCCAACCTGGCGGGCATCACGACGGAAGGCAAAGAGCCGAAGGCCGAGGAGCTAAAGGCCAAGGCCGGCAACTACAGCCAGATCGCGCAACGAGTCAGCCTCAAAGAGGGTGTTCCCCTCCACAACGGCCAAACCGGCTGGCTGAGCGCGGTGGACATCCAGACTGACCCACAGCTTGGCAGAATGGTCGTGTCGGGCATGGGAGCCAGCCCGCTTCGCCTGAGCCAGATTCTGTTCTCCGTCAAGGAGCTCGGCGAGGATGCGGCCATCCTCCTGTTCGCTCAGACGGCCAGGATGCACACGACCATAGGACCGGCGAGCGATCCGATGGCGGCGATGAGCCCCGATCTATCCGGACAGATCATGCTGGTGGCCCGGGTCGTCGGCGTCAGCAAGAGTGCTGCGCCAGAGAACCTCGACGTCATGTTCAGCACCAAGACGCTCGATCTGGATCAGAAAACCTCCAAGAAAGACTACATCTACTCCGTCCGGGAGAAGGTGATAGAGGACGTGGAGAAGCTGGGCGCATGGGACACCGCCAAGAGCAAATCTGCTGAATTCGTGGCGCTGGCGCAGAAGGAAGGCTGGGAGCCGGCCGTCGTTAGGTTCAACGATCTGTACGGCAAGCAGGCCAAGAAAGACCCCAACGATCCGAATATCTTCAAGCTTGACCGCATGACGGAGGTGCAGAGAATCTCCAATGCCCAGATGCAAGTGATCGCCACACAGACGATCGGCAACCCGGCGGCCGCGATGATTGCCAATGAGACCCGGATGGAGAAGCAGTTCGCCGACCAGTTCTATTCGCTGGTCCCGGCCAACGCGGACACCGCCCCGAACCTGCCGCGGGTCCTCGAGTTCAAGCCGGGCCAGTGCTTCTACGCCGTCAGGAGCGTATCGGTGAGATGGCTCAATCAGGAACAGTACGAGAGCATGAAGGGCATGCTTCTCCAGCAGGAGGACTACATGCAGACACAGAACCTGGCGGTCGTGCAGTTCAACCCGGCCAACATTTTGAAGCGGATGAACTTCAAGGCGGTCGAGAGAGAACGGGAGCCCGCGAAAGACGCCAATGCAACCGAAGAGCCATCGAAGGACGCCGCATGATGGCCCCATCATGGAAGGATAACCACGCTTTGTATCTGATCACCGTGGGATTGGCGGCATGGCTTGTGCCGGGAGGGGGGCACTACCTGCTGAACGATCACCGGCGGGCCGCCGTGATTTGCGTGGCCATCGTCCTGACGTTTCTCGTTGGCTTGTACGTTGGGTCCATCGGCGTGATCGATCCGGTGGGCGCCAAGCCCTGGTACGCCGCGCAGGTCATGAACTCTCCTGTCGTCTTCTTCCTCGGGCGCATCAGCGCTACGGGGAGGTTTCCCGTCTATGGCAGGCCCAACGAGATCGGCCAGATTTACACCAGCATTGCGGGCCTGCTGAATCTCTTGTGTATCGTGAACGCGATCTACCTGGCACATCTGCGTGGAGTGGAACGGACTGGCGATTGAGAATGACAGCTTATAGCGGAATTCTGTTAGCGAGTTTCACTATACCGATGCACATCGGCACGAACCCGGCGTCAACGTTGTGGCTGTTGCCCCTCGTGGCGTCTATCGTGGTGGTGTACAAGGCGACCAAGGTCCACAGGATTCGGGCGTATCCGTTCCTCAAGGAATCTGCATTGCTGTTCGGGTCAATTCTCGTGTTCATCGTCGCGGCGGCCCTGATCCTGTACGTCGTGGCCTGGGTGGTCACGGACCGGTTGCCTGCGATCCTGAACAACTCCACGTTCTAAGACGCGCGCCGTCTCAGGACGACATGTCGTCCCCCGCTTCTATCCTGGTCAGAACGCCCATCTCCACCAGGGCGTTGTAGGCCGCCTTCTGCTCGGCCTCCTTCTTGTTCGCGCCCCAGGCACTGGGGAAGTGCCGCTGATCGATCACCACTTCCGACTCGAAGCACTTGTTGTGATCCGGCCCCTTCTCGTCCAGCAGCACGTACATCGGAGCCACGTTGAACCGCTCCTGGGCGGTCTGCTGCAACAGGGACTTGTAATTGCCGTGCGCCTCCTCGGCGCGGGTCTGCTCGATCAACCAGGCGAAATTCCGCAAGATGAAATCGCGAGCGGCATCGAGTCCCTTGTCGATGTAGATCGCGGCAATCACCGCCTCCAGCAGACCCGCGGCCAGAGACCCGGGCAGCGCCTTGCTGGACACCATCCCTTTGCCCACCGACAGATGAGCCAGCAGACCGAGGTGGCGGGCCACCCGCGCGCACGTCCCGCGGGAGACCAGCATGCTCTTCATCTTCGTCAGCTCGCCTTCCGGATACTCGCTGAATCTCTCAAACAGGTTCTGGCAAATCACCAGAGACAGGACGGCATCGCCGAGGAACTCCAGCCGCTCGTTGCTTTCGAGCCGGCTGTCCACACCGGAGGAATGCATGAAGGCCTTGGCGATTAGCGCTTTGTCGGTGAATTCATGTCCGAGAATCTGCTCGACCTGGTGCAGAACGTCGTTGTCCATCTGACAATAAACCACACCTCAACACGGTATTCCAGCGGATACCCGACGTACTCCGCGAGCAGATGACGAATGTCGCTCTCTCGAGCGAACTTCGTCACCCGCTCCACGAGCGAGAGGCAGGCATGACGCACGCCCGCCTTTGCCTGGCCCCCTGCAAAACGGCATCGGGAACCGGTCAGGCCCTGCACATCTGGAGGATCGCGCAGGCTACCCAACCATTTGCAGACTGGCCAAGGCAATGAACTTATCGTCTACGATTTCGAAAACCCCGTCAAGACCCGTGACCGTGAAAATCCCTTTTGTCGCCGGCGCCACACTGCAAAACACGAGCCTGTGACCGCAGTCGCCGACCAGCTTGCGCAGCCTCAGCAGCTTGGACAGACTCGAAGAGGTGATGATATCGACCTTCGAGAAATCCACGACGACCTCGCAATCACCCCTGTCCCGAACCATCTCGGTCACGGTCTTGAGCTCATCGCCCATTTCCGGCTCGGGCGGCAGGTCCACGAGAATGATCTCCTCAGACCAGTTCTGAATCCCCATACTCGGTCTCCTCACATGTCTTGATCGGTTCGAATCATCTCTTGGAGTGTTATCGGCGTCGAAGCCGGGGGTGTTGAGGAAAACGGCGCGATTTCCACCGGTCCCCGGGGCAGGCCCATGACGACACAGAGTCTTGCACGTGACTGTGGCATCGCCTGACCGGGTTGCCTGCCATTACCGGACACTGAGCAGGCAAACAGGCCAATGGCTTTCTACGGCAAGCTCATGAGCAAGCGGCCGGCCAGGAAGTAGGCGACGGCGGAGATCGCGGCGGCGGCGGGAATGGTCAGAATCCAGGCCCAGATGATGTTACGGGCGACGCCCCAGCGGACGGCGCTGAGTCGTCGCAAGGAGCCTACGCCCATGATTGCGCCGGTGATGGTATGCGTGGTGCTTACCGGAATGCCGAAGGCGGAAGAGATGGCCAGCGTGGCAGCGGCGCTGGACTCGGCGGCAAAACCGTCCACCGGCCTCAGCTTGGCGACCTTCTGCCCCATGGTCTTGACGATCCGCCAGCCGCCGAACATCGTGCCCAGCGCGATGGCGGCGTGACACGAGAGCACTACGTAGAGCGGGACATGGAATTCGCTACCCAGCAGGCCGGCGCTGAACAGAAGACTGGCAATGATGCCCATCGTCTTCTGGGCATCGTTGCCACCGTGGCCCATACTATACAGAGCCGCCGAGAGGAGCTGGCCCTTGCGGAACAGATGATCCACCTTGCCCGGAGTGCTCTTGCGGCACGCCCAGTAGACCGCCGTGCCAAGGGTCACTCCGAGGATCAGTCCAAGAATCGGAGACACGAAGATGAAGACCACGGTCTTTATGATGCCGCGCCAGACCAGCGCCTCCGACCCAACCTTGACCAGCGCAGCGCCGACCATTCCGCCGATCAGGGCGTGTGAAGAGCTGGTCGGCAAACCCCAGTACCAGGTAATCACGTCCCATGAGCAGGCGCCGACAAGGGTGGCAAAGATCACGCCTTTGTCCACGATCGCGATGTCGATGATACCTTTGCCGATGGTATTGGCGACGTGCAGACCGAAGAACAGGAAGGCAATGAAGTTGAAGAAGGCGGCCCAAACGACGGCCCGGCTCGGCGTCAGCACCCGCGTCGAGACGATCGTGGCGATGGAGTTGGCCGAATCGTGAAAACCGTTGAGAAAATCGAAGACGAGCGACAACAGGATCAACGACAAGATACTTAGCGTCATGATTAGGCCTGCTTGACCATAATGGAATCGACAACGTGGGCAACGTCTTCGCAAACGTCCAGGACGGTCTCCGCATCCTGGTAGATGTCTTTCCATTTGATCACGGCGATCGGATCCTTCGAAGTGGAGAACAGCTCGGACAAGACGCGATCCCGCATCGCGTCGCCGACGTTCTCCAGGCGATTGATCTCAATGCAGGCGTCGCAGACCGCCTTGCCGTTCTTGTGGTTGCGCAACCCCCCGATGGCTCGTGACACAGCCCGTACGGACTGCTCGATGACCACCGAGAACTCCACCAGGTTCTTGTCCACCGTATGGATGTCGTATACCCTGAGCCGGGCGAGGATGTTGTTGATCATATCGGTGATGTCATCGAGCTGCTTGACGAGGCTATAGATGTCCTCCCGGTCGAATGGGGTGATGAACGTCTTGTTCAGTTGTTCGATGATGGAATGCGCCACGTCATCGCCCTGATGCTCGATGGAGGCCATCCTGCTCAGGGCATCCTCCGTAACGCGACCCTGCGAGACCACCTCCTTGAAGAAGCAAGCCGCCTCGACGGCATGGCTTACCTGCTTCTCAAACAGGTCGAAGAAATTGTGCGTTCTGGGAAAGAACCTGAAAACCATGCGATCTCCTTAGTCCGATAACAGGTGGCCGCGCCAGGCTCAAAACAACTCCAACAGCGATCGGGCCAACCAACCCCTTTCTGTGACCATCTGCGATCCATCAGCCGACTCCGAGTTTAACAGAATCCTAATCGAGTGCTAACAAATTCCTAACACAACTCTGGTAGCGTTCACGCCTTAATCGTGGTATCTGTGGGTCTTCGGGCATGACAATCAGCGAAGGCATTATGGGATTAGGACGTCAGGCTATCTGGGCCTCTATCATGACCTTCTCTCTCGCAGGCTGTGGTGAGAGCGTCGACCCGAACGAGCCGCAAGGGTTCATTCAGGTCAAAGGGTCGGATACGATAGTCAACGCCGTACAGATGGTGTCCGAAGAGTTCATGAAACAGTACCCGCACGTCTTTGTCGCTGTCACAGGTGGCGGCAGCGGCGTCGGCATCGCCTCGCTCATCAACAAGACCTGCGACGTGGCCACCGCCTCCCGTGAGATGAAACCCAAAGAGGTCGAGATCGCCAATCAGCACGGCGTCCGGCCCAAGGAGTCCGTCGTCGCCTACGACGGCGTGGCGGTCATCGTCAACAAGAATAATCCCGTGGACAAGCTGACCATCGAGGACCTGCACGACATCTTCACGGGCAAGACAACCAACTGGAAGCGATTCGGCGGCAAAGACCTCCACATCGTGACGCTCTCGCGGGAGGTCAGCTCCGGAACTCACATGTACTTCAAGGAGGAGGTGATTCAGCTCGGCAAGAAGGACAACGAGGACGAGTTCTCCAACGAGACGCTGCTTCTGACCTCGTCACAGGCAATTGTCGAAGAGGTGGCCGGCAACGAGGGGGCCATCGGCTACCTGGGCATGGGATACCTCTCCGACCGAACCAAGGCGGTTCCGGTCGCCAAGGGAACTGAGTTCTATCCCCCCACCCTGGAGAACGTTCTCAAGAAGACATACCCGCTCTCGCGAGGGCTGTACGCCTACACCGACGGCGAGCCGCAGGGCATCGTCAAGCTCCTCATCGATTTCACTCTGGGCCCTATGGGCCAGCAGCAGTTCATAGAGTCGGGTTTCGTGCCCGTTCATACTTCGCCGACAAGTGATGGTCTGCAGACAGGAGGGACGGTTGCCCCCGGAGATTGACGAGTCGACAATCCGGTCACAGGTCAAACCGCACACCTGGGAATTCGGTTTCTGTGCGTCCATGAAGCAACTACAGCGGAAAATCGGCGAGCCGATCATTGAACTGTGCATCAAGCTCAGCGGCTTGGCAGTTGTCATCTTCGTATTCATGATCTTCCTGTTTTTGTTGCGGGATTCACTCTCCTTGTTCCGCCACTATCCGCTGGCCCAGTTTCTTTTCGGCCGCAAGTGGCTGCCGATCTCGGAACCGCCGCAATTCGGGGTCATCCCCCTGCTGCTCGGCTCCGTGCTCGTGACATTCTGGGCGGTCGTCATCTGCGTGCCGCTGGGCGTCGGCTCCGCCATGTTCATCGCCGAGGTTGCTCCCAAGGCGGTCAAAAACATCCTCAAGTCGTTCATCGAGATCCTCGCCGCGATTCCGAGTGTGGTGCTGGGGTTCCTCGGCATCATCTGGCTGGGACCGGTGCTCAGGGACACGTTTCACCTGTCGACAGGCATGTGCGGCCTGACGGGCAGCCTCCTGCTGGCCTTCATGGCTCTGCCCACGATCATCAGCATCTCGGAGGACGCATTGACAGGCGTGCCGAGATCGTACCGCGAGGCCGCCTACGGCCTGGGCGCCACGCACTGGCAGACGCTCTGGCGGGTCATCCTGCCCTCGGCCTCTTCCGGCATCGTGGCCGCCGTCATGCTCGGCATCGGCAGAGTCGTCGGCGAGACGATGGTGGTCCTGATGGTCACCGGCAACGCCCCGGTGATCCCGACATCCATCCTGCAGCCGCTGCGGACGCTCACCGCCACGATTGCCGGCGAGATGGGCGAGACCGTCGGCGGCTCGGAGCATTACTACGCGCTGTTCGCGGTCGGGCTCGTCCTGTTCGTCATCACGTTCATCATCAACTTCATCGCCGACCTGTTTCTGCGAAGGGCCAGAAGATGACCGAGGCCAGACTCAAGCAGAACATAGCGTTCACCATCCTGGGTGTCGTGACGCTGCTGATCGTCATTCCGATCCTGCTGGTGATCCTCTACGTGGCGATCAACGGCGCAGGAGTGATCTCCTGGAGCTTCCTCATGGAGGCGCCGCGCGACGGCATGAAGGCCGGCGGCATCTTCCCCGCCATCGTGGGCACGATCCTGCTGGTCCTCGGCACAATGCTGTTCTCGCTGCCGCTGGGTGTGCTCTCCGCCATTTACCTCGTCGAGTACGCCAGCGACAACCTGTTCACGAGGATGATCAAGCTGTCGGTGGTGAATCTGTCGGGGATTCCGTCAATCGTCTACGGTCTGTTCGGCTTCACGGCCTTTGTCCTGCTGTTGCACTTCGGCACGTCGATCCTCGCCGGCTCACTGACCCTGGCGATCATGAGCTTGCCGGTGATCATCACTGCCTCGAAGGAGGCACTGGAGTCGGTGCCCTTCAGTTATCGCGAGATCAGCCTGTCGCTGGGAGCCACGCAGTGGCAGACGGTGCGTTACTGCGTGCTGCCGTACGCGATCCCGGGTATCCTCACCGGCACCGTGTTGAGCCTCAGCCGGGCGGCCGGCGAGACCGCCCCAATCCTGTTCACTGTCGCCGCATTCTACCTGCCCCGCCTCCCGCGGTCCGTGTTCGACCAGGTGATGGCCCTGCCCTATCACCTCTACGTGATCTCCACCCAGGTGCCGAACATCCCGCTGTCCCTGAGCTTCGCCACGGCCCTCGTGCTGATCGCGATCGTCTTCCTGATGAACCTCGTCAGCATTATCCTGCGCGCACACTATCGAAAAAAGAGGCTATGGTAGACAGCCCGGTCATCCAAACCTTCGGCCTCAACTGCTACTTCAGTTCGGTGCAAGCGCTGAAGAACGCCAACATCGAGGTCGCACGCAACGAAATCCTCGGGATCATCGGCCCGGCCAATAGCGGCAAGACCACCTTCCTGCGAGCGCTCAACCGGCTCAATTACCTCCACAGGAGCTATTCGCAGACCGGGGAGATTCTTCTGGACGGCCGGGACATCCGCAAGATCAGCGACAATCTCCTGCGAAAGAGGATCGGCATCATCTTCGCTCTGCCCCAGGTCCTGCCCGTCACCATCTTCGAGAACGTCGCTTACGGCCCGAAAGTCCACGGCACGACGAACAAGGAAGCGGTCACCCACCTCGTGGAAGAGGCCCTGAAAAAGGCCTATCTCTGGGAGGAAGTCAAGGACCGCCTGCACGAGCCGGCGGTGCGCCTCTCCGGCGGCCAGCAGCAGCGACTGTGCATCGCCAGAACCCTGGCGGTCGAGCCCGAGGTCATCCTGTACGATGAGCCGTGCTCCGGCCTCGATCCGATCTCCACCGCCAAGGTCGAGGACGCCATGCAGCAGTTGAAACACGACTACACCCAGATCCTTGTGACGAACAACACCAAGCAGGCCTCGCGTGTCAGCGAGCGATGCGCGTTCTTCCTGATGGGCGAACTCGTCGAGATCGGCCCCACGCGCGACCTGTTCACCGTCCCGAAGGACAAACGCACGGACGACTACATTACCGGCCGGTTCGGATGATATGAAACTCGAAACGACGATCCAGACGCAAGACCTGAACCTGTACTACGGCGACTTTCGCGCGTTGATCGACGTGAATATCAAAATCCCGGCACGGAACATCACCGCGATGATCGGGCCGTCCGGCTGCGGCAAGTCCACCCTGCTGCGCTGCTTCAACCGGATGAACGACCTGATCGAGAACTGCCGCGTGGAGGGCCGGATCACCATTGACACGGAGAATATTCTCGCTCCAGAGACGGACCTGATCGCCCTTCGCCGCAAGGTCGGCATGGTGTTCCAGAGACCCAATCCCTTCTCCCTATCGATCTACAACAACCTCAAGTTCGGCCTGCGGATCCACGATATGCTCAGCCGCAAGGATGAGATCATGCAGACCATCCAGGAAGGCCTTGAGCGCGTCGGGCTCTGGGACGATCTCAAGGACAAGCTCAAGAAGAACGCCCACACACTGACCCTGGAGCAGCAGCAGCGGTTGTGCATCGCCCGCGTGCTGATCCTGCGACCCGATATTATCCTGCTCGATGAACCTTGTTCGGCCCTCGACCCGATCTCGACGCTGCGCATTGAGGAACTGCTTCGCGTGCTCCGGCGAGATTACACCCTGGTGATCGTGACGCACAACATGCAGCAGGCCGCTCGGGTCTCCGATTTCACGGGTTTCATGTACCTCGGCCGGCTCATCGAGTTTGCCAATACCGACAGAATCTTCACGAACCCAGCCGAGAAGTTGACCGAAGATTATATCAAAGGATCGTTCGGCTGATATCGGGAGTCGCCTATGCCAAGAGAAGGTTTCCATAGACGGATCAGAGAGATCGAAGAAGACGTTCAGCAGTTGGGCGACATGGTGATCATCGCGATCAACCGCTCTGTCGAGGCGCTGAAGAACCTCGATGCCAGAGAGGCCCAACACGTCGTCGACAACGACACCCAGGTCAACAAGAGACGCTGGGCCCTGGAAGACAAGTGCGTCGATCTGATCGCAACGCAGCAGCCGGTGGCATCGGACCTGCGCGAGATCATCGCGGTCCTGAGCATCGTTCGGGACCTGGAGCGCATTGGCGACTATGCCGAGGGCATCGGCAAGATCGTCCTTATGCACAACGATCAGGCGCTCGTCCGACCGCTGGTGTACATCCCTCAGATGACCGAGAAGGCCGTCAGTATGCTCCGCAGGAGCATCGAGGCGTTCTTCCAACGCGACGCCAGGCTGGCCCGCGAAATCTGTGCTGAGGATGACGCCGTCGATCTGCTCTACGATCAGACCTATCACGACCTGCTGTCGCGGATGATCGACAATCCGTCTGTCATCACACGCGCCACGTACCTGATCTGGGCGGCTCACAACGTCGAGCGAATCGCCGACCGAGCGACGAATATCGCCGAGAGCGTCGTATACCTCGTCACCGGCACCCCAGGTGAGCTGAACGTATCGCGATACTGAGGTCCCCTTGCGGTTTGCTCAGCGGATGCCTTCCAGAGCAGCTCCGCAGGAACGGGCCGGCGCATCCGGACACCCGAAACGATCGGCGAATCGCAGCCAATGGCGGCCGGCTTCGACTCCAACAGTCACAGCTCAACAGCGGGCGCGGCTAT
>JAFGJR010000086.1 GCA_016928975.1 Sedimentisphaerales bacterium | reverse complement strand
GCCTGCTGGACAGCTTCACCTACGATACCGAGGGGTGGGGCATCACGTACGACGGCGAGCGCCTCATTATGAGCGACGGCACTGCCAGGCTGTACTTCCTGAACCCTGAGACGCACCTGGTCGAGTATTATGTCACCGTGCACGACCGGGGAGCTGACGTCGCGCGACTCAACGAACTGGAGTTCGTCAATGGTCTGGTCTACGCCAATGTATGGCAGACGGACACGATAGCGATGATAAACCCGGCGGACGGCCGCGTGACCGGCTGGCTCGACCTGTCGGGTCTGCTGGACACCCGACCAATCTCGGGACGGGTCGACGTGTTGAACGGCATCGCCTACGATGCCGCCGGAGGCCGACTGTTCGTGACCGGCAAGCTGTGGCCCTGGCTGTTTGAGATCCGGATGCTCCAGAAATAGCGTGTCGGCGCAGGTCAGGACACGTCACGCGTTCCTGCCGTCCACCAGCGCCGTCAGCGCCACCGCATTATCGGAAATCGTCCCGCTACTCTCCACACATCGCCCATCGCCCTTGTATGGGGCACGTCTGCCATCGCCCATTCAGATGAGCCAAGGCAGCCACACATCGGCGTGGTGACCCGGAGTATCCTGACATTGTTTATCTGATGAACGCCTCCAGCGGTTCGAGGTCCTCATACAGTTGGTCCAGCACATCATTCGCCTCGTGGAGACGCGATGCTATCCGGGGTATTGCAGCGTGGACGATGTCCTTCATCCTGTCGATGTCCTCCTGCTCGAGGACCGGCATCTTCCAGTGAGCCAGGTAGTCCTTTGTGACCAGCATCGACAGGACCGCTGAGGTGCCCGGCATCAATCCGCACTGCCGCACCACGTCGTGCAGCCTGTTGGTCATGAAGCTGACGCCGCCAACCTCCTGTCCGACAAGCCGCGCCAGCTCCGCGGAGGCCAGCACCTTATCGGCGCCCCGCTCCGACTGCCCGAGGCGTGCGGCGGCGGCCGCGATGCGTTCCGCGACGTCGACGGTCTTGCGCCTCAGCACGCCTTCGTTCCTCGGAAACGCGTCGTCCAGGTAGATGACCGGGTAGCCGAGGTCTAAGGCCGCATCACGGAGCGCCTCGGCGACCACGATGTTGTCCAAGTCTTTCTGGACCCGAACCAGGAACGTGATCTCCTTCAGTTCACCGGACAGTGCCGGAGAGTACGCCTTTCCCTCCAGCACGATGGTCGGGCACCTCAGCATCCCCAGCCGTTCCATCAGGTCGCGCTTGGAGCCGAGCGCCACGTTCCCTTCGAGGTCCTCATTCGGTCCGATTCCGGACGACGAGCCATTGACTATCGCCAGCACAGACGCGCTGACACCCTCGAGCTCTGTAGACAATCCACCGATGTGCCCGTCATTCGTCGGCAGGTCTTCAGTCGTCGCCTGAAACCTGTCCGGCGCCTTCCTGCGGAACGTGTCGATGACGGCGTTGGCCAGAGCCGCCTGCAGGGCCGCCGAGGTCTCAAGCACGCCCTGTCCGTACACTCTGCCCAGCGCCTCTACGGCCAGCGTCTGACAGAGCAGGGCATCACGCCCGGCGACATCACCAATGAGCCTTGCCTCGCTTGGAGTGACGCCACAGCGCGGCGAAGCGTCGGCAGTCCCCCCATCTACAGTTGTGACTGTGATGATGTTGGTGTCCGGGTCCGCAACTGCCGACGCCACCCGAGTGTCCGCTCCGAGGACGTCTCTGATGATGGCCGCGGCCACGGAGAACCCGAGCGAGTCGTCCTGAATCAACCCGCCCGGACAGAGCGTGTGACCTATGCCGGCGTGCCCGGCAATCGCGAGCTTGGCTCCGGATGTGCTCATCTCCCCTCCTTCTGACGTGGATAGCGTCTATGGGTCGCTGCGGCCGTGTGGCGGAGAGCGCTCGGCTGAGTATGCCACCGCCGGGTTGCAGGGACACAACTTACGGCCGCGCTAGCGTGTGCCCTTGTTGGCGACGTGTCCGTCGTCTCTCTACATATCGGTGTCACGCGGCGCCACCCGGCACTCACCAGTGTGCCCTGCCTAGGAACGAAGCTCCACATCCACCCTATGACAGGCTTTCACGCAGCCCCGTACCCCTTTGCCCGGAAGACCTTCTTCTTGAACACGACGATCAGGATGATGATAAGGACCAGCAGCACAGGTACCACAACAAACGGGATCACCAGCGAGAGCAGTGAAGTGCCGAACGCGGCGGCGTGCTCTCCGGTCGTCACGGCGGGATTGGCCATGCCGCCCGTGAGGCCGCTCGAGAGCAACCTGAGCAACACGCTGCCGCCCTGCACAGTGGCGGCGATGCCCCCACCAATGATGAAACCGGTGGTCCACTTGAGCAGACTGTGATTGATGGGTAGCACGGAGGTCAGGAGCAGAGTGCCGGCGCCCACCGCCAACGGCGTAGTGATGCTGTCGAGCAGGTTGTCCACAAAGGGAACGTAGTACGCCACAATCTCAAGAACCGTCGCTGTGCCAAAGCAAATCATTGCCGGCCAAGTGGCGAGCCAGTTGAAACCATCCTGCACCGGGAGAACGCCGAGATACGCGGCGATACTCGCCACGAGCATCGGCACAAACACCCTGAATCCGGCACTGGCGGCAAGGCCGACGCCAAGGGCAACCGCTGTCATGGTCTCCAGACTCAATTCCATCGCACCAGCATTCACAGTCTACAACAATGAGGCCAATGTGCGTGCGCCTGAACGTCGCCTTGATCTACCCGCTGTCTTCTGACCTTTCCTCGCTTCTCATCACACACAATGCATGCAGTTGTGCTAGCATGGATGCAAGCGGATTATGACACTGACGCATGCTGCCGGTGCAGGAGGTGGATGGTATGAAGAGGGTAGGAGTTGCAGTGCTGATTCTTCTCGGTGTCACGAGTGGATGCGGGCCGGGTGGCCCGCTCAGCTTCCTTTCCCCAGGTGAGCCACCGGTGGTCGAGTCCTTCAGCGCAAGCCCCTTGACCATCTCTGTTGGCGAGTCTTCAACCCTCAGCTGGGCGATCTCGGGAGCCACCGCTGTTCAGATAGACCAGGGCATAGGTAGCGTGGCTCTCACCGGTTCCAGGCTGGTGGCTCCCACCACCACCACGATCTATACGCTGGTGGCGACCAACCCGGCCGGCAAGAGCGTCACGGCCTCGGCTCAGGTCACAGTATCGGAGCCTGCCGGACCGCCGATCATCGATTCCTTCACCACCAATCCACCCGGCATCTCGGCCGGCGGTTCAGCAACCTTGAGCTGGGATACCTCGAACGCCACTTCGGTGACTATCTCCCCCGGAGTAGGCTCCGTTGCCTCCTCCGGGAACACATCCATCTCACCTGCAGAGACCACGACCTACACATTGACGGCAACCAATGAGGCTGGCAGCGCCACGGCAACGGCGCAGGTTGAAGTCTCCGGAACGCCGCATTCCGGCCCGCCGGTCATCGATTCATTCACTGCTGATCCACCCAGCATACATCCCGGCGATAACAGCACTCTGAGCTGGGAGGTGTCGGGTGCTACGTCAGTGGCTCTCGACCGGGGAATAGGTGCGGTTGACTCCACAGGAACGAGGTCAGTCTCAGTGTTGGCGACCACCAACTACACGCTGACGGCGTCCAATTCCGAGGGGTCGGTCTTCATGACGATTCCAGTTGTGGTCACACCGGTGCCGGATGAAGGGGAATCGGATCTGGTTATCACGACCATCGCCAAAGTGGCTGGCTCAGGTGCCTACCGAATAGGCTACACCATCAAGAACCAGGGAGACGTTCCCAGCCCGGCGACCGTCTCCAAACTCTACGCTGATGGAGTCCTCAGGGATACTGATTCTGTACCGGCCTTGGCTGCCGGCGCTTCGCTGGACAGGCAGTTCAACACCTGGCCGTACGACCCGGTCACGCCAGTCATCAAGGTTGTCGCCGACGCAAACGGCGCAGCGGACGAGTCCAACGAAGGGAACAACGACAAGCAAGTGAGCATCGCTGTTGAAACAGTCGTGAACTACATAGACAAGGCCAATCTGGCTCAATGGAAGACCGGAAGCCCGTCAACAGACATCAGTTTCGGCGGAGCCACCAACGATCCGAACGGCTTTGTCTGCCACCGCACGAACGTGAAACTGGAGGATGGAGACACGTACGCCAAAGTACTGGAAACCCATCCCAAGTGGGTGAGCGGCGGGTGGATAGAGGGCTTCTACCCCGAGATGACCATACCTCTAGGCGCCGTGTTTGTTAGTGACGTTGGCTTCCTGAACGGCGCCACCGGCACGGACGGCGTCACGTTCCGCGTGTGGTTCTGGCAGACCGGTAGTGACCTGCCAAACGTGCTGGGCAGCAAGACTGCCACGTATGACGGCGACCTGGACAGCTTCGCCATTGACTTGGCCGGGATTGTCGGTAGGACCGGCAGGATCGGGATTCAGGTCCTTGCTGGCTCTTCCTCCGGTCAGGATTGGGCCGTCTGGGCAAACGCGAAGATGATCCGGTAGTCTGTTGCGCCGCATCCTGTTGGGGATTGCCTGGGGCCTAGCATGCCCTGTAATCGGCAGAGGGACACGACGCCCCCGGTTTCCCGGGTAATGCTGCCGGCCGGACGTCGACCTGTCACGACATTGCGGACGCGGTGTCCCCACGTCCGTACACGGAGTCTGACGGATGTTGGCGCGCTACCTGCACGGGAACACCCCGCGTGAGGGCAGTCCTCGGGCATGAAGCGCAGTTCCGCACGAGGCACTCGAAGAGCGCTGCCCTGGAGCTTCCGATGCACATGGTCTACCGGACACCGCAGGAAGTCTCGCCCGGACCGGAGCACGTGGCGACACCCACGATCGGGGGACACCACGCCAGTCCGTCCGACATCAAGACCGCCGCCGCACCTGACAGCGCCTGAAGCACGGTGTCCCCCGGAATGTGCTCTCTCTAGGCGACTTTGTGATTCGCCAGTTCTTCAAAAGCGAGGACCATCGAGGAGTGGTC
>JAFGJR010000085.1 GCA_016928975.1 Sedimentisphaerales bacterium | reverse complement strand
TCCATGACTTATCTCCTTTGCTATAAGGTTCATAAGTCACTGTAAACAAAGGACTAACGTAGCGCCAGAAAAAAATCTCACACACGAATCAACTCCGTCAGGTCGGTCAGGTCCGACAGGCTGGCAATGTCCGAGATTTGGTTGCCCTTGAGGTTCAGAGTCGTCAGCTTGGTCAGACCCGCCAGGGGGCTGATGTCGGTGATACGGTTGTCCTCGAAGTTCAGACTTGTGACATTCAAGGCGTACTCAAGGCCCGTCAGGTTCCCTATGCCCTTGCTGCGGGCCTCGAATCGTGTCAGGGCGAGCATCTGGCTCTCCGTGGGGCGCGACACGGTCAGTGCTCGCTCAAGTCCGCGTTGCAGATTCTGATCGAGAATGCGCACGGCGTCATCCGCCGCGAAGACCGAAAGGATGTTGAAAAGACATAAGGCGCCTACATACAGATTTGTCATCATATGATTTCTCCCACATGCCAAAGAGCCATCGGTCAGTGTATGATACCTCATAGTCACTGGCCAGGCAAGGAAAAAGCATATTTATCGGACTTGCTGGCCACGTCGGGGATTTCCTTGACAACCCCGGCGCGGGTCCATACGCTTGGCATCGGCTTTGGCGGTCATCATTGGGGAGGGAGTGCCCCCGATGTGCCCGCGTGAACCAAGTTGTCGTCGTCGGGTGGCCACCTGACACCTGCTAAAGGCGATGTGACATGAGCAGTAAGATCATCTGCCCGAACTGCAAGATAGAGATCGAGATCACGGAGGTCATGTCTGCCCAGCTCCGCACCAGCATCCGCAACGAGCTGGAGGGAGAACTGAACGCGACGCGGGAACAACTCAAGGCCCAACAGGTAGAGACGCAAAATCTTGCGTCTCAGTTGGCCGGGCAGCAAGAAGAGCTTCGCCGCAGAGCTGAGACCATCGAGGAACAAGTCCGTACGAGACTCAGCCAGGAGCGCCAGTCGCTGGAAGGCAAGATCCGTCAGCAGACGCAGGAAACCCTCGCCGTCGAACTGAAGGATCGTGACGAACGGCTCGGCGAGCTGAAGCAGCAGCTCAAGACGGCCCAGGAAAAGGAGTTGGCGGTTCGTAAAAAGGAGCGAGAGCTGGAGGAGAAAATCGAGAATGCCGATCTGGACGTGGAGCGCAGGCTTGGGGATGAGCGGAAAAAGGTTCGGGAGCAGGCTCTCAAAGAGCTCGACGAGCAGCACAGGCTCAAGCTCCTGGAGAAGGAGCAGCAGGTCGAGCAGCTTCGCCGGCAGATCGAAGACCTCAAGCGAAGCGCCGAACAGGGCTCACAACAGGCGCAGGGCGAAGTCCTGGAGGTCGCCCTGGAGCAGTTGCTCAAGGACCTGTTCCCAACCGATTCCGTCGAGCCGGTGCCGAAGGGCGTTCGCGGCGCGGACGTCGTTCAGCGTGTGCTGGATGAAAGCGGGACGGACTGCGGCCTGATCCTCTGGGAGTCCAAGCGCACGAGGCACTGGTCCAAGGAATGGCTGCCCAAACTGCGGGACGATCTGAGAACGGTCGGCGCCTCGCGCTCCGTGATTGTCAGCGAGCAACTGCCCGAACACATCCGCTATTTCGGCCAGGTTGACGGCGTGTGGGTTGCGAGCTGGGCTTGTGTCCATCCGGTGGCCGTCGCGCTTCGCGAGGGGCTGATCGCGGTGGCGAAGAGCCGCCGGGCCCTGGAGGGACAGCACGGCAAAATGGAACTGGTCTACAACTACCTGGTCGGCCTGGAGTTTTACAATCGTGTCTCCGGCATTGTCGAGGCCTTCATGACGATGAGACACGATCTCGATACCGAAAGGCAGGCTTTCCAGCGATGTTGGGCGAAGCGGGAGAAGCAGCTCCAACGAGTGCTTGTCGGCACGTCAGGCCTCTACGGGGATCTTCAGGGCATCATCGGCCAGTCGCTGCCCGAGATCAAAGGGATGAGGTTGGCGGACCTCGGGACTGAGGCGCTTCCGGAAGCCTCCAACGGCAAGGCCCTGCCCGAAGGCGATGATTCCGATGTATAGAGCATCCGACAAAGCGGCGGTCGTAGCTCTCTCCTGTCACGCCTGCGAAAGCAGGGGTCCAGAGCTTGCCCTCGCGAAAGCGGGGGAACGCCGTGGCGCAGATGGATTCCTGCTCCCCGATCAGGTCGAGGACAAGCTTCGCAGGAATGACACCGGGGCGGTTTGGCGCGACGCGGTCACTGTGTCGCAGGCCTATAGCCTCTTAGGTGCACATGCGGTCTTCTTTGGGAGTGGGATTATGATTCGTGTCACAGGTCGATTGTCGGCGTGCGTAGCTGGCTTGACTGTTAGCTTCCTGTGTTGTGGAGTTTGCGCAGGTGATTTCCTGGCGGACCTGGCCCGGCCGCATGAAGGGCGCAGCATGCGCGCCACCTCGACGGCCAAGATCGGAGCGGACGGCAAACCCGATCCGAACGGCCGGCCGAATCCCAACAGCAACAGCGACAATAGCAGCGTCGCGCCGGGCAAGAGGAAGGTCCTCTTGGATGTCAAAGGTCCCGGCGTCATCACGCACATCTGGATTACGTTCCTTGGGCCCGAGCCGCACCCGTGGGCGAAGAACGGCTCCGCCAATCATCAGGAAATGTTGCTTCGTATGTACTGGGACGGCCGCGAGCGGCCGGCCGTGGAAGCCCCCGTCGGCGATTTCTTCGCCAACAGCTTCGGCAAGCGCAGCCAGGTCATCAGCCTGCCCGTCATCGTCGAGGACGCCGATTCCTACAACTGCTTCTGGCACATGCCGTTCCGCAAGTCGGCCCGGATCGAAATCGTTAACGAGAGCGAAAAGCCGATCAGCCTGCTCTACTATAACATCGACTGGATCAAGAAGGATCGCCTGCCCAAGAACACGCCGTACTTCTACGCCCAGTACCGCCAGGAATACCCCGCCGAAAAAGGCAAGGACTACGTGATCCTCGACACCAAGGGCAAGGGACACTACGTGGGTACGGTCCTGAGCGTGCGGACCCGCAGCCCCTCCTGGTTCGGCGAGGGTGACGAGAAGATCTACGTCGACAACGAGCCCAATGCCTCCATCTGGGGCACCGGCACCGAGGACTATTTCCTCTCCGCCTGGGGTCTCAAGACGACCAGCACCCCGTACTTCGGCGTGCCGTACTTCGACCAGTGGGGCATTGTCGGCAGCCACACCTCCGCGTACCGCTGGCACATCAACGATCCGCTGGTCTTCAACAAGGGCATCAAGGTGACGATCGAGCACTTCGGCTGGATGTCGCCCGACGAGAACCCGCAGTACAAGTCCCACAGTTGGAACGAGCGCGAGGACGACTATTCGAGCGT
>JAFGJR010000011.1 GCA_016928975.1 Sedimentisphaerales bacterium | reverse complement strand
TCCTGATCTCGGCGAACAACCGGTCAAGAGCCCTGAAATATACGCCGAACGCGGCCACGAGAAAAGCGAAAAATGCCACGACGGCCAGCAGGGTACACAAGAAAGCCCCCGCCGGCTGAACGTAGAACGACGTGGGCAGATCACCCCTGGCAAAAGCAAGCACGGCGGTAGTCATGCCACAGGTGGGACACGGCAGGCCCGTCCGTTGTTTCATGCCGCAGGGACCGAAGACCACGCCGAAATCGAAGCCGACCCGCTGAAGTGCCCATAGGCCGGCGAACAGGCCAAATACGCTACAAGCGACCAGAGCCGCAATCTCTCGCTGCATGGTCGTCGCCCGGCGTATCCTGCGGCCTCCATTTGTCTGTTGGCGTATATCCGTCATGCTTGTAGAATAGACGTGGCCCGGAAACGTGTCAACAGTTGCAGCAGAGGTGCCTATGTCCTTGGAACAAAAAGACTTAAGTCAGATCCTGGAAACCGCTGTCGTGGCTGCTCGCCTGGCTGGCCAGCACGCGATGGAAGAGATGAGCTACGTCAAAGCTGTCCCCAAGAACGAGGGCGAGCTGGTCACCCGGGCGGATGCGGAATGCCAACAAATCATCATTCGGAGGGTCCGCGAAACCTACCCTGACCACGGCTTCATTGCCGAGGAGGGTGAAAACGGCAGGCTGTTCAAGCGAGCGCCTCTGGGCGAGCCGACGATCTGGTGGGCAATCGATCCAATCGACGGCACGAACAACTTCGCCCATGGGATATCGATATTTACGGTCAGTGTGGCTGCCTTGTTTGACGGGGAGCCGGTTGTCGGCGTGGTCTTCCAGCCTGCTACCGACAGTATGTTCACCGCCGTCAAGGGGAGCGTCGCACAGTTGGATGGCAGGCACATCGTCGCAGGGGACGATCAGGTCGGGCCGTTCACCAGCGTCGCTCTCGACAGCCACTTCGAGGGCGACCTGCCCCCCTGGGCCTGCGAGATCATCAAGGGATCGCGATTCCGCAACTTCGGCACGACCGCTCTGCAAATGGCCTACGTGGCCAAGGGCGGACTGGTGGCGACCGTCGCGTCCACACCGAAGCTGTGGGATATTGCCGCCGGGGTCGTGATTGCGGAAGCGGCCGGCGCCACTACGACCGACTGGAAGGGCAAGAGGCTGTTCCCCATCGACCTTGGTGAGTATGAAGGGGAGTCCTTTCAGATCGTCACGGCCAATCGCAAAGCTCATCCCAGGCTGATCGAATGGATCAACGCGTAGGCCGCCGCTATCGCATATCGGGCACAGGTTCCAGGCTCAGGACGCGGACCACGTCTGTTGGTGATTTGGTCAGGCCCCTGTCAAGAATGGCGACGACCCTTTTCTGCGGCCCATCGAGACCAATCCGGACCAGAATATAGGCCGTGAACACGTCGCTGCGCACCGTCACGAGGTCGCTGATCCGCGTGAAGATCAGGTCCCGCTCTTCGAGATCATCAACCACGTCGTCCTGTGTCAGGTCAGGCGCTTTGAACACAGTGTGTCCCGCCGATGGAGTGTCCGCATCATAGTTGTTGACTTCGTCCGTGAACAGATTGGTCATTTCGGGGACCTGCAACAGACCAGCCGTGCTCTTGAAGGCCCCGTGTGTGTCCCGGTATTCGACGACCTTGAGTGCCCTCTGGAAGCCCACGTCCCGATATCGCATCCACGGAAGCTGCGCCAGGACAAACGGCGGTGCCGTGTTGATGTTGATCCGGCCTTTGATCCGCATCTCCTGCTCCCGCAGATCACTGTTGTGAGCGACCGGATCGATTACCGTGAGGTAGTTGAATAGATTCTGATATGCAGGCTCCGCCAGGTTGATGAGCAAGTCCTCCGCCCGTGGAGCCGTCATTTCGGGCATGCGCAGTATGTACGCATTCCAGGCGAAGATCTTGCCCAGCTCCCCAATGTTGACCAGCGGTTGATTCGCCGGACAGGCCTGGACTTTGTGAGCGTCTGTGTCTACATAGTGGCCTCTGCCGTTGCCGAGGCTCTTGCCGGGAGTGCTGGGCGGACCCCACAGTCGCAATATGCATTTCTCCGGCGAGATGTCCCTTTGCAGCACGGCGTGGACGTCCGTGTTGCTCGAGTTCGGTTCGTGCACGAACCCCTTGTGCTCGCCGTCCAGGACGATACGGTCGACCGTAAGCCACTTTGGTCTCCGGGACACCACGGCCGTGCGCTGCAACTCAATGGTCGCGCCGTCGCGGAAGCCCGCAGAATCCAGAACCTCGGACGATTGGTTCGGATCGTTCGGATCGTACTCCGCCAGCGGAGCGTCGGGACTGAGAGACAGCAGCAAGTGGAACTGTTTGTTTCCCGACCATCTGGAGATGACCTGATTGGGATCGTTGCTCCCTGGATTGTTGATGACCACCCGCCACCTCCTCGGGGTAGGATCATTGTGATCAGGGTAAGGCTTGCACAACTCCACTGCATAGGACCTGTGAGTCACCTTCAAGGCGTCATCATACACGAACCTGTAGGCCAGCTCGGAGAGGTAAATGCAGGGCCGCTCGAAACCGTAGAACTCGGAGGTCGAGTGCGTCCCCCACGTCACCGTTATGTCATTACCGTCGTCGCTATCTTTGTCGTCGTCGATGTAGTCGAGGATGTTGGCGACGATCTGGGCGGGGTCGGCAATATCGACGAGATTCGTGCCGGCCAGAGCCTTCTCCACAGTCTGGGTCAGCGTGTATTTGGTCATCTCCGTGACGGGGACCATGTCATTGACATTCACCATCTTCGTGACGTTGGGGTCTTGCCACTCTTCTCCCGTATGCACGTATCTGGGCATGCGGATCTGATCCAGGTTGTGCGCTGTGGCGATATGACGGTAGTCGTACGTGAATTTGTCATTGTTGGGATCGAAAGTCGCCACACCAGATTCTGGCCGCCCTGCTCCTGTGGCTTGCATGTACCAATTCGTCATTTGGCTCCCGTTGTACTCAACGGGGACGGTATTGGAATCAAACCGTCCCCAGTCCTCGACGCGGGTGTGGATCTGGTCGTGATCCAATTGATAGCGATACCGCAACTCCAACTCGTCCGAAAGACCGAACGGGCGGTATTTCTTGCTCAACTCCGGGTCCTGACCGTTGTATTCGTATCGCCAGATCACGTCCCGCTCGTACGCCGCCAAATCCGCCGCGTTGGCCGGCCCAGTGGCTCGCGCGGCCAGCAGTGCAAGGGCTTTGTTACTTTGGACGGCCACGGAGTCTCCCGGCGCCACGCCCAGCGCCGTGACGTTGACCTGAAGCTGGCTGCGCCCGTCGGCAGCGAATGTGTTCGGGTCGAACCTGTACCCGGTGTTGACGTTGAGCATGCCTCCGTTGTCCACGATGCGCACGGCCGCATAGATCGGCTTGCCCTTGCTCGAGGTCAGACCCGGCACCGCGAACCACTTGGCGTCACTGACCCCGTCCCCGTCCGCATCAGCGTTCGCCCCGGTCTGGCTCAGATCGATGGGCTCGCGCTCCGCCACGGGCAAGGCGCGGACTCTCTGTGTAGCACCGATCGAGCCACCCGTGAGGTTGCTGATCTGACGCCAGTAGCAATCGTAATCGTACTGGTTGGGCCTGGTGGTCGACTCCACTGCTACTCCATACGGCTCCAGGTCCGCCAGCCACGCGTTGCATGGGTCCGGATAGTCATAGTATTCCTGCGGCGGGGAGAAGCCCGGCAGGTCCTTTGCCAGCGCTTCACTGATCTGCGAAACGACGCTATCAACGGCAAACCCAAGCTGCCGATTGTCCGTTGTCGCCGATGTGGCCATCTTGTCGATTCTCGCCGCCATCAGGAACAGCACGCCCACAACGGCCAGCAGACTGGTCAACACAACCGTCAGAATCAGCGCTGAACCCGCGCCCCGGCAGCGTCCCTTCCCTTTTTCCTGCGTTGGGTCCATAATCCTCATCAGCTATCCCAGACCACGATGTGCGTGAATATTCTGCCCTTCTTGAGGATGCCTTTTGAGTCGTACAGCGTGAACGTGAACTTCAATGCTCTCGCGTTCTGGAGGACATGGGGGACGTTGTCGCCCGGTCGAATCCAGGGAATCGCACGCCCCTGCAGCGACGCACCGTCCTCCAGGTACTGGATCGTGAAATTGTCTACTCCCGTGGCCACGTACATGTGATAAAGATCGGCGTTGACGCTGCCCGGGGCAATGACCGGTCGCCTGACCCAGTCACTGGCGTCGGTGAACCAATCCTGGGGCAGCTTGGTGCAATGCTCACCTCGCGGGTCCGAGCCTGTCGCCGGACTCTTCGCCGCCAGGATCGTCTGCCGGCGGAGCAGGAGCTTCTCCTGAGGCGGCGGCGGACGAGTGTATGAATTTGGGTCCGGCTGGCCGTAGAAGATACAGGCAACGTTCCCCGCGATGGTCTTGCCACCGTACTGCCCGGTCGACCGAAAGTCCCCGCTGGCGAAGAAGGCAAAACCGTCTGAGTTCACCGCAGCCACCGTGTCCCCGGTAGACGATCGGTCCGCGCTGGCAGACAGATACCCGTCGTACTTGTACGGATACTGGAAGTAGCGAAACGCGCCACTTCCGAGATCGGCATCCAACTGCTCAGTGATGACGCGCAGCTTCTGCATGATCTCAGCGTTGGCCAGCGCCATCTGCTGGGAATTGACGCTAACCCGGAAGATGACCCCGGCAAAGGACAGAATCACCGCCAGAATCGCCAGGGCAACCACCAGTTCGATCATTGTAAAAGCTTTTCGCATCATACGACTCAGAACCTGAGAATCTGCTGGTAGATGGCCACAAGCGGGTCACGCCCGCCTGTGACCGGCGGCGGGACCACCCAGAAACCGCCATCTGCGGCCGGCGTTGGCGATGTTCTCACCCAGGGCCTGTCCAGCCTGACCCGGTCCGGCTGGCCGACAGGCCGTTCCCGCACTCGATAGATCTGCCCGGTTTCATCGTCCACAATGGAGGCCCCGTCGCGGATGAACGCACGCTCATCGATCGTATCCGCCAGGCCATCCACGATCTGGAGCTCGTCGCTCGCAGATCCCGATTCCTGCGTGACCATGACGCGCACCGCACGAGGCAGCTCGGACGTTTCCAGGGTCGGCCAGTCGGCGCCTTGCTTGCGCACCCAGTACTTCGCGCTGAGGCTGCTTTCACGACAGACGAACACGGTAATGCCCACCAGGCGACCCCCGGTATCCATCCGCGTGCAAAGAGCTCCCCATGAGTACTGGCCGGCGGACGCCTCACCGGTCGAGGGATACAGACACTCCGTCAACGGCATGGTACTGAGCCACTCATAGGGGACATGCCGAATGGGTCCCGAATCGCCGGCCCCGGAGCCGAGAGCGTACAGGCGGTTCGGGTCTATGACGCGGGGATCAAGCCCGTAGAGCTTGATCTTGGCGAAGGCCTCATCCGCCGCCACGGAGGCGATCGTCCGCTCCGTCGAGAGGCTTGCGAAATAGACCCCGGTCATGAACGTGCCGCCGATGAACAGCATTCCAATGGCCAGTGTCACCACCGCCAGCAGCGTTTCCATCAACGAAAACCCATGTTGTCGCGAGTTCCTGTTCATATCCTGGGTCAGTTCGACGAGATCAAATCCCCCGTGTACGGGCTGACGTATACGGACTTGTCAGCTCTCAGTGCGGTCAGATAGTCTGCGGCGCCAAGAGCGGACCTACTGCCCGCTCCCAAGAGCGTCCGAAGCGTGGAGACATCATAGATGACCAAGCTCGTGACGCTGGGCTCTTCTCCCAGCCCCAGCTCCATTACCCCTGTGGTCCCGCGACTGTTGATGTTCTTCAACGGCGAATAATCGTCCTGGATGAACATCCCCTCCTTGTACCGGCAAATGTTCTCCACGGAATTGAATATCTCATCGTGGGATACCTTCGTGGAGCCGGAGCTGTTCACCGGCAGATATACCCCGTCCTTGTTGCGGACTCGAACGTCATGGACGACGAGCTTCCCAGAGGGCGAGAAGACGATCGAGAACGTCGTTACGTCACTCAGGGCGCCGTCACGTTTGAGACCCACACGTATCGCGTCCGCATCGCTCAGGCTCATGACCCCGACGGTCTCGGGCAGCTTGATCGGCTCCTGCCCTTCGAGCGCCCGGAAGCCATTCGCCAAGTCCAGGACCTTGCGTTCCTCACCCACAATGAAGATCATATATTGTGGTGCAGTCAGCTCGCCATTGAGAGGGTTCAGCGGATCGTCCGACATGCAGGCCTTCTGAAATCGCAGACCGATGTATCGTTGGCGCGTCACGGCCATCGCCCTTGCGGAGGTCAGGGCGGCGTGGATGATGCTTTTCGTCCCGCCTTCCGACTGGAAGGAGTTGATCATGGCGCGCACGGCCGGCAGCGCCAGGCCCATCAATAGCGCGATCGTCGCGACGACCAGCGTCATCTCGATGAGCGTCAGACCGGTTGTCCTGCGTGCTCGGCCGTACATGGTTCTCATTTCCTGTCGAATCACTTCACGGTTCCGGCGGTTCCCCCGAGGATCCGCTATCTGCTTTTGCTACTGATGTCATCGGCGGTGCCGAATTGCCTGTCCGGCCCGGCCGACGTGAGAACGGGAAAACTCCTCTTCGTTCTTGCCCAGACCGCCACGTCTTGCGATTGCTCCTCGTAGTAGTCGTAGCGCAGCGTCGTTCCCCAGGGATCGACCACCCGCAGCAAAGGTTGCGGGGGACGACCGTTGACCGCGATCTGGATGCCGTTGCCGTACATGTTCTTGTTGGTCACAAGGCCGGCGCTAACCCCGCTCAATGCTCTCCGGGCTTCCGGAACCTGCGAGAGAAAGAAGTACATCACCTCGCATCCGGAATATTGCAGGTACTCGAGCTTCCTGGCAGGATTCATCTCGGTCGCTTCATTGTGATTGGTGACGACGACCGTCCCTGCCCCAAGGACATTTGCCAGCGTCGTCTGAAGAGTGGCCAGGCTATAGTCGCTGCAATCCAGAGGGAATCGCAGTTCCGCATACCCTTTTCTCTGATCCGTCGGCGAATACTGGAACTCGTACTCATAGAACTGCCCCAGCGCGCTCTCCAGGATGGCGAACGTGTTGGCGAGCATGTTCTCCTGAGATTGTCCCTCCACGCGGTGCGTGACCACGATGACCATGCCCATCAAGGCAGCGACGATGCTCACCACCACCAGCATCTCCAGGAGCGTCAAACCACGATGGTATCTCGAAACATCCATACGCTGCGTCCGGGATCTATGCACCCCGATTCACATCACTTTCTGCCGAAGTTGCGAATATCATCGCTCGTGCCGTAGGAGCCGTCCGGTCCGGCTGAGATCAAGATGTACGAGTCCGGCCGATAAGGCCAGGCATGTGCCAGCACCTTTGGGTCACGGATGTAGTTGTAGAAATCCAGAGGATGCGGCTGCTGGTCTGCCAGCCGGCCCAGGCTGATCAGCGGAGCGTTGTCTCGCATGTTGTAGATCAACTGCCTCAGAGGATCTGCCGCATCGAGCGTCGGATCCGCGGGATTGATCGTCTTGCTCGACAGATTTGCGCGGTAGTACAGAATCGGTGTTCCAGGAACGATGCTTCCACCGCCCGGAAGCGCCACCGTCCGCTGTCGCACCTGGAATACATCACAGAGAACATAGGTGTACGACGCCAGCGGCGCGGGATTCGCGAAGAGCCCGCCGAGCTGAACGGCATCGCCGAGGTCCAGGTCGATGTATCGACCCCTTCTCTTCTGCAGCGTGTCGGCGGCAGCATATACGATGGGAGGCAGATCCGCTCTCGCCCCCGCTACCCACGAGGAGTCGGGATGAAAGCCCAGGAGATCATAGCCCAGCAAGGCCTCGGCCAGCTTCTGCGCACCGCAGTAGTTCTGCGGGCCCCCATCCACCGGGCTCCAGAAGCTTGACGGCGGGTAGTCGCCGTAATCGCTGCGGAATGCATCCAGGCCCAGTTCGATCGCCGTGAACTGGGCCTGTTGTTTCACCGGCAATACCATTGTGTTCTTCAGCTTGCTCGCCACCGGGACGAAGATCCCCGCCACCAGTGCGATGATGCCGAGAACAACGAGCATCTCGATCAGCGTCAAGCCCGACTTTTCGCGTCTCACGGTAGTCCTCTTTCAATACGAGGGTCGTTGTCGACTCATCGCCTGCACCTCCCCGGTCGGCTCGCCAGTCATTCGGGGAGGTGAGGCCCGAAAATCGCAATCCTTTCGTTGAAACCGTCGCGATGGAGACACCGGCCACACGCCCGCCCTCAGTGAGGGTGAGCACGCATCGGCCCGTATATCGAGTACCCCATATCAGTCATCCCGTGCGTCCAAGGACAACGGAAACGGATTCCTCTTCGACCAGCGTGAACGCATCGCTACTGAAGCTGATCCCTGAACGACCAGTCGAAGTTGCAGATGTCATCGGCGGTGCCGTATTCCCCATCCCAACCGGCGGAGATCAGGATGTACGAGTCCGCCTTGTACGGCCTGGGCACCGACACCTTCTCGTTTCGGATGTTCCAGTAGAATCTCTGCCCTTCGGGCTCCGGCGGAGTGCCGCTATAACTGAGAAGCCTGTGGAGTCGCGTGGGCGTATCCCACGGCATGCCCAGCCTCAAGAGATCGGCATTGTCTCTGTAATTGTAGATGTTGTCCGGATTGTTGGGATTGGTCAGATCGTGCACCTGCTTGGACGTATTCGCCTTGTAGTAGAGCACGGGCATGCCGATCCTCCTGCCGGTCTCGGTGTTGGTCACCCTGTTGAAGACATCGCACAGGACGAAGCGATCTTCGTTGAAGGGGGCGGTCTGACCCTCCCCGTAGATGTCTTTCAGCCGATAGGCATTGGCGTTCTCCAGAGGAAGGAACGGGCCCGGACGGCTGCTCATCGTGTCCGGTGTATACAGGTCCACCCAAACCGGCGTACCCGTGGCGAGAAGGCGACTGGCTCGCCCATCGCTTCGAAAGACCGAGTCCGGGTGGAAGCCCATCAGGTCCTGACCCATCATCGCTTCACAGAGCTTCAATGCGCCGCAGTAAGCGTCCGCGCCGGTGGTGCCCGCTGCCGCGAAACCCGAATCCGGGTATCCGCCAAACTGGCTGTCGAACAGCTCCAGAGCGGCCTCGATGCTATGGAATTGCGCCTTCTGCCGGACATTGGTGGCATACTGCTTCACTTTGTTCAGGGCCGGAACCAGCAGACCGATGAGGATCACGATGATGCTCATGACGGTCAGCAGTTCCACGATGGTGAACGCCCTCCCGTGTCTGGTTGCCTTCGCGACTGGTCTCATAAGATTCTCCTTCACAAATAAGTGCCTCGTTTTCTTGGAGGATTGCGACTATTGTGCCGAACTCAAGCTCGTAATCACCTGGATCATGGGCAAGAACACCGCGAGCACGATCACCATCACCATGCTGCCCAGGCAGATGATCATGATCGGCTCCAGCATGGACATCAGACCGCCGACGAGGACATCCACTTGTTCATCATAGTTGTCGGCCACCTTCAAGAGCATCTTGTCCAGGTCGCCCGTCTCTTCCCCGACAGCCACCATGTTGCAGACGAGCAGGTCCACGGTCTTCGACTGTCGAAGCGGCCCGGCAAACGTGTCGCCCTGCCGAATGGAATTGTGGACGGTGGCCAGCATGTTCGCGTAGACCTCGTTACCGGCCGTCTCGCGAGTGACGTTCAAAGCATCGAGGATGGGCACGCCGGCGCTGATCAAGGTCCCTAGCGTTCTGGTCCACCGTGTAATGGACACCTTGCTGCTGATCTGGCCGATGACGGGCAGGCGCAGCTTGATCGTGTCCAGCACGAGGCGGCCCACGCGCAACTTCCGGACGAACCGCAAAATGATGATGATAATGATTGGAATCGAGATCATCACGGCCCAGCCGTACTGGTACGCAATCCAGTTACTGATGCCAAGCACCGTCGTCGTCACCGGGTTGAGCTCCCCTTCCACCATTTCCTCCAGCACGGTTTTGAACGACGGAATCACGAATTTCATCAGGCCCAGAAGAATCAGAAACGCCGCCGTCAGCACAACCGATGGATAGATCATAGCGCTCTTGACGCGCCCCCGGAGCCGAATGGCCTTCTCCTTGAAGTCCGCGATACGAGCCAGGATCAAGTCCAGCACGCCACCCGTCTCGCCCGCCGCCACCATGTTCACGAACAGCCGGTCGAACGCACGCGAGTACTTCGCCATCGCCTCCGACAGTGTCGAGCCGCCCTCGATGTCATCCGCCACGTACCCGATGATTCGCTTGAAATTGCCGGATTTCTGCTGCTCCTGGAGAATTCGCAGCGAACGGAGGATGGGCAATCCCGCATCCTGCAGTGTCGAGAGCTGCCGGGCGAACTGCGTGACGTACTTGACCTTGACCCTTCCCTTGGCTCCCCGCCGACGTGTGGTCTTGGCCGCCGCCTTGCCTCCAGCCCTGGCCGCGGTCTTCGACCGCACCTTGGTGGGGAAGTAGCCCATGTTGCGGATCTTGCTGATCGCCTCTTTCTCGCTCAGCGCCTCGACCTCATCCTTGACCTCGACGCCTTGCGAATCCAACGCCACGTACTGGAAAACCGGCATTTTCCTACCTCTCTTTCAATCCATCCCCTGCGAAGGGCGTTGTGTCCTCTAGCTTTCGGTGATCGTCTCTTTCACGATCTCATCGAGGGTCGTAATTCCGTCGAAAATAGAGGACAAGCCATTGTCACGAAGGAGTACCATACCCTTCTTCTGGGCCGCCACGCGCAGCACGTTTGTTGACGCACGGTTCATGATCAGGTCGCGGATCTCATCATCGAACAGCATGATCTCAAACACGCCAATTCTCCCACGGTAGCCTGTCCCATTGCACTTGCTGCAGCCACGCCCGTAGTAGAATTTCTTCCCCTTGATCTCCTCCTCCGTCAGGCTCAATTCCTTGAGCTGCACATCGGTGGGCTCGTACGCCGTTTTGCAGTGGCTGCAAATCCTCCGGACGAGCCGCTGAGCACAGATCCCTTCGAGCGTCGCCGTAATCAAGAACGGCTCGACACCCAGATCCAGCAGACGCGCAATGGAGCTGGGCGCATCGTTCGTGTGGAGGGTGGTGAACACAAGGTGTCCAGTCAGTGATGCCTGTGCGGCAATTTCCGCTGTCTCGAGATCACGAATTTCGCCGACCAGGATGATGTCCGGGTCCTGACGTAAGATTGACCGCAGGCAGCGGGCGAACGTTAGACCGATGTCCGGCTTCATCTGGACCTGTATGAGGCCGTCAATATCATACTCGACCGGGTCCTCGGTAGTGATGATCTTCACGTCGATGCAGTTCAGCTCACTCAATGCCGAGTACAGAGTCGTCGTCTTGCCGCATCCGGTCGGCCCTGTCACGATGAGAATCCCGTTGGGCCTGTGGATGAGTTGCCGCAACGTCTTGACGTCATGAGGCCGCAAACCCAGCTTCTCCAGATCGAAGCTTACCTGGCTGCGGTCCAGCACACGCAGTACCACGCTCTCGCCGAACATAGTCGGCAAGACGCTCACACGCAGATCTACCGGGTTGCCCTGCACGGTCAATGAGATTCGGCCGTCCTGAGGCAGACGCCGTTCCGCAATGTCCAGACTCGCCATGACCTTGATACGCGAGCTCAAAGCCGCCGCGATGTACTTCGGCGGCGGAATCATCTCGTACAGCACGCCGTCGATGCGGTAACGCATCTTGTACTCATTCTCGAATGGCTCAAAGTGAATATCGGACGCCTTGTCCCGGATCGCCTGCAGCAGAACAAGGTTCAACAGCTTCTTGACCGGGTTCGACTCGGACAGCTCCTTCAACTCGTCCAAGTCGATACTCGCGTTACGCCCCTCGAACTCCGCCAGAAACGCGTCAGACTGGATCTCGTCAATCAGCTCAGTGATCCCCTCATCCTGCTTGGTCTCATAATACCTGGCGAGAGCGCTCTCGATCGCGTCACGATCCGTGATCTTTGCCGTGACGTTAAACTCCATCAGCGTCCGAAGGTCATCCGTTGCCCGGAAGTTATCCACATTGTCCAGCACTACAGCCAGCTCGTTCTTGTCCTTGTCGTATTCCACCGGCAGGATATGGTACGTCTTGGCCATCTGGGCGGGGACCTTCTCGATCACCTCCGGCCCGATCGTCAGCCCTTCTATGCTCGTATACTCCATCCCCCGTTTGCCAGCCAACGCCACCTGGAGTTGCGTCTCGCTGATCAGGCCAAGCTCTAACAGGATCTGTCCAAGACGGACATCCCCCCCTCGCTTCTTCTGTATCTCAAGACACTCATGGACTTTCTCCCTGCTCATAAGACCCATCTTCATAAGGATACGACCCAGAGGCCGGCCTCGGAGCTGCTCGACAGGAGGATATTTCTCTGGTGCTTTTGTCTTACCCATATCCCAAAATCCTCAAAGTCCACATTCACTCTACGTCTTTCCGAGCGTAGAGTAAATAGTGATTGCTGCAAAAATTATGAATTGGACACATGGTTAATGCGACAACCTGTTAGGCCCCTGGAAGGTCCTGATAATCTTATTGGAAATCCTTGCCGATCCGACGGGCCCCTTCGACCAGCTACGTCTTGAGGATCGGCCCGAGGTCCTCCATGTCTTTTGCCGCGTCGGCCGCCTTTTTCTTGAATGCCTTGCTCTTAGCGCCACCGATCTTGGCCAGCGCCTTTTGTTGGAGGGCGCCCGGCTGGCGACCCTTGTCCAACATCTCCTCCAGGGAGATTCTGCCTGTGTCGTAGAGCATCCAAAGGTGCTCGTCCAGCAACTGCATGCCCAGCTTCTTGCCGGTCTGAATGCTCGAGTCGATACGGTAGGTTTTGTTCTCTCGGATCAGGTTGGCGATGGCCGGCGTTACGACCATGAACTCATAGGCGGCACATCTGCCACGACCGGTCGCCAGCGGACAAAGCTCCTGGCTCAACACCGCGATCAGGTTGCCGCTGAGCTGCGTTCGAATCTGCTCTTGCTGTTCCACCGGGAACACGTCGATGATTCGGTTCACGGTACCAGCCGCGCTGGTCGTGTGAATCGTGCTAAAGACCAGGTGGCCCGTCTCGGCAGCACGGATCGCGTTGCTGATGGTCTCCAGGTCGCGAAGCTCGCCGACGAGGATCACATCCGGGTCCATACGCAGCACGCGTCGCAGCGCCTCGGCGAAGCTTGGCACATCCACGCCCACCTCTCGCTGATTGATGATCGACTTCTTGTGGGGGTGGTAGTACTCGATGGGGTCCTCAACCGTCACAATATGACGGTCGAAGTTTTCGTTGATGTAGTTGATCATCGTGGCCAGTGTCGTGGTTTTGCCGCTCCCCGTGGGTCCGGTAACCACAAACAGGCCGCGAGGTCGTCGGCACAGAGCAGAAACGATCTTCGGCAGACCGATCTCTTCGAACGTTAGGATCTTATAGGGAATCTGACGCAACACGATCGAGATGCAGCCCTTCTGCTTGAATACGGACACGCGGAATCTCGCGGCCTCCCCAAACGCAAAACCGAAGTCTGTGCCGCCCTCCTCCTGAAGTTCCTGCTGGCAGCGCTCCGGCGTGATGCTCTTCATCAAACCCGCCGTATCGTCCGGCTCCAGCACCTTGGTCTCCAGTGACCGCAAGTGCCCGTCGATGCGAAGGACCGGCGGCCGGCCCACGCTCAGGTGAATATCAGACGCCCCCTGTGTGACGCACGCCTGGAGAAGTCGATCCATGTTCAACGTTGACATCTAATGATCCTCATGCAATGGTCGTTACTATTCGGTAGTCAAGCTCTCCGCTTGTGCCGTCTCCGATACCTCCGCCGGGGTCGTAATCCCCTTGAAAATCTTCAGCTTGCCGTCTTCCATCAGGGTGCGCATACCCGTGGCTTTCGCCGCACGCCGCAACTCGCTGGTCGTAGCTCTTTTGAATGCAAGCTCACGAATCTCGCTGTTCATCTCAATCATTTCAAAGATGCCGAGTCGGCCCTTGTACCCGGTGCCATGGCAGGCGCTACAACCGGCGCCCTTGTATACCGGTCGAGTTTTCAGCTCCGCAGGGTCGATGTTCAGCAACCGGAGGTGGTGCAAATCGGGATTCTCGTCCACGACCTTGCATTTCTTGCAGATGACACGTATAAGTCGTTGTGCCATAATGGCTTGGATCGAGCTAGCCACCAGGAAGGGCTTGACGCCCATATCGATCAGACGAGTAATCGCCCCGCAGGCGTCATTCGTGTGCAAAGTGCTAAATACCAAGTGTCCCGTCAGTGCCGCCTGGATGGCGATGTTCGCAACGGCGCTATCACGGATTTCGCCCACGAGGATGATGTTCGGTGCCTGACGCAGCATGGAACGCAGGATCTTGTCGAACGTCAGGCCGATATCCTCCTTCACCTGGCACTGGTTCATGCCGGCAAAGTTGTACTCGACGGGGTCCTCGGCGGTGATGATCTTCTTGTCGGGCTTGTTCAGCTCCTGAAGGGCGGCGTAAAGTGTCGTGGTCTTTCCGCTGCCGGTCGGTCCGGTCACGAGGAAGATGCCGTTGGGCCTTTTGATGATCTTCTGGAACTGCTCGTAGTTGTCCTGCTCGAACCCCAAGGACTCAATGCCGATGTTGACAGCATCCGGGCGCAGAATACGCAGCACAACGCTCGGACCGTGGACGCCGGGCAAAGAGGAGACACGAAAATCAATGTCCGTGCCGGCGATGTTCCGCTTGATACGGCCGTCCTGCGGCAGCCGCTTTTCCGCAATGTCCATACCGGACAGAATTTTCAGACGCGCGATCAAGGGTGCCTGCATGTTCTTGGGGATATTGTCCTTCTCCAGGCAGACGCCATCGACGCGGTACCGGATGCGGACTCGGTCCGACATCGGCTCCACGTGGATATCGCTCGCTCGCATATGGTAGGCAGTATCGATGATCAAGTTGACCAGGCGGATGATAGGCCCCTCGTCGCCATTGTCCCCCGCCTGGATTCGCAATGCCTCGGCTGCCAGTTCACTGCCCACCTCGGCCAGCTCCGCTGCCGTGGCATCGATGCTGTGCTTCAGCCGGTCGTCCTTCTCTCCACCACTGTCCTCCTTCACCATCCCTTCAATATAGGACCGAATCTTCGTCGCACTTGCCAGGAAGCACTCCAACTCCGCATTGAGCCGAAGCCGAACTGAGTCCATCATCTCCAGGTCCATCGGGTCACTGATGACGAGCTTGAGCTTGCCGTTGCTCGCGCTCAGAGGCAGAATATTGTGCCGCTTGATGAGGTCTTCGGGTATGATCTTGGCGGCGTCAGGGGGGATCGCGACCTTGTCCAGGTCAACATATTGCAGGCCAGCCTGCTTGGCAAGCGCCTTCGTGAGTGTCTCCTCGTTGATCAAGCCGAGTTCGATCAAAACCTGGCCAAGTCGCTTGTTGCTCGACTTGGCGGTCTTGATGGCATTGATCAGAGCTTGCTTATCTACCAGCCCGGCCCTGAACAGGATTTCCCCTAAGTGCCTGCGCTGCTTGGTCATACAACCCTCATGTGTTGGCTCTACCAATCCCTACGAGCGTATTATAGCACGTTGGGCAGGACATGTCAAATCTTCAGCCGAAGCAAGTCCAGCGCCGTCTGCGCTGCCCGCAACCGGACGAAGCACCGATCGTGGGGAAACACGTACCGCGATATGTCCGTACCATCCCTGCTGCTCACCGCTATGTATACAAGTCCTACCGGCTTGTGTTCAGTGCCTCCTTCCGGTCCGGCAATCCCGGTGATTCCCACGGCCAGATCTGCTCCGGCATTATACCGGGCACCCTGGGCCATCGCTACAGCCACCTGCTCACTGACGGCCCCGTGCGTTTCGATCAGCGCCGGAAGCACTCCCAACTGCCGGCTCTTGGACTCATTGCTGTATGTGACCCAGCCACAGAGGAAATATCGGCTGGAACCGGGGGCATCCGTGATCAGTTTTGCCAGCAGTCCCCCGGTGCAGGACTCCGCCACGGCCACTGTTTTGCCTGTCTGGACCAGCCTCTCGCCGACCACCTCAGCGAGAGTCTGGTCTCCGACTCCGTACACCAGCTTGCCCAGAGCCTGGCGCAGGGAAGCTTCTTCCGCGGTCGCCATCTCCTCCGCCTGGCTCTGATCCGACGCCGTCGCCACAACCTCCAGGGTGATCACGCCCGCGTGAACCGTACAGTTGATCAGAGGGTTCCTGCCCCGCCGCATGGCGTCTCCGATCAGATCAGCAACGGCGGACTCACCTGCTCCGAAGCACTTCAAGCGTCTTGTGACAATCGTCTGCGACTTTGAGATCTCTCGCACTCGGGGAAGGACGCTGGCCTCCAGCATCCGTTCCATCTCGGATGGCACGCCGGGCAGTGAGAACAGGATCGTGTTGCCTTTTCGTGCTTCCACACCCGGAGCGGTCCCCACCTCATTCACAATCGGTTTTGCCTTTTCCGGGATGCGTGCCTGGCCTGCATTCCTCGCTGGCATTGCCACACCGCGTCGATCGAAGAAATGCTTGATCGCCGCGAGCAGATCAGGGTGCAGCACCAAGTCCACGCCCAGGAAGCCGGCTATCGCTTGACGCGTCAGGTCGTCATCGGTCGGTCCAAGCCCTCCGGAGGTCACCACTACATCGGCCTCCGCCGAGGCCAGGGCAAGAACTCGCTCGATGGCCTCCACGTCATCGGGCACCGCATAGATGCTCACCACAGGCACGTTGACCGCTCTAAGCCTGCGCGCAATATGGGCAGCGTTCGTATCGACGGTCCATCCACCAAGGACCTCGTTGCCCACACTGACGATACTGGCCTTCTTGATCTGTGCCTGGCTGGGCATACCCTCAGATTTCAATCATTGCTTTCACCGCTCCGTCTCGATAGTCGGCGACCATCTCGAAGGCATCCTGTACGTCATCGAGCCCAAAATGATGTGTGACCATGAAGTCCACATTTACTCTGCCCGACGCGATGAGGTCGATAGCGGCCTGCGTGCAGCCATTCTGACGGCGTACGTTGACAATCGTTACTTCTTTTCTGCGGATTTTGTCGATGGACAGGGAAATCCGGTCCTGGCGAGGAATCCCGATCAACATGAGCGTGCCGCCCGGCTTGAGCAGATCGACGGCTTGATCGATGGTCTCCTGCTGCCCTGCACACTCGTAGACAACATCTATCCCCAACGGCTGTTGCTTCCAGATCGCAGCGACGACGTCCTCCAGGAGCGGATTGCCTACCCATGTTGCCCCATTGCCTCCGGCCATCTTGATTCGCTCGGCGGTCTTCTCCGTCATGTAGCAATTCCGCGTGCCCTGGGCTCTGGCGACAGCCATGCAACTGAGCCCGATCGGACCGGCGCCAAGGATCGCCACGTCCGCCCCGGGAGGCAGATGAGACTGCTTGACGGCGTAGGCCGCAATCGCCAGAGGCTCACACAGGGCCCCCTGCTCCATTGTGAGGGTGCCCGCTGTGGGGAAACAGCATTCTTCCGGCATGACGATGAACTGGCACAGACAGCCATCGCCCTGCCCGGGGGTACCCAGGAATTTGAGCTTGAAACACGTATTCTCGCGACCCCGACGACACTGATCACAGTCATGACACGAGACAGCAGGCTCGACAACTACCTCGTCCCCGACTTTCACCCGCGCACCCTTCTTGCCGACGCGCGCCACGGTAGCCGCACACTCGTGACCGACGATGAACGGGAACTGGACCACCTGCGAACCGATCCGGCCCGTTTCGAAGTAATGCACATCCGAGCCGCAAACCCCCACTTTCTCGATCTTCAGCAGTACATCCGTGTCCTTCTCGATCTTCGGATCCGGTACATCCCGCACCTCCATCCGGCGGATGCCCGTTAGCACAGCAGCTTTCATGGACTGTGGGACTCCCCTGTCGTGGTCGCTCTAAATGTTGAATCGGAAGTTGATGACGTCACCGTCGTTGACGATGTACTCCTTGCCTTCGAGCCTCATCTTGCCCGCGGCCTTGACTGCCTTTTCGTCACCCAGCAACTTGAGATCGCCGTAGGCCATGGTTTCGGCGCGAATGAAGCCACGCTTGATGTCGCTGTGGACCTTGCCCGCCGCATCCACGGCAATGGTGCCCTTTCTGATCGGCCAGGCTCGCACTTCGTCGTCCCCGACCGTCAGGAAGCTGATGAGCCCCGTGGCGGCGTAGCAGATCTTGACGAACTTACCTGCGGCAGACTCCTGGATGCCCAGGTCGGACATGAAGGCCCTGCGGCTCTCCTCGTCCAACTGGGCCAGCTCCAGCTCGATCTTGGCCGACAACGTCACGACCGGCACAGTGTCATCGATGGAGCCTCCAAGGTCGATCTTGCGATCGAGGTCACCTTCCCCGACGTTCACAACGACCCCAATGGGCTTGAGCGTCAGGAATTCGAGCGACTTGATCATCGCCCGCTCCTCCTCGGTCTCGACCACAGAGCTGATCGGTTTTTCCGACTCGATGGCCTCCTGCAATTTCTTTTGCAGGACAAGCTCCGCCTTATCGTGGGCCTGCGTCTTGGTGGGCTTCATCACCTGCTTTTCGAGCTTCTCGATTCGCGTGGTCACGAGCTCCAGATCGGCCAGGAGAACCTCCGTCCGCAGCTCGGCCAAGTCCCGCTTGGGGTCCACACTGTCACGGTAAGCCGGAACGGCCGGGTTTTCGAATCCACGGACGACGAAGACGAGCATATCCACCGTGCGGATCTGCCCGATGAGTCGTCGTGCGGCGGTTCGCCCATGCTCGCTGGTGAAATCGAAGCCGGGGACATCCAGCACATCGACGGTCGCGTGAACGGTCTTCTTGGGTTTGTAGAGCCCGGTGAGCCAATTCAGTCGTTCGTCAGGCACCGCCACGATCGCCTCCTCGATGCCCATCGCCCCACCCGGCGGGATCTGTTTGCCGCTGCTGGCGGAGAAGATCGTGCTCTTGCCCGATTGTGTCAGTCCTAACAACGCTACCTGCATCTCAGACTCCAGATACGCCCTTGTTCTCGTCGTAGACACTTGCCCCGGTTGCATCATATGCCACGACGGCGGGGAAATCAATGACCTCGAGCCGGCGGATTGCCTCTGTACCGAGATCCTCGTACGCGACGACCTCGGCCCGGGTGATGTGCCGGCTCAAGAGTGCCCCAGCCCCGCCGAGCGTAGCAAGGTGCGCGGCGCCATGCCTGCGCAGCGCGTCGCGAACCTCCCGGTTGCGGTAGCCCTTGCCAATCGTAGCCCGCAGCCCACGGGCGATCAGCGTGGGACTGAACGGGTCCATTCGGGCGGACGTCGTCGGACCTGCCGCCCCGATGACCGCTCCCGGCCGGGCCGGCGTCGGACCCACAAAGTAAAGGACCGCCCCATCCAGTGGGATAGGAAGCTCCTCGCCGCGGTCCAGGGCTTCACACAATCGCCTGTGAGCCACGTCACGAGCTGTGTACAGGGTCCCACTGATAGTCACCTCTTCGCCTGCTCTCAGCCGGCGCATCTGGGCTTCGCTCAGTGGCGGTCGCAACACGATCATCCGATCTCCTCTGCCTGCCGGCATGCCGGCAATCGGATCCCGTGCCGGCGGCTACCTTTGACCCGTCAGAAGCTGTGAGAAAACGTGAGTGTACACGAAATCCCTCGTCCTGCGAAATCGAAATCCGGTGGCCTCTGTGCGTGGCGAGCGGCATGTCGCGAGGGAATGGACGGCACTGGGTCAGTTGAAGCCCGAGTGCTCGACGCGTCGCAGAGCCCGTCGCAGAAATGGCTGCCGATGAGGCCTTCGTGTCCGGGTTGCGTGCTCGTACAGTGCCGGCACAAATGACCGTACGGAGGTCCGAACGGAACGAGGCAGTTGGGCGGCGGGCGGCGAGCCGCTTTCGGGAGGTTTCTCGGGGCTGTAGAGAGTCATGATCAAGGCCCCTGCCGCCGCCCCGGTGGAGTAGCTCAGGGCCAGGAGCCAGTTGTTAGTACGGATGAAATTCGACAGTACCCACAGCCCCAACAGGTTTTCGATAAAGACAATCGAAACGAGAACTGCCTTCTCCCCCCGCGCGCACGCCAAGGTACGACGTAAGGCAAGATACCATTCGCCGCATCCTACCGTCAAGTAAAGGACCATCGCCGGGAGGAGGCTCATAGTCTTCATCCTTCCCGATGGTCCACAATGCCATGTTGGTCTGTTTCATGGTCATGACATTATTATACCACTTGGGCGGTGCCACGGCAAGCCCAAAAGGCGATGCGCCAGCCCGTCTGCACAGAAGATGCTGTGAGCGTAACACATTGCCTACAAAGGACTTATGGCACATCAACGCAGAAAGGCTTGACGCCCCCCGGAATTTGCCGATTCGCCCTGGGTGCGCGTAGTCTATCGAGGATCTCGCGGCTCTCTGAGCCACGCGACAAACCGCGCCAGGCCGGTGCGGATGTCCGTTGCGGGCTTGTAGCCGAGGTCTCTCTCTGCTTTGGTCACATCGGCAAATGTGCGATCCACATCGCCCGGCTGGAGCGGCAGATGGGTCCTCGCCGCTCTTCTGCCGAGAGCGATTTCCAGTTCCGAGATCAGATCGTTGACGCTGATGGGTCGAGACTCGCCGAGATTGTAGATTTCATAGCCGGCGCATCGGTCTATCGCGGCGACGACTCCATCGAGGATATCGTCAATGTATGTGAAGTCACGCGTCATCGTGCCGTCGCCGTAGACGGGGATGGGCTTGCCCTCCTCGATCATCCGGGCGAACTTGTGGATTGCCAGGTCGGGCCGCTGGCGAGGGCCGTAGACGGTGAACAAACGCAGGCAGTAGATCGCAATGCCGTGGAGATGGTGGTACGTGTGGCAAATCAGCTCACCGGCCTTCTTCGCAGCCGCATACGGCGAGATGGGAAAGTCGACGTTGTCCTCCTCGCTGAAAGGGACCTTCTTGTTGTTGCCGTAGACGCTCGAACTGGATGCGAAGATGAACTTCGGGACTCCACGGTCGCGAGCGACTTCGAGCACAGCAACGGTCCCATTGACATTGACGTCGGTATAGAGCGCCGGCTCGGCAATAGACGGTCTGACACCCGCTCTGGCCGCCAGATGCACGATCACGTCTGCGTCGGCCTCAACCGCCCGGTGCATCGCAGCCCTGTCGCGAATGTCGGCCTCTACGAGCCGGAACCGGGGATTCGACACGCAGACACCGACGTTCCGTCGCTTGATACGCGGATCATAGAACGCGTCGAAGCTGTCCACGCCCGTGACCATCCAGCCGTCGTTCAAGAGCCGCTCGGCCAAGTGCGAGCCGATGAAGCCCGCCGCTCCGGTGATTACCGCCTTCATACCTCTCGCCACTCCTCTACTTCAACCGTCAAAGCCATTAACACCATGATCGTGCCTTCACAAGGTCTGGGCCAGCCGTTTGATGTACTGGCGCAGGTCCTCCGCCATATCCTCCCGCTTGAGGGCAAACTCGATGTTCGTTCGGATGAACCCTTCCTTATTGCCGATGTCGCAACGCTTGCCCTCGAGCACCAGCCCGTACACCGGCTGCTCCTTCGCGAGGGCCCGCAGCGCCTCGGTGAGTTGGATCTCCCCGTCCTTACTGGGCGCGGTCTGCTCGATGTGGCGGAAGATGTCGGGGGTGAGCAGGTACCGGCCGGAGATGGCCAGGTTGGACGGGGCGTCCTCCCGTCTTGGTTTCTCGACGAAGCTGTTGATCTGGTAGACGCCGGGCTCGATCTGACGCCCGTCGATGATCCCGTACAACCCTACTCTCTTGGGCTCGACCTGCTCCAGCCCAATGACCGGTGCACGTACGCGCTCGTACAACTCGACGAGCTGCTTGGCAGCAGGCGTAATCGAGTCGATCACAGTATCGCCAAGCAGGACGACGAACGGCTCGTCGCTGACATGGTAGCGCGCATAGTAAACGGCGTCGCCGAGACCCCTCATCTGCTTCTGCCACACGAAGTGAATATCCGCCAGAGCCGAGATCCGGCGCATCGCTTCGATCTCCGCAGTTCTTCCCTGGGCCTGAAGCTGGCTCTCCAACTGAAAGCTGCGGTCGAAATGCTCCTCGATGGCACGCTTTCCCGCCCCGATGATCATCAGCAGATCGGTGATCCCTGCCCCAACAGCCTCCTCGACGACGTACTGAATCACCGGTGTGTCCACGATGGGCAACATCTCCTTCGGCTGCGACTTCGTCGCCGGAAGAAAGCGGGTGCCATACCCTGCAGCGGGAATGACGGCCTTGCGAATCATCTCTACGTAGTTGCCTTTCGCGGAATGACCCTCGGCTTGATCACGTTGATATTGAGTCTGTGGAGGGTCGCGCGGAGATCGCGGAACATCTGCTCGTCGGCGTACGTGCCGACGATGGCGCGGATGTTACTGGAGCGAGACAGATCTTTCTCGCCGGATAGGACCTCCAACTCTGGTGCCTCATATAGCACGACCTCCATGCGGAAGCAGTCATATGCAGAGGAAATGGTCTTGCCGTGGTACTCGTCTGAGGGGTCGCCTACGAGTCCTGCCCTCGGACACGCCCTGGTCCGAATAATCGCGCCACATCCTCTAACGTCGTGTACAATACCCGATGCATGCAGCGGTCAGCGAGCCCGGTTCTCCACCGGCTCGATCATATCCATGTCGATTTCGACGCTGGCCGCCTGGCCCAGCATATCAATCTGCAAGACCAGTCGCGTGTCGCCCCGGGTCTGTACGACGATCCCTTCCAGTCCGAGCAAGGGGCCCGCGATCACGCGACACCACTGCCCGGCTCTGATGTACTTGTGCGGTATCAGCGGCGCCCCGGCTCGCAACGCCTGCTCGAACCGCACCAGTTCCTTGAGGAAGGCATCCTGGTTCTTGACATCCAGGAGGTTGGCCACCCGGTTGGTTTTGAGCAGCTCCACGCGTGCGGCCTCGTCACCACAGAAGAACAGGTATCCGGTAAACAAAGGCAACAGGGATTTGATAGTCCGATGAGTCTGGCGTCGCACCTTCCACGTCATCGGGAGAAAGTAGCTGATGTTCTTGGCCATCAGGTCGTGCGCCAGTGCCTTCTCGTTTCGACTCTTGGTGTGAGCGACCCACCATCGACCCTGAAAGCCTCGGATGGATTCGGCCTCCGGCCAAACCAGGGGCGGATTCTCATGTATCCTGAGCAACTGCGTTCTCCGTACTTCCCACGGCGCCGGGTTCCGTCGGGCGAACCAACGCCCCCCAGTGATTCCCAGCGATGTCTCATTCTTAAAGCGCTTTGGCTTTCCAGCCGATTCAGCTAAGCAGGGTTCCAGTGTACGCATGTCCCCTGGGAATGTCAACGCCAATAGGGACATTGCGGACAGTTGAAGCAGCGCCGGTTTGATGCGGGGCGCGACCACTTCTGCGACAAGGAAGGTATCGAGAATGCGGTCACACACCTCAGGAGAGAACATGGGCAATTCGCAGAGCAGGGCTGCTGACCCGCTAAACGTGCTGTTTACCTGCATCGGCAGACGGGTGTCGCTCTTGCGCTGCTTTCAGGAGGCGGCCAGGGCGCTCAAGAGCAAGGTCCGTTTCTGTGGGACGGACGTTAGCCCTTTGAGCCCCGCATTACAGCTTTGCGACAAGGCCTTCCTGGTCGCACCTACGACGGACCCCAAGTATGTGGATCAGCTTCTGTCCATCGTTCGCAGGCAGCGAGCCAAACTGCTGATCCCGACCGTGGATCTGGATCTGCGTCTGCTCGCGGACCACAAGCCGCGCTTCGAGTGTCTGGGCTGCCGTGTGCTCGTGTCAGAGCCCGATGTGATCGACATCTGCCAGGACAAGCGGCGTACGTTCGGGTTTCTCGCGAAGCATGGATTCAGCACCCCGGAGACGATGAGCATTCGCATGGCCCTGGCGGCGGACCGACGCGGCCGGCTCACTTGGCCGTGCTTTCTCAAACGATGGGACGGCTCCGCCAGCAAGGACATCGCTATCGTGAAGGACCGTGGCGAACTACGATTCTTCGCTCGGCGGATCCCCAATGCCATGTGTCAGGAGTTTGTCGAAGGGACGGAGTACACGTGCGACGTGTACGTGGACTTCGCGATGCAGGTCCGGTGCGTCGTTCCCCGGCGGCGAATCGAGGTCCGCTCGGGCGAAGTGAGCAAGGGACAGGTCGTGAAGCATCGCCGGATCATGAGCCAGGCCCGGAAGCTGGCCGGGCTTCTGCACGCCGGACCGGGCGTAGTCACGCTCCAGTTGTTCGTGACAACAGATGGGCGCATTCGTTTCACCGAGATCAATCCACGTTTCGGCGGCGGCGCCCCTCTATCCATCCGCGCCGGGGCCGACTTCCCAAAGTGGATTCTCCAGGAGCTGACCGGTCGCAAGCCGCGCATCGGATTCGATAACTTCAAGGACGGCGTGATCATGCTGCGGTATGACGCGGAGGTCTGGGTCGAGGATTCGAAGATCAAGAGCACGCGAGTCTGATGTCAGGACGCACATCTCACCTTCCCGGTGTGCGATGCACACCCTACATCATATTGTCACGACCAGGTACTCTGTGTCCCATGTGAATGTCACGGCACCTTCGAACGCGGCGGGAATCAACAGGCAGTCGCCCGCTCTGAATTCGACCGTCTCGACCTCCTTCGAAACGATGGCCCCGGCGCCGGTAATGACGATCAGGACCCGCATCAGGCCTCGCTTGAGCAACAGCTCGCAGTTCCTGCATTGATGACCCTTGCCCACCTTGAAGTACGGCGAATCGACAAGCCGGCCCACAGTGGTCCCCGGCAGCTTGTCCGGAGTCATCTCGAAGCGGATGCTCTCGAGGGCCTCCTCCATATGAAGCGACCTCGGTTGGCCATGCTCGTCCACACGGTTCCAGTCAAAGACCCGATATGTGGTGTCCGACGGGGTCTGAACCTCCGCGATGAGCAGACCCGCTGACAGGGCGTGCACGGTCCCGGCCGGCAGGTAATGACACTCGCCGGGTTTCACGGGGACCTGAGCCAGGAGATCGGCGACTGTTCCGTCCTCGACGGCACGGGCAAACTGCTCCTTCGTCACACCCTTCTTAAGCCCCTTGTAGATGATAGCTCCGGGCTCGGCCTGAACGATATACCAGCATTCCGTCTTCGGCTGGCCTTTGCCCATCCTGCGACACGTCTCGATGTCCGGATGCACCTGCACACTGAGCACATCCTGGGCATCGAGAAACTTGACCAGCAGCGGAAACGAAGCCGGGAAATCACTCGTCCCTGTGATCTGTTCGCGATGGCCGGCGACGACCTTGCCGAGTGTCATGCCCTGAAGCGGCCCGTTGCCAATCGTTGATCTCCCCTCGGGCAGATCGGCGATTTCCCAGCTTTCGCCGATCCTCTCGCCCGCCGGAAGCTCTTTGCCGAACACCTCCTCCAGTTTTCTCCCCCCCCAGATTCGGGTCTTGAACACCGGCACAGATTTCAGCGGGTATGTCTTCATGCAGCCTATTCTATCAGAAACCGCTCTCGCGACCAGGATCTCATCTCCATTGGCGCGAGTCCTCACCAGGAATGCACCCGGTCGCGGGACAAACCGCATCCGGTGTGCCTTTTTGCCATAGACATAGGTTAGGCCGAGAAAGACGCCCATGTTGGGGCCTCGGCGCAAGATCGGGCCTGGTTTCTCGTAGTTTCTGTGACAACTCGCGGCAAGCACAAGACAGTAGAGGGTAGTGACCATGAAGACAGTGAGTGGACCAGATGACAGGGTGCCGGTGACCACCTGGCGGCCGTACTTGAGCATGTTGATCCTCGTAACTGCTATCCTGGTGTTGGCAACGGGATGCAGTTCCCTCTCCAGACAATCGTCTGCGGGATACGCACAGGGTTCCAGAGTCTATGGGGGGCCGATGGACGTCGTCGTCCTGACGCCCGATGGCGGCTATGATGTGTTCGATGCCAACACTTGTGTGAAGAAGAGGCACGTGGGCAATCCATACAGGTACAACTCCTCTGGTGACTGGGGGCAGCAGGTGAACTGAGCTTCCCGCCGGAGCGTACGACGCACGCCGGTCGAGGAAGGCTATAGACAAGGGGGTCTCAACATAGAACATCGGTTGCAGCGATGGCCAACCAAGCGGGCGCGTTACCCGCCTGGACAAGATTTGCTGGCCTCGGCTGTCCCGCCGTAGGCCCCCATGTTGATCCGCCCGCCATTAGGCTCCGGCTCGTCCCCCACCGGACTGTTCGGGTCCCCCGCATCAATGCACGGGCTGGTGACATCATCGATCACCCATGTCTGACTGGCCGCCTCCCACCGCCCCACCTGCGACTTTAGATGACAGTCACTATCGGCTGGATCGGCGAACAAAGGATCGGCATCAATATTGCCTGTACCCCAGTCGAACTGAAGGCAGCGCGGGTCGCCGTAGATGTACACCTCTGACTGATCTCCCTGAATATCGCAGGCCAGGATATCCACTATGCCCGTGAGTCTGTAGGAATCGCCGCGATTGTCCACGGTGATGACTCTGGCAACACCCGGCGGGCACAGCCATACGATGAAGACACATACGCCGACTGCGACTCTGTTTCTTTCGTTCTTTTCCATGCTCCTCGCCTCCTTTGACGATGGATGATGAATATGGATAACACGTACACCACCGAGAACAAATCACACGGATGTGCTCCGCCTGTGTAGACATCCATTGCTTGCAGAGGCGGGCGGGTATGAAGGAAAGACAAGTATGTATGATGGCAACGAAGGCCTATGAAAGTGCCATTGCCCGCCTTCGATCCTAGACTGGTCTTATTGTATCCTCGCGCCACCGGTTCTGCAAGGGCATTTCTGGCAGGATCAGGCGTGAACGGGGTTGGGTGGGGTCTGGACTGGCGGTGGGAAGTGGTCGTAGACTCTGCGGCCGGGCCCGCTGCAAAATCCGAAATCTTCTGGTGGAAACGCGGCGGTCCCTGTGCTATAGTATCGTCATCGGTGGTTGGAGTGCTCTTTGACTCGGGAATAGCAGGGTCGTGATTAACCGGCCGGGTCCCATGCAAGCCGAGCCCGTGAACCTGGTCAGACGGGGAACCGAGCAGCCATAAGCGGACGCTTGGTTGTGTGTGGGGGCACCCGGCCGATCTTTTTTTTGCGATTTGCCATTTTCGATTTACGATTTGATGGCCGGAGGCACATCCGATCACAACTGATTCGCTGCTCGACGAGGAGTATGAACTGAGAAGAATTTTCGTAGCTGCCCGGCACACTACACGCAAACAATCGTAAATGGTAAATCATAAATCGTAAATCCGTATGGCTTATACCGTTCTGGCACGAAAGTACCGCTCGCAGACGTTTGAGGACGTGGTCGGGCAGGATCCGATCGCCAAGACGCTCAGGAACGCCATCGAGACTGGGCGTGTGGCGCATGCGTACCTGTTTTCGGGCACCCGCGGCGTGGGCAAGACCACAATGGCGAGGATCCTGGCCAAGGCGTTGAATTGCCTGTCCTCGGATACGCCGACGACGACGCCATGTCTCAAGTGCGGTAGCTGCATCGCCATCAATACCGGCGAAGACATCGACGTCGTCGAGATCGACGGCGCCTCGAACAACCGCGTGGAGGAGATTCGCGAACTGCGGGAGAACGTTATCTACCGTCCGGCCCGCGCGCGGTACAAGATCTACATCATCGACGAAGTGCACATGCTGAGCACGGCGGCTTTCAACGCGCTGCTCAAGACGCTGGAGGAGCCGCCGGAGCACGTGAAGTTCATCTTCGCCACCACCGAGCCCAACAAGGTGATCGCGACGATCCAGTCCCGGTGCCAACGCTTTGATTTCAGCAACATCAGTCCCAGGACCATCGCCGAGCAACTCAAGTCCATCCTCGCCAAGGAGAGCATCCGGTACGAGGAAGATCTGATTCTGCCGCTGGCCCGGCTGGCCAACGGCTCGATGCGCGATGCGCTGAGCCTGCTGGACCGGCTCATCAGCACCGGCGAGAATCCATTGAGCGTCCGGCTCCTGGAGGAATTCCTCGGCCGGCCCAATGCGGATAAGATCTATCGGCTTCTCGATTGCATCGGCAGCAGCGACGCGAGGGGAACACTGGCGTCCACCGAGGACCTCATCTGCTCCGGATTGGGCGAGGCCCAGATCGTCGATGCCCTCACCGAGTCCATGCGGGATCTGCTGGTCGTCAAGTCGGCCGGCGCGGATACGGAGCTGCTGATGCTCACGAGCGAACAGAAAGAGAAAGCGGCCGCACTGGCGCAGAAGTTCGACGCGGCGGCGCTGATCTACCACATCACGGCGCTGGAGAAGCTGCGCTGGTCAGTCAAGAATAGTGATACGCCGCGCGCCTTGCTCGATGCCCTGCTGCTCCGGTTCGCCCTTAGCGCGCACTTCATGAGCGTCGATGAGCTGATGTCTCGCGCCCGGGCGGGCGTCACGACCGACGTTAAAAAAAAACTCCCGGTAGAAAGTGAGTCGGCTCCGGCGGCGCCTCGTCCTGCCCAGCGAGCGGAGTTACCCCTGATGGCGACAGGTGCCCGGGCTGCCCCGGCAGGCTCCGCGGCCTCCGGGACCGTGATCGAAAGCTGGCCCGAGATTCTGACGCGGATCGCCCCGGCCTTGGGCAACGCCACAGCGGGTCTCCTGAGCGGCACAATGGCTCGCCGAGTCCAGGAGGACATGTTGGCGATCGAGTTTCCGGCGGCGGGCAAAGTGCAGAAGGCCATGTGCGAGAGCAAAGAGCGGGGAGAGCGAATTGCCTCGGCTGTGAGCGAGCATCTGGGCCGGTCCATTCGTATCAAATACGAGATCATGGCCGACCCCCAGTCCAACGCAATGAGTGGTCCCGCCAAGCCCAGTGGTCAGAAGCGATATGAGATTCTCAACGACCCGGCCGTCAAAACCGTGCTCACCGGCCTCGATGCGACGATCACCGGGATCGAAGAGGCTCAATGATGAAAGAGATGGAATAGACTGCCTTTATGAGCACCGCCTATACCGCGACACTGAATAAGCTGATCGAGGAGTTCGGAAGGCTGCCCGGGATTGGCCCCAAATCGGCGGAGCGTCTGGCCTTTCACATCCTCAAAGCCGATGCGCCGGAGGCGATGGCCCTGGCCGACGCCATACGGAACGTCAAAACGAGAATCCAGCGATGCAGAACCTGCTACAACCTGTCTGAGACGGATGTTTGCCAGATTTGCGCTGACGCCAGGCGGGACCGGAGCCTGATCTGCGTCGTCGAGCAGCCGAAGGACGTGATCTCCCTGGAGAAGACCGGGGCGTGCAGGTGGCTCTACCACGTCCTCGGTGGACACATCGCACCCCTGGAAGGGATCGACGCGAGCGACCTGACGATCGACAAGCTCGTCGAGCGGGTCCGCGGCGACGAGGTCAAAGAAGTCATCATGGCCACGAACCCCAATCTCGAGGGCGACGGCACATCCCTGTATGTCAGCTCCCTGCTGCGACCACTTGGCGTGAAGATCACGCGTCTGGCGCGGGGCCTGCCCACCGGCGGCACCATCGAGTACGCCAGTGGCAAGATCCTCACCGACGCCATTCTCGGCAGACAGGAGATCGGATAAGCCCGTGCAGAAGTGGGCGAATCGGACCGGCCCTTCGCACCCGCTCACGAACCTGACCTTGTTCCGCGCGCTCATGCGCGCATCATCGGCTGCGCTCTGCCCGGAATCCCTTGAAGCGGCCCGGCCAGGTTGACGAAATCCATAGGGGAGCTATCATAGACTCGCGCCAACGAGATGACAGGCCGTGTTCGATGTGCATGAAGGTATCGCAATGAAGCTGGAGATGACAGGACAGATGCGGATGGAGCAGCGCATGAAGCTGGCTCCGCATATGATCCAGTCCATGGAGATTCTCCAGCTCCCCATCCTGGCGCTCCAGGAACGCATCGAACAAGAGCTCAATAGCAATCCCGTCCTCGAGCTGGACGAGTCCCCGGATTCGGATGAGACGCCTGTCGCGGAGGCCCCGCCGGCGGGCGAGGAGATGGGAGAGAAAGCCCTCGTCGTAGACGACAAGAACAAGGCGGAGGATTTCGAGCGGCTGGAGAATCTCGACGACAGTTACAGAGACTTTCTCGACCAGTCCGGCCCGTACTACAGGCGCCGTGACAGCGAAGAGAGAGATCGCAAGCTGGAGGCCATCAAGAACACAGCGGCCCCGCCGCAGTCGCTGCACGACTATCTCCGCGAGCAATGGCAACTGATGGACATCGAGGAGCCGGTGAGAAAGGCCGGTGTCGCAATTATCGACTTCATGGACGACCGTGGATACCTGACGGCTCCCCTCGAACAACTGTACACGAAGGACAATGTGGACTTCACTCTCGACCATCTACAAGAGGCGCTGCAACTCGTGCAGCAGTTGGACCCGCCCGGCGTCGGGGCACGCGATGTTCGTGAGTGCTTGCTCCTCCAGATGGCCCAGAGCAGCGAAGATCTGTCGTTCGAGTACCGGCTTGTCGCCGATCACATGGATGCGCTGCTGGAGAATCGCCTGCCGGACATTGCCAAGAAGATGGATTGCAGCATCGAGCGCGTCCGCCAGGCCATCGAGCGCTTGCGCAAGCTGGACCTGACCCCTGGCTTGCAGATCGGGCGCAACGAGAACATCCCCATCACGCCGGATGTCATCGTCGAATCGCCCAACGGCTCCGATGACTTCGTGGTCCGACTGGCCGATGGGCACCTGCCGGGCTTGCGGCTCAACGAGCAGTACCTGCACATGGCCAAGGATCGGCAAATCGCGGAAAAGACGCGCAGGTTCTTGCAGCACAATATTCGCTCGGCCACCTGGATTCTAGAGGCGATCGAGCAGCGCAGGAATACGCTTCTCAGGGTTTCCCAGGCCATCGTCAGGCACCAGCGAGGCTTCTTCGACCACGGCCCGCTGCACCTGAAGCCCCTACCCATGTCCAAGGTGGCCGAGGAAGTGGGCGTCCATCTCGCTACGGTCTCGCGAGCCGTCTCGGGCAAGTACCTTCAATGCGCGTGGGGCATCCTGCCCCTGCGGAAGTTCTTCAGCGGCGGAACGGAAGACGTCACCGGCGAGGCCCGCAGTTGGGAAGCGATCCGCGCGAAGCTGCAGCAGGTCATCGACGAGGAGGACAAGACCAACCCGCTCAACGATGATGAGATTCGCAAAAAACTGGTGGACGCCGGCATCCCCAACCTGGCCCGGCGGACCGTCGCGAAATATCGCAAGCTCATGAACATCCCCACGGCGCGCTTTCGCAAGAAATATTAGGGACAGGTGACGCCCATCCCAGGCCCCCAAGACTCACATGCGTTCGCCCGGTTCGCCAGCGTTGTTTAGACTTGACCACATGGTATGAGTCTGTTAAGGTGCTGGCTTCGTCCATGGGTCGGCTATCCCTATGCCCCGTACGGGCTGCCGGACGTCCCGTGAATGACGCACCGATAGTGAACATGGAACCTTGGTGATCGGTCGGAGAGATTCGCCGCAATGAGAGCCCTTTGGCAGATGTTTCAGTATATATGGCCGCAGTGGCCCCGCGTCATCGCCGTCTTCGTCAGCGCCATGGTCATCGGCCTGCTGCTGTCGGTCAGTTTCATGGCGATCATCCCCATGCTGACGGTGATGATGGGGGGCGAGGGGTTGCACGGGTGGGTGGACAGGAACCTCAGCGAACGGCAGTACGGGTTGAGATTCAACACGCCGAAAGTCAACGATCTGGCGGACGCTGCCGGCGCGTCACTGCGTCATCACCTGCTGGTCACCCACGTGGAAAAGGGTGGCATCGCGTATCATGTCGGCATCAAGGCGAACGACCACATCGCCGATGTCAACGACATCGCGAGTGAGGAAGGACAATCCCAGGTTCCCTACACGCGTCTGCTGACCGGACTGGCCCGTGCGACCAAAGCGACGATACCGGTCATGCTGCTGCGCCCTTCAGAGAACAGCGCCCCAACTACCCAACGGCTCGACCTGCCGACGCCGGCCAACGAGGCGTACATCAAAACGCTGGACTGGACTCTTCTCCGGACGCTGCAATGGCGGGCCTATCTTGCCGTTCTGGGCGTCGCGCAACGAGCTGTGAGTGTCCTGCCTCGCGAGCAGACGCCGGCGAACCAGATTCGCACGATCGCGATTATCATGCTCGCGATGGTCGTTATCACCGTCGTCCGATGCACTGCCAAGTACTACCAGGACTACCTGGGCGAGAAGATCGTCCAAGTGGCGGTCAACCACATGAGGGAGGACGTCTTCGCCCATGTCACCCACATGCCGATGAGCGCGTTCGCCCGGGAGCGGCCCAGCGACGCGATCAGCCGGATCGTGCGCGACACGACCACCATGGGCGCCGCCGTCAAGGTGCTGCTCGGCAAGGGCCTGCGAGAACCGATGATCGCGCTGTTCCTGGCAGGCACGGCCCTGGTGCTCAATTGGCAGCTCACGCTGGTATTCCTGGGCAGTGCGCCCTTTGTGATTGCTGTCCTCGGTACCTTTGGCTCCAAGATGAAGAAGGCGACCCGTCGCTCGCTCGTGGTCGGCTCGGAAATGCTGGGCCGACTGCAGGAAGCGATGGTCGGGCTGAAGATCGTGAAGGTTTACAACCGCCAGCAACACGAACAGGAACGGTTCAAGGGAATCAACGATCGCCTGCTCAAGCAACTGCTTCGCATCTCGAAGGTGGAGGCGGCCACGCATCCCGCGCTGGAGGTCCTGGGCATCCTGGCCGGCTCGGCAGCCATCATCGTCGGCATGAACTGGGTGCTCGGCGGCGGTCTGGATGGTGTCACATTCCTGGTTCTGCTTGCCTCGTTGGGCGCCTCGGCGGAATCGGTGCGAAAAACCAGCGATATCTGGAACCGGATTCAGCAGGCTAACGCGGCGGCGGAACGGGTTTTCGCCATGCTCGACCAGCCCCTTGAATTCGAGAAGCCCGACGCAATCGTCCTACCACCGGCTCGCGGCACTGTCGAATTCAGGAACGTCGTGTTCACGTATCCGGGCGCCGAGCGACCCACCCTGACCGGGGTGAGTCTGCATGTGACCGCCGGCCAGAATGTAGCCATCGTCGGTCCCAACGGGTCAGGCAAGACGACTCTGGTGAATCTGCTGCCCAGGTTCTACGACCCCGATTCAGGCCGGGTGTTCCTCGACGGTCACGACATCAAAGACGTGAGCCTGATGAGCCTGCGCGACCAGATCGGAATGGTCACACAAGATGTCATCACATTCAACGACACGATTGCCACGAACATCGCCTATGGCCGACGGGACGCGACACAGGAAGAGACCGTCGACGCCGCCAAGCGAGCATTTGCGCACGAGTTCATCTCCCAGATGCCCGACGGCTACAACACGATGATCGGAGAGAACAGCACGGGACTGAGCGGCGGCCAGTTGCAGAGGATCATCATTGCACGCGCCATCCTCAAGAACCCATCCATCCTGATCTTCGATGAGGCGACCAGTCAGGTCGATGCGGACAGCGAGGCCAAGATCCACCAAGCCATCGAGGAGGTCATGCGCGGCCGAACCACCTTCATCATTGCCCACCGCTTCAGCACAGTCGTCTCCGCGGACACCATCGTCGTGATGAACAGCGGACGAATCATCGCTCAGGGTCACCACGAACGACTGATGCAGACGTGCCCCGTTTATCAGCGGCTGTACGAAACCCAGTTGATCCAGGCGTAGACTACGGCACATCGCGGCCCGTGGACGCCCGCCAGATCTCGAACCACTGCTCCCGCGACAGTGAAATGTCCATCGCCTCGACCGCTTGATTGATGCGATCGGTGTTGCCGGTGCCAAGCACCACGGCGAACCGGACCGGATGCTTGAGAATCCAGGCGAGGGCGATCTGATCGATGGAAGCCCCGCCGATGTCACGGCCAACCCCGCCGAGCGTTTCACGCAATGTCACGCCCTGCGTCGAATCCTGGTGGAACAACCTGCCGCCGCCCAGGGGTGACCAAGCCATCGGATGGATCCCAACCCTCTGGCACAAGTCGATGGTGCCGTCGGCATGAGCCGCCAGGTGCATGACTGAGTACTCCACTTGGTTCGTCACCAGGGGAACCTCCAGCCGGGAGGCGAGCAGCTCGAACTGAGACGGCAGGAAGTTGGACACACCGAAGTGCCGGACCTTGCCGCTGTCCCTGAGGGAAACGAAGGCCTCGTTGATCTCGTCGGGGTCCGCCAGCGGATCGGGCCTGTGGATCAGTAGCACGTCGACGTACTCTGTGTTCAGACACTTGAGAGAATTGTCCACGGACGCGAGAATGTGGGAGCAGTTCGTGTCGTAGGACTTGATTCTGTGGCCGGGTCTGTTCGGTGAGACAAGCTTGATGCCGCACTTGGTCACAAGCTGGATGCGCGACCGGTCAACTGGGGCAGCGGACAAGGCGGCGCCGAAGAGCTGTTCGCAGGCGTAATCACCGTAGATGTCGGCGTGGTCGAACGTGGTGATACCCCGCTCCAGGCAGAAGTCGATCATGGCACGGATCTGCGAAGTGGTCTTCTTCCATGCGGCCAGGCGCCAGAGCCCATGGACGAGTCGCGAACACGCCGGACCGTTCTTGCTCAACGTCATCTGAGGAACCATACGTCTGTACTCCCAGAGACCACCCCCAAGCATCTCCACCATCGGAGAGACATCACGACAATGATACCGCAAGCCGGTCCAGTGGACAACTGCACCGATGCGATTGGGCCGGGCGAGCGAGGGTGGCCCTCTGGCATGATTTACGTCGTGGCGACCGCCAATTCGGACACGCTCAGGCGCGCCAGAATCTCATCGGCCAGCGCGCGGTATTCGAGGGCGGCCTTGCTATCGGGCGCGAATGAGAAGATGGATCTCCCAGTGTCCGGAGCTTCCACCAGTCTGATCGTCTTGTGAATCACCGTATCGAACACCAGGTCGCCGAACATTTCACGGAGCTTGAACTGAATTTTGCGGCTGTACAGAGGACGGTCTTCCACGAAGGTGAGCAACAGGCCCAGCGTTCTTGCGTAACAAGGCTGGAAACGCTCCTTGAGCACCTCGATCGTGTCGAGCAGCTTCCTCAAGCCCTCGAAAGCATAGAAATGCGCCTGTACCGGGATGATCACATCGGTGCTCGCCACCAGCGCATTGACCATGAGCAACCCCAGCCAGGGAGCGCAGTCGATGACACACATGTCGTAGTGGTCGGCGACTTGGCGAAGCTGTTCCCCCAGAATCAACTGCTTGCCGATTGTCTGACGCAACTGGACCTCAATGCCCGCCAGACTGACATTACTTGGCGCCACGTCGAACCAGTCGATGTCTGTATGCACGACGATAGAGGACAGAGGCAGGTTCGTGTCCACAAGGGCATCATAAATCGTCCGGCCAACGCCGTCCGGGCTGAATCCCGCACCCAGTGTCGCATGGCCTTGCGGATCCAGATCAACGAGGAGGACCCGCTGGCCCGACCTGGCAAAGGCAGCCGCAAGATTCAACGCAGTTGTTGTCTTCGCACAACCGCCCTTTTGGTTGACTATCGAAATCGTCTTCATCCATTCGTCCTGTCCATCTGTCTGGCTCCCTCGCACCCGCTGCTTCCAAGCAGGTCATGCTCTTGCATTGTGCCGAACACCACCGCTAACGTATCGGATGGATTTGCCCTCCACTGCACTGCCGGGGCATCAGACCGATCCAGTCTCTCATTATCGCTGGTGTAAGACCCATAATCCTGGTGGAGTGGAGACCCTGAACACACGCGACCATATCGTCGTGAAGCACGGGAGGACGCCGCTGAGCCCGCGACCAACAACAGGCCAGGTTCCCCAGACTTATCGCTTCTCCCCATTCTTCCAGCCAGAGCGAGGCGTCTCTACCTAAATTAACACTCGCCGCGGGGAGTAAAAAAGCCAGATTCCAGTTAAAGAATCTGGCTTCGGAGGAGGGTGATGAAAAGCTATTTGTCAGCCTTAAAGGCTTTGGTTATCAGATTACCTCTTGTTATCCCATTCATCGTTGCACGGCCCGAGAATTCTTTAGCGAAAACCGATGATAATGTAAAAATACGTCTTTGCCCGCGAAAATCAAGAGCTAATTTGCGAAATTGTCATTTTTTTCTCGCCCTGTGGTGAAATGGCCTCATTCTCGACCCTTAACACGATTATTTTACTCTTGCAAACACCCGGTTGTTCCACTACTGTAACAGAAAAGCAAGCAGTCTCTTATGGGCTCGTCGATGGAAAATCGCATTACGATCACAGATCTCTGGCAGGCCAAGCAGGAGCGACGGCGCATCGTGGCTGTCAGTTGCTATGACTACACGACGGCTCACGTCGTCTCACAGGCCCCGGTGGAGATCGTTCTCGTCGGCGACTCCGCTGCCCAACTGATGCTCGGATTCGATTCCACGTTGCCGGCAACGATGCATTTCATGGTAACCATCACCGCCGCAGTCCGCCGAGGTGCCCCAAATGTGTATCTGATCGCTGATATGCCCTTCCTATCTTATCACACCGGTGCCGCAGATGCCGTGCGCAACGCAGGCCGCTTTCTTACGGAAGGTGGCGCGCAGATGGTGAAGATCGAGGTGACTGGCGCGCATGTGGACACAGTCCGGGCTGTCACAGACGCGGGTATCGCCGTAATGGCCCACATCGGAATTCGCCCACAGAGGATCAGTGCCACCGGTCGCTTTCGTGCGGAGGCCACTACTGCCGAAATGGCCATTGAGCTCGTCGATCTGGCCCGGCGGATGATTCAGGCAGGTGCGGGCGCTTTGCTAATCGAGGGCACGGCGGCAGAGGTTGCCCAGATTATCTCCGAGCAGTCTCAAGTCCCCGTGATCAGTTGTGGGTCCGGGCCCGGCTGCGACGGACAGATTCTCATTGCCCCCGACATCCTCGGTCTCTCACAGGGACGATTGCCCAAATTTACAAAGGCATACGACCAACTGGGCAGTCGGGCGGTTGAGGCGATCCAAGCGTACGCTCGGGAAGTGAAGACAGGTCGTTTCCCTGACTTCGAGCACAGCTATCACATGAAAGACGGCGAGTTGCAGCGGCTCAAAGACATGTTACAGGCCAGTCGTTAACGCACGTCGCGCACCACAGCCCGGCGCTGACACCATGCCATTCCGATCGTCAGGCGTACATACACGACGAGTGACACCGGCAAGTGCGCTGGCTTGCCAGTGGGACCGGCCATAAGTTGACCACCGGACAACCTATGGCGAGACCGGAGCGAGGCTGGCTTCAGGTGTACCGCCGTAGGCGCCCATGTCGATCCGTGTGTTCGGGTATGGCTCGCCGCCAGGCTGAGTCACACTCACAGGCTCGTCCAGTAGCGGCGAGGCAGGATCACCTGCGTCAATGCATGGGCTGGTGGCAGGATCCGAGACCCAGGAGCGAGTCTGAGCATTCCATCGCAGGCCCTGGCTCTGGAGATGGTAGTCGCCTGACCACCATGCACCAGGATCTCCTGTGGCTTCGTCAGCACCCACCCAGTGACCCAGCTCCACGAACAGCGGGTCCTCCTGGATGTTCCCATCGCCTGGCCAGCCGCCTTCAACGTCACAATATGTCACCGTGGCGAAGTTGCTGTTGATCTGAGTGCCATCGCCCTGGCTGTTGTTGAAATAGACAATCGAGTTCGTCACCGTAGGAACCGTAGCGATAATGCCCTCGCCACAGTTCTCGACGATCGTGCAATTGGTGATCGTCGGTTTTCCGCCCCGAATACCCTCGTGGCGGTTGGCGGCAATGATGCAGTTGCGGACGGTACCCTGACTGTATCGGACGGCGCGCCCCTGCTGTGTGGCGGACATCTCGATACCCGCCCCATCATTGGCCGTGATGCGGCAATCAGCGATCAGAGCACGACTCTGGTTCTCCAATCGCAGGCCGGCGCCGTGATTGGCCGTAATGTTGCATCGTCGAATGGTAGGAGATGCACCGTAACAGCAGATGCCCTCGCTGCCCCACAGAATCGTTAGCCCGTCGAGGACGCTGTTGACGTCCTCGCTGCGGGCAAAGGTCACGAGGGTGCCTCGGCCCTGGAGCACGGTGCCGGATACGACCGCCGGGTCCGCCGGGTCAACCGAGCGCACTGTCACTGCCTTGCCGGCAAAGTCGATCTTTTCCAGGTACGCGCCTTGTTCGAGGACGATCTGCTCACCCGGACCAGCGTCGCTGATCGCGTGCTGGACGAAGTCGTACCTTCTGCTTGTCTGTGCATTCTGCACCCGACCATCGAAGATGGAGTATCCAAAGCTGAGCACGGCCCCCTGGATCGAGCTGTTCGACCCCTGGAGCCAGATCAACGCCGTACCGTCCAGCACGGGCATGGCGCCCCCCTGAATCTCCGCCAGATCGACGTTCAGGACGCCGTGCTTGCGGGTGACGCAGGCGAGCCCGACCGAGCCGCTGAAGCCACTGCCGTTGACATACACAGTCTGGCATCCATCGATCGCCGGCTGCCACTGGACTCCGGGCTTTCTGGCCACGACAAACTCCCTGATGTCATCGAGATCAGAGATATCGGCGCCGTAGATGTCCCCTTCATCATTCCGCTCATCGGTCCACACGACCAGCCGCCCGGAAATTGCGAGGTCGTACTGGCGGGCCGGGTTGTCGCACACCGCACAGACGCGAATGTCGTTCGTGTCATGTATGTAAGCGGCGTAGATATCACCCTGCGCTTCCCAGACGACCATATCGTCGTAGATGTCGAGGACATCGCTGTCGCCGGTGAGATTCGTCAGGGGCAGTGGATCCCGCCGGCCGACGCCGATGGCAATGGTGAAGAACCGGGGCTTCTGAAGATCGCTGACATCCGCGCCGCAGATATCGTACGGCATGTTGTACCATGTATCAGCGTTGTTCCTATCGAGCCCCCGGTGCTCGACCCACACCACCTTGTTGCCTGAGACCGCCGGATGGCTGAAGGAGCTGGTCTCTGTCGCGGCTCGCAACGTCTGCTGAACGCCGGTGGTGAGGTTGTGGATGTAGACTCCGGCACATTGCGGGCTGACCGTGACGCCGAAGGAGGCGCCGCCCGACCAGACGACGAGATCACCATCCACCTTCGGTTGTAGATTCACGCCGCCGGCCGTGAACTGCTCCGCCGCACCGGTATGCAGGTCTTTGCAGGCAATCTGCCACGCCCCGCCGGTCAGCCCCGTCACATACACCACTTTGCTTCCGGAGATGTCGGGGTAGTAGGCCGGTCCTTCTGTCGCCGGCGCGACGCTTCTCATCTGTAGGGCCTTGGTGACACCAACAGTGACCCCCTGCATTTGGCTGGGTTGACTGGTCACAAAACCATCGCTCACGACCAGCTCAAAGGCGTACTGTCCCTCTACGTCACAGGCGAAAGAGGGCCTCGCCGTATCGGCGTCGCTCAGTTCCACTGGCGGCCCGCCTACCTGGGTCCACGTGTAACGGAGCCGGTCCACGCGGTCGGGATCGTGCGAGCCGCTCCCGTCCAGCACCGCACGGCCCGGCATCTCCCAGACCCCGTCAGGTCCCGCGTCCGCAATGGGCGGCTGGTTGTCCGCCACAAGCACCACGACCCGATCGGGATCGCTTGCGTACCTGTCGTCCGCCACCACCAGCTCGAAAGCGTATTCGCCCATCGATTCCGGCAGGAACGTTGGTGTTGCGGAATTCGCGTCGCTCAGCACCACTGGCGCGCCGTCGACCTGTGTCCAGCGGAACGTTTTGATGCTGCATGGGTCGTAGAAGGAACTCTGCGAACCATCGAGAGTGACGGTTTCGAGGGGCTTGAGCAGATGCTGGTCATAGCCCGCAAACGCGACAGGCGGCACATACCCCACATACTCGTCGGCGCCAATATCGATTCGAGAGCCATAAACCCTGGGCTGGCCGTCGATATCGATCTGCCCTTCGGCAAAGGCATAGCCCGGGTCGCCCCCATTGATGCAAGGCGATTCGAAGGTCAGGTGATAGTCTCTGTTGAGCGGATTGACGAACCGAGGGTCCTGGCTGATGTTGCCCATCGTGCCGTTTCGGTCGTTGTCGCCATCGAGCTCGATGGCGCCGGTCTGGGCGTCCATGACGATGTAGTTCGCCATGGCGTTGTTCCAGACGTTGTTGTATCGGAAGACGTCCGAAGCCATGTCGCCCCGCCAGAGAATGCCACCGCCGGACAGGGCGCCGGAGATGATGTTGCCGACGACTTCCATACGCCCGAACTGGGGGTCAAAGAGGGCATAGACGTTGCCGCCGATGCCCTGGCCGCCCCCTATGTCGCAATCGTTGTTGGCAATCGTGTTGTACATCAGGGAGCCGCCAATCTGGATCACGCCGCCGCCGATGTAGCTGGAGTTGTCGGTGATGACGTTGTTGGCGACGACCGCGCTGCCTATGTACAGGATGAGTCCGCCGCCGATCAGGCCGGTGTTGTTGCGGATAGTGTTGTGAGTGATGATGGGGCTGCAGAAGATGGCCGCGATGCCACCCCCGTAGCTGGCTTCGCCCTGCCCGCCGCCGGCCAGATCCGCACTTGTGGGGCCGTAGTTGCGCGTAATGATGTTCCTCGTGATCGTCGGCGAGGAGTCGATGCAGTAGATGCCGGCTCCCCAGAAGACGTTCCCCATCCCCTGGCCCTCAATGCCGTTGTTGAGCGTACCGAAGCCGCCGGTAATGGTGAAACCGGTCAGCACGGCCGCGGAGGTCTCCCCATTCTCAAAAGTGACGGCCGAGCCGTCGCCATCGGCGTCGATGATGGTGTACCCCACGATCTTGGGATCATTCGGGTCTGTGCCCGTCACGACGATGTTCTTGCCGACGAAGTTGATCGTCTCGTAGTACACCCCCGGTGAGACGAGGACCGTATCGCCGTGGTTGCTGGCCTGGATGGCCATTTGGATGCTTGGGTACTCGCCCGGGACCCTCGACGTGGCCGCGGAGACGGGGACAACGAAAACACACGATGCGACGATGGCTGTGAGTGCGACCCTCTTCATAGATTCTCCCTTTCCCGTAAGCTCTCACGGCAGAGAACCAAGTCCACCAGGGATTCCTGCCTCCGAGAGACCTGCAAACCTTCATTATATCAAAAAACGGGTGCCTTTTCCATAGAGCAACGGTAGTTCGCCTACGGGGCGGCAGTCTTCACCCGCTTTTTCCCTGCGACTCTGTCCTATCAGACGCATGAATCACGCCGCCATTACGTAGAAAAGGGCATCCACTGGGGAATTTTGCGACCGGCGCGTCGCGAATTGCGAAAGAACGCGCCCGGTCATGCCAGAAATCCATAGTCGCGACAATGGATTCTCCTGTGGGCGGATGGTAGAATGGGGTGCCCGCGCCTGTGGTGGGAGCAAGGCGACGGGGCGTCTCCGTAGATCAAAAATCAAGAATCAAACTGCCAGACTACAGGGCAAAATCGAAAGCGGAACCGCCGATGAGCGGGGATGAACGCTGATGGAAGTTGGACCTCACACGAAGCCGCAGAGCCACGACGTGCGTAGCACGCTATCGTCGCGCTCTTCTTCGTGCCTTGGTGTCTTTGTGTGAGCCGATTCCGGTTGAACCGACGGCGAAGCCCAATGCGGGGTCATCGGGTTCATCAGAGTCTATCAGCGGTTTCAAATACGGGCGGGTCAGCTCTTGCCACGCTCGGGGACTGGCAGGCCGAGCTCGGTGAGGACTTTCTTCATGTCTTCCCAAACGTATCGGCGGTTCTCCTCGCTGTAGTTGCGAAGGAGATAGGCGGGGTGGAACGTGGCCATGAGCTTGATCGGGGGCCGGCCGATGCCGGAGTAGTACTCGTGGAACTGGCCGCGCAGTTGGCCGATGGGCTTGACGGTATTGAGCAGGGTCTTGGCCGCATGGCCCCCCAGGGCCACGATGACATCCGGATCGATGGTTTCGATCTGCCTCTGGAGATAGGGCAGGCAGTTGATGATCTCGTCAGGGCGAGGATCGCGATTCTCCGGAGGCCGGCACTTGAGGATGTTGCCGATGAAGACGTCCTCGCGTTTGAGGCCGCAGGCGGCGATGATCTTGTCGAGAAGCTGCCCCGCCCTGCCGACGAACGGTCGCCCCTGGGCGTCTTCGTCAGCCCCCGGCGCTTCACCAACGAACATGATGCGAGCCCGGGGATTGCCCTCGCCTGGCACGGCGTGGGTCCGCGAGGAGCCGAGCCCACACAGGCGGCACTGCCGAACCTCTGCGGCCAGCGCATCAAGTTCCCTGGCGGCTTCGGCAGGATCGAGCCCGCTTCGCTGGCACGGAGGCGTAGGCTGTTCGGCGGGAGCGCACGATTCGTCCCTCGTGGAGACGGAAGACTGTGTGTCTCTACCCCCTCTGACAGCAAACCCGGTGAAGAAGCCTTCCATCTCGATCTGTTGACGAACCGCCTTGTCCAGGTCCATATCCTTGGGCATGGACAGTATTGTAGCATCGCCACCTCCGCGGGAGAATCAAAAATCACGCATCCAACGTCAAAGACTTTGATCTTTGCCTTTTCGACTCTCGTCTATCTCGATCCGGCGGCCTGGACCTGGCGGGTGCACTGGAAACCTTTGCCCAGCTCGCACCAGACGCACGTGTCGGTGATGTTCTTGGTCATCGTGAGCTGCCCCTCGCAGCCGTTGCAGAGGCGTTCTTCGCCCTTCTTCATCGGGCCGATGCACGGCACGACTGTCATCGGGCAGATGTCGATGCAGGTGTTGCAGGTCTTGCAGAAGTCCGGTTTCTTGCCGAAGGGGAACCCAACGCGACGGTGGTTGCCCCGGCCGATGAAGCCGAGGGCCTTGGCCTGCCACATCTCGCTGCAGACCCGCACGCACCGCCCGCACAAGACACAGTTGTCGTTGTGGAACGGGTAGCGCACCTTGGTGACACCGCACCGCACAGCGATATCCTGGATCGCCCGCGAGTTCGGCGCCTGCGCGACGAGCAGCTCCGCGATGTTGCGCCGAAGCCGGCGAATCCGCTCGGTGTCCGTCAGGATGACCATGCCCTCGGCGGCATTGAGCGTGCAGGAGGTGGTGACTCTCGCTTTGCCGTCGACGATGTTCTCGACGATACACAGGCGGCAGACCCCGATATCCGACAGGCCGGGATAATGGCACAGGTGCGGGATGCAGATGCCGTATTCCATCGCCGTATCGAGGATGGAGGCCCCTTTGACCGCCTGGATTATGGCCCCATCTATGGTAATTGTGACGCGATCTTGCATCGTAGTCTCCTCAGCAAACGCTAATGGCCTGGAACTTGCAGGTGTCCTTGCAGATGCCGCAGTGGGTGCAGATGCCCTCACTGATCGAGTGCGGCTTTTTCGGCTCGCCGCTGACGGCCCCGTGCGGGCAAGCCTTGAGGCACGCCCCGCAGCCGGTGCAGACGGCCGGATCGATCGAATACCGGATCAGGGGCCGGCAGACTCCGGCCGGACAGGATTTGTCGTGAATGTGCGCCTCGTACTCCTTGCGGAAGTACCGCAGGGTCGAGAGCACCGGGTTCGGCGCGGTCTTGCCCAGCGCGCACATGCACGTCTGAGCCATCGTATCGCCGAGATCATCGAGTACATCGAGCTGCTCGGGCGTGCCCCGCCCCTCGGTGATGTCCGTTAGAATCTCCAGCATCCGCTCCAGGCCCAGCCGGCACGGAACGCACTTGCCACAGGACTCATCCTGGAGGAACGCCACGAAGTACTTGGCCACATCGACCATGCAAGTGTGCTCGTCCATCACGACCATGCCACCGGAGCCAACCATCGAGCCCATCGAGGCCAGCGTGTCGAAGTCGACCGGCGAGTCGAACTTCTCCGCCGGTAGGCAGCCGCCGGAGGGGCCACCGGTCTGGACGGCCTTGATGGCCACGCCGTTGGCGGCGCCTCCGCCGATATCGTAAAGGATGGTCTTGAGCGAGATGCCCATCGGCACCTCGACCAGGCCGGTGTTCTTGATCCGACCGGTCAGGGCGAAGATCTTCGTCCCGGTGCTGCCGTTGTGACCCTTAGCGGCGAACCAGGCGGGGCCGTTGTTGATGATCATGGGGACGTTGGCCCAGGTCTCGACGTTGTTGAGGCAGGTGGGTTTGTGCCACAGGCCGTCTGTAACGGTGTGCACGTCCTTGGGTCGCGGCTCGCCTACCCTGCCCTCGACGGAGGCCATCAGGGCCGTGGACTCGCCGCAGACGAACGCGCCGGCACCCCGGGCGATCTCGACCTCAAGGCGGTGGCTGCTGCCGAGGATATTCTCGCCGAGCAGGCCCCACTGCCGCGCTTGCTCAACGGCCTTTCGGGCGTTGCTGACGGCCAGTGGATATTCTTTGCGAACGTAAATGTATCCCTGATTGGCGCCGACCGCATAGCTGCCGATCAGCATGCCCTCCAGGATGGCGTGTGGGTTGCCTTCAAGGACACTGCGGTCCATGTAGGCGCCGGGGTCGCCCTCGTCGCCGTTGCAGATGACGTACTTCTCCTCGCCGGTGGCGGCCCTGCATTCGGCCCATTTCCGAGCGGTCGGAAAGCCTCCGCCGCCACGGCCTCGCAGGCCGGACTCCTGGATCTGGCGGATCACCGCTTCCGGCGACATGCCGCCAAGGACCTTGGCCAGCGCGGAATACCCACCGATGGCGATGTAGTCTTCGGTACTGGATGGATCGACCCGGCGATTCTGTCCCAGCAGCGTCCGATCCTGCGCCCTGTAGAACGGGATGTCGGCCTCCCTCGTGATCCTCTTGCCCGTGGTTGGGTCCACATACAAGAGTCGCTCGATCACCTCGGCATTGCGAACGGTCTTCGCGATGATCTCCGGCACATCCTCCGGCGTAACGTGGCAGTAGAGGATGTTGGCCGGATCGATGACCATGATGGGCCCCTGTTCGCAGAAGCCGTGGCAGCCGGTCAGGCGGACATCGACGGTGCCCGTCAGACCTGCGGCTGCAAGTCCAGCCTTGACCACCTCGGCCACTCTCTGGCTGTTGGACGCCTGGCATCCGGTCCCGCAGCACATCGTCACCGTTTGGGCCTTGTTCCTCTTTGCCTGGGCGGACGCGCGTGCGGCGGTGAGATCGGCAAACGTCTTGAGTTTAGCTACCACGAGTCACCTCCTTCTCAGCGACCTGCACCGACTGAATGAGCTTTCGCAGCTTGTTCGGCGTCATTTTTCCATGATACCGTCCATCAAGGACGACAACAGGGCCCAGCGCACAGGCGCCGAGGCAGTTGACCCGCTCCAGGGTGAACAGGCCGTCTTTCGTCGTCTCGCCGGGCATGACGCCGAGCTGGCCCTCGACCTCGTCCAGCATGCGCATCGCCCCACGGACATGACAGGCCGTGCCCATGCACACAGTAATCACGTGCTTACCACGAGGCTTCAGCGAGAACGCCTTGTAGAAATTGGCGACCCGCGAGACCTCGATCACCGGGACTCCGAGCTCCTTGGAGACCGTCACCATCACGTCCTGGGGGATGAATCCAAAGGCCTCCTGCACGTCCTGAAGCACTTCGACGAGCTGCTGCGGCTGGCTGCGCCGGCCCTCCAGGATTCTCTCAAGCACCTCACTTGACATGGTTGCCTCCCTTGATGTTCCGTTCAAATGCACCGACACACAGAGACTGAATACTGGTTGACACTTGACATGAACGAGCATACCGGATACAAAAGGAAAGACGAATACGGGTAATATGCACTTGGAATGCCTATATAGCATAGGCAGTATGGTGCGCCGTTAGTGCCTATTGATTGCACTTGCGTGATAGGCAGTCGAGGGTTCGATCCATGAAGAAACGCCCGTCCAGGAAGCCTCTCGGCCCCCTGCCGCGATTTGGCAAAGACAATCCGATGCGGTCCGTCATCCCTCAAAGCGAGGAAGTGGACCCCTCCAAGATCGTCATTGCTCTGAGGGAGCGAATCAAGGAGTTGAACTGTCTCTACGGGATCACGCGCCTCAGCGAGAGCGGGCCCAGTTCGATGGGCGAGTTCCTCCGGCGGGTCTGCTCGCTCCTGCCCCCGGCCTGGCAATACCCCGAGGTCACCTGCGCTCGCATCAGCTTTGAGGGCAGTACATACAAGACCGACCCTTTCAAGGTCACCAGGTGGCGCCAGGCGGCTCAGATCCCGGTGTTCGGCGAGGCGGCCGGGCAGGTGGAGGTGTTCTATCTTGACGAGCGTCCTGCACTGTATGAGGGGCCATTCCTGCGGGAGGAGCGAGCGCTGCTGGACGCAGTGGTCGAGCATATCGGCGACGTAGCGATGCGGCTGTCTGCAGAACAGAGACTCCAGGAGACGAACAAGCAGTTGGTCGTGGAGCGCGAGGCCCTGCGCGAGGCAAATGCGGCCCTCAAGGCTGTGCTGACCCGGATTGAGGAGGAGAAACTCAAGATTCGCAGGGATATCCAGGCCAACGTGGAGAAAGTCCTCATGCCGATCGTGTACGCTCTGCTGACGGAGGTGCCCGCCCCGCAGAGGCGTTACGTGGAGCTGCTGCGAGACAACCTGATGGACGTAGCCTCGCCATTCATCAACCAACTGACGGACAAGTTCCGCGCCCTGACCCCGACAGAGATCAGTGTATGCAACATGATCCGGACCGGGCTACGAAGCAAGGAGATCGCTGAGACCCGCGGCGTATCCACCGCCACCGTCAGCCGGCACAGGGAACGAATCCGGCGCAAGCTCGGCTTGGCCAACGCGGACATCAATCTGACCACCTACCTGCAAACGACGATGTAGGAGGGGCCTGCACCCACGGGCCGCGCAGGCTGGACCCTGCACCTCCCCCTGACCACAATTCTGCACAGATTCCGGATGAAACAAGGACCATTCCTCTTGACGAGTGGCTCTCAATGTGGTACACACTAAGGGTATAGGTGTCGACCTGCTCGCCATCAGTCAAGGCTTTTTGACTAGCAGCGCGAGATTACGCGCCCGGCTGTGCCTCGCTCGCGATTGTCCGTAGCATTCACCGACACCGGTGTAGGCAGGGAAACCACGGTAGAAGGGTCTTATGCGCGAGCTCGGGGCGATCTGCCATCATCAGGATCACACAGCCTGCGAGACGTGGTGCTGCAGAGACGGCATCCTGGTGAGTGAGAGCAATGCGCGTTTGTCCACAACATCTTGACCTAACCACACTCGAAGGAGGACCCCATGTCGAAGAAACCTGCCCACCTGATCTGCCTTGTCCTGCTGCTGACTGTGGCAGGCAGCGCGTCGGCACAATTGCTGGTTCATTACGAATTTGACGAGACTGCCGGCACTATCGCCGTCGACTCCAGTGGCAAAGGCAACGATGGGGTGATCGCGGCAGTCAGTGCCACGGCAACCACCGTCGATGTGAACTGGGTGCCCGAGGGATGGTTGGACGGGGCACTGGCATTCGACGGCACCTTCGGCATTACCATCCCGGCGGAGACGCTGGGATTGCGGTCGGACGCGGGCACGGTGGCTTTCTGGATGAACCAGCCGAGCCTGGCAGGGGCGATCAACACGATCTGGTGGGGTGGCGACAACACCACTGGAGGTGGTTTTGGCCCGGAGAATGAGATGCACATTCACACGGAGGCCGTGGCCGCCAACGTCTGGAAAGGCGGCGAGCTTTGCTTTGCCGGTCAGAACAACCCGAACTTTCATCTGTACTCCGATCCAAACAAATCCGAGCCGGCCGCCGAGCCCATCGACCCGATCTTGATGCCGGATGGCCAGTGGCACCACGTCGCGTGCACGTGGGGCAACGAGGACGCAAACGTGAAGATGTACCTGGACGGCGCCCTGCTGCACGAGTTGCCTCAGGGCGACAGAAGCTATGCGCTGAGTCACATATATATCGGCCAGATGGCCAACGGCAGCCGGACGTACAATGGCTTGCTCGACGAATTCCAGATCTATGGCCGGGCGCTGACAGCCGAGGAGATCCAATCCCTCACACAAGGGATTCTGGCTCTAAGCTATCCCGCGTCCCTGCCCGAACCGGCCGACAAGGTCACGGAAGTGGTGCGCGACGCCTCCTTACGATGGATGATGGGAGACACCGCCCGGACGCATGACGTGTACTTCGGGACCAACGCCAACGATGTCAACGAGGCCACCGTAGCGGATGCACGAGATGTGCTGGTCAGCGGAGGCCAAACGCCCCCCGCCTATGACCTGCCCGGCTTGCTCGACTACAACGAAACGTACTACTGGCGCGTCGACGAGATCGAGGCCGATGGGACGACGATGTACAAGGGGCCCCTCTGGAGCTTCACGATTGTCAACTTCATCCTCGTGGATGACTTCGAGCGATACACCGATACCGAGCCAAACAGAATCTTCGAGACGTGGGCCGACGGATGGGGAACAAACGACAACGGAGCCATCGTAGGCCACATCGATCCGGACCTTGACGCTGGAGAGCACTATGCCGGCACGACGGTCCTTCACAAGGGCCTCCAATCGATGCCGCTCAACTACGACACGGAGTACAAGTACTCCGAGACGGTCCTGACGCTCGACGGCGCCGCCAGGGACTGGACAACGGACGACGTGCAGGAGCTGTCCCTCTGGTTCCGAGGGTATCCGGCCTACCAGGGCGGCTTCACGGAGGCTCCGACCGGCACGTATACTATGCTCGGCGCAGGCGCAGACATCTGGGGGGCGGCTGATGAGTGCCATTTCGCGTACAAAGAGGTGGCGGCCAGCGCTACAATCTCAATCGTGGCCAGGGTGGAAAGCGTATCGGCGACGCACGATTACGCCAAGGCCGGCGTGATGATCCGTGACGACCTGGACCCGAACTCTCGCTATGCCGGCGTGTTCGTCACGCCGACCCAAGGGGTCCGGTTCCAGTGGCGTCTGACGGCAGCCGCCGCGTCAGCCAGCGAGTTCGCCGCTGACCTGACGGCGCCATATTGGGTGAAACTGGAGCGCACCGCCGGCGGACTGGTCAGGGCGTATCACTCCCCGGACGGCGCGACCTGGACGCGATTCAGCTTGCAGAGTGTCGCCATGGCCTCGCCGGCGTGCGTCGGTCTGGCTGTGACCAGCCACGCCGCCAACGTCGCATGTGAGGGTGTCTTCTCCCATGTCACCGTTACAGGATCGGGCAGCGACAAGCCGTGGATAGATCAGGATATCGGCATACACAGCAACTACCCGACGCAGATTTACGTTGCCCTGAACGACAGCGCCGTCGTATATCGCGATGACCCGAATACCACACTCACAGAGACGTGGACCGAGTGGCGGATCCCCCTGCAAGCATTTGCCGACCAGGGCGCGAACCTGTCTGACGTGACCAGTTTCGCGATCGGAGTCGGCACGAAGGGCGATGCGAAAACGCCGGGTGGCTCCGGTCTGCTGTATATCGACGATGTTCGACTATACCGGCCGTAACCAACTGAGAACCAATGGGGTCGCGACGTATCTCGTCGGCGCGATCCGGCCTCAGAGAACGTGCGATAGAACAGGAGAAACTCGCTATGTCGCGCCAAAAGAGAGCATTCACCCTCATTGAGCTATTGGTCGTCATTGCGATCATCGCCCTGCTGATGTCGATTCTGATGCCGGCATTGCAGCGCGTGAGAAAGCAGGCCAAGAATGTCATGTGCCAATCGGCACTGAAACAGTGGGGCACGATCTTTGCCATGTACACCGACGACAACAACGGCCAGTTCAACACACGCTATGGCGGCGGCGGTCGGTGGATGGATGTGCTGAAGGACTACTACCTCAGCAACGAGGACATCCGACTCTGTTCATTGGTGACGAAGATGGCCAACCCGGAGATGGCGAGCGGGGTGCCCTGGTGGGGCAACACATTCACGGCCTGGGGCAAGATCCCACCCTGGGACGCGAGCGGCGGGCGCACGATTGGCTTCTACGGCAGCTTCGGGATCAATGGCTATGTCTATGTGCCGTACACCGGCACCACCGATTCGAGAGGAGCGCTCACGTACAAGCCTGCCGACAGGTTCTGGCGGACGCCCAACGTCAGCGGTGCATACGATATCCCCTTGTTCATGGACTGCTATTTCTGGTGTGGCTGGCCCGACAGCGACGACACGCCTCCGCAGTACTTCGACTGGCAGGACACAAGCGATGCCAACGCGATGAACCGGTTCTGCCTTGACCGCCATCAGCAGCGCATCAACATCGTCTTTCTCGACTACAGCGTTCGCATTGCCGGCATGAAGGAGCTCTGGACGCTGAACTGGCATCGAGGGTACAACCGGGCGGGGCCGTGGACCTCCGCCGGCGGCGTTATACAGAGCGATTGGCCCCAGTGGATGCAGCAGTTCAAGGCATACTAAACTGAACTGGAAACAACCTTGTTGGAGGAACAGCCATGTCGGGTAGCACGTGGGTGAGGACGTTTCTGTTTTCAACAATAACCCTTGGCCTGTCAGCCAGCATGGCTGCGGGGGCCAATATCCTGTTTATCTCCGCGATGGATCCGGTGATGCAACCGGGAGATGACGCCCTCAAGGCGTTCATGGAGGGCCTTGGCCACACGGTCACCTATCTCGATGACGATGTGGCAGAGAAAGAGACGGAAGAAGCGGCAGCGGCGGCAGACCTGGTCTTCATCTCCGAATCTGTAGGCTCGGCGAAGGTCCGTCTTGAGATCACGGAAATCGAGACGCCCATGGTGATCGCCGAGGCCTGGGCCTATGATGAGATGGGGTTGACTCACGGCACAGGTGAGGGGCTCGCGGTGGCCAGTACGGACATAGAGATTGTGATGCCCGGCCACCCCCTCGCCGGTGGGCTTACTGGGACGGTGTCGGTCCTGACGGCGCTTGAGAGCTCTCGCGGGGCGGCTCGCTTCGCTACGGGCGCAGCCGGCGACCAGGCCACTGTGGTGGCCAGAGCGACCCTCAGTGACGGCGTGACGTATGACGTTCTGTGGGTCTACGAGAAGGGCGCGCAACTGGCCGTGCCTCCGGCCGACGGCAGTCTCCAGAAAGCGGCAGATATTCGCATCTGCCTGGGCTTTGACGAGCTGTCGTACCTCGCCTGGAATGAGAATGCCTACAAGCTGCTGGAGGCAGCCATCAACTTCGGGCTGGGCATCAGAAACCAGCCGCAAGCATACGCCCCCTCGCCTGCTGATGGCCAGACAGAAGTCCCGCGGGAGACCGGCCTCAGTTGGAGGCCGGGAAGCTTCGCCAACACGCACGACGTTTACTTCGGCACCGATTTCAACGACGTCAACGAGGCCGGCGCTGATGATCCGCGCGGCGTGCTGGTCAGCGAAGGCCAGGATGCGAATGATCTACGGTATCGCTGCCGCTGCCTCTACGATTTCGGCCAGACCTACTACTGGCGAGTCGATGAGGTCAACGGTCCCCCGGACTTCGCCGTCGTCAAGGGCAATGTCTGGAGCTTCACCATACTCAACTTCCTCCTGATCGACGACTTCGAACGCTACAGCGACGAGGAACCCAACCGAGTGTTCGACACGTGGAAAGACGGATGGGACGTGGAGGGGAATGGATCGGTTGTCGGCCATCCCGACCCGAATTGGGAGGCGGACGAACACTATGTCGAGACCGTCATCACCCACGGCGGCGAGCAGTCCATGCCGTTCTCCTACGACAACGACAAGAGGTACTCGGAGGCAAGACTGGCGTTGCCTGAGTCGATGCGGGACTGGACCCAGGAGGGGATTGTCTCTCTGTCGCTGTGGTTCCAGGGATATCCACGCTATGTCGGCGGTTTCGTCCAGAAGGCCGGCGGGGTCTACGAGGTGACAGGGGCGGGGACGGATATCTGGGCGACAGCGGACCAGTTCCATTTCGCGTTCAAGGAGGTCTCCGGCGGCAGTTGCATGATTACAGTGAAGGTGGAGAGTCTGGAGAACGTCAACAAGGATTCCAAGGCCGGCGTGATGATCCGTGATTCACTGGATGCGGGTTCGCCGAATACGGCGCTACTGTTGACGCCCGACCCGACGAAGGGTCTGCGGTTCCAGAATCGCGCCACATCCGGCGGGGATACGGTCCGAGGGACGACGGATCTGGATCCCAATGCCATGCCGCCGTACTGGCTGAAACTGGAGCGTACGTCCGGTGGCCTGATCCGAGCCTCCCGGTCTGCTGATGGGGCACAGTGGAAGCAGTTCGATTTGAAGACGCAGGCGATGAAGATGCCCATTTACATTGGCCTGGCGGTGACCAGCCACAGCTCCGGTGTACCATGCAAGGGCGTCTTCTCCAATGTGACGGTTACCGGTACTGGGACCGACAAGCCGTGGGCAGACCAGGATGTTGGCCTGATCACCAACACCCCGGAGCCGATGTACGTCGTTCTCAACGACAGTGCCTTTGTCTATCATCCCGATCCGAATGCGGTGACAACAGATCTCTGGTCGCAGTGGGTCATCCCCCTTCAGGCGTTTGCCGACCGCGGCGTCGATCTCACCAACGTGGACACGGTTGGCATCGGCGTCGGCACGAGAGGCAACACTACGGATGTGGGAGGCCAAGGCCAGATGTACTTCGACGACATCCGGCTGTATCGTCCATAGTACGATCGTACATCCTTGCAGCAGGAAATGGCCGAGATGGGCTCTGCGCTCGTGGTTTGTGCACGAGCCGGCAAACCATCGGCACCGGTTTGTGTGCGCCCGCGAATGGGATATGAAAAGGGCCTGTACCCACGAGGAGTACAGGCCCAAAGGCTGCTTGTCTCATTGCGAAATCAAGGTTCCACGTAATCGCCTTCGTAGTACCTCATGCCATCCACCCAGAAGCCACCCACGGCATTGCCGATGTGGAACGTGAAACCAGCCGGCGCCGTGTCTGCTGCAAACACTGGCGTCGTGACGCTGTATTCCTGCCATTCCTCGGTCACGGTCATCATCTTCTCGCCGTATCCGGTCCAGGGGTCGGCCGCCTTTTCCGGCTTCATGTTGACCTCGAGCGTGCCGCTCTTGGCTTTGAGCCAGACGGAGAACGTGTAGCTCTTGTCCTTCTCGAACACGATCCCCTGCGGCTGCAAGCCGGCATCCCAGAAGTTGGTCGTCTTGGCGGGGACCTCCACGTAGAGGCAGTACGTGCCTTCCTTGACCCCTTCGGCAACTGCGGCGCCGGCCAGCTCGGTCACGACGGTTCCAGTCGCGTTGCCGTAGATGTTCCAGCCCGTGAGAGTGCCGTCCTCAAAGCCACCGTTGGTCAGCAGGTTCGTGGCTGATCCCGCAGGTGGGGTGAGCATGTACTCGATCGCGTTGCGGAACATTTGCTGGCCCGCCTCGTTCAGGTTGAACACGCCGACCGGGGCGATATTGCCGTCCGGGACGGTGTACGGATCGTCCTGGGTGCCGGCCATGAACAACAAGCGCCTGCCGCCAGCCACCTCAACTGAGCCGGGGTAGTACTCCACGCTCGCGTCCCACTCCACGACCCAAGCGGTGTTGTAGGTGCCCAGCGACTGAGCCAACAACGTGCCGTTGCCCGGATCAAGGATGTCAAAGAGGAACGAGGTATGGCCGGAGGCGACGTTCGGATCCAGGATCTCCACCAGGCCGTCGGGATCCAGCGGGACATCCTTGAAGACAGGATGGTCGGGCTTCCAAGCCAACAGGATCGGGGAATCGGCGTCTTTCCTCGCATCACCGGAATTCATCCATTTCCAGCGATTGGTTCTGACCATCCATGCATTGGTGCAGATGATGGGTTTGGACACGGCATTCCACTTGGCGGTCTCCGCTCCATCAAACTCACCGGTGTTCATGCCGCGGCTGGCGATGATCAGGTCGGCTGCTTCCAGCTCAGCGATCTCATTGGCATCCAGCGGATCACTCCAGTAGCCCGGGCGGGCATCCACATCGTAGCCCGCCGCCGTGAGCCAATCCACCCAGCTCAGGTCGTCCTGGGCGCCGTTCTTGTCCATGTCCTTGACGCTCGTGACATAGATGATCTTCTTGGCCGGGTCATTCAGTTCGATGTTGTCGATGTAGAACTTCGTCGCCGTGCCGTTCGTCCACGACGCGAGGGCAAGCTCGAACCACCAGATATTGCCGTCCGTCTTGGCAATCTTATCTGCCAGCTCACCTGAGATCGTCCAGGTGTACTTGTGAGGCTGCCCATCCAGCACGATGTTCACCGAGCCAATACTCTGCCAGCCGACGGTGTTGCCGGGACCAGACTGGCCATCGCCCTCTGCGTTGATCACCATCTCGACGCTCAGCGCGTTGGCGTCGGGCAGGTCCGCCTCAAAAGCGGTGATGTCCGCCGTGATGGTGGTGCCTTTGACGGCCAGTTTGGTTCGATAGGGCTTCATGTCCACCTTGGTTTCGTTGTGCCAGTCGCCGGGGGCCGTGACCTGCATTGCCACGTAGCCCAACGTCGCCCCGACAGGACTGAAGGCAATCTCGCCGCTCGTCCACTGGTCCGTGTACCAGCCGTCGAACTCACCTTCGAAGTTGCCGACGACCACTGCGTGACTGGTGCTCGCCAGGGACAACAGTGAGACACAAACCAGAGAAAACAGTGTTCTGCTCATAATGATCCTCCTTTTACATGACGACACGAAATACCCAAGCCCCTGGGCAGGCTGCATGGCCGTGACATAGTCGTGCATGCGCGTCCAGAGAACACCCTGCCCAACCGAGAGCCGGGTCAACACACACCCCACGATCTCCGGAGACTCTCGCCGGCCGCGTCCTGTGCCCAGTACGTGGGGCGCCGGCGGTTCCGTGCGAACAGGCATCAGAGGCGAGTCTCCGTGAGAATGGGACAGCTTTCAAGATCTCAGGCACCTCCTTCCTTGAATAGGCCCAACAGGGTCAGTGGATGGATCACACTACGCCGATACAACGCGTATGAAATGGGACACTCTTACGGCGCAGACTCCTCATGCTTCTCGTGCGGGCTGCCACGCCGTCCCAGGCCATCGCAAACACCGACCTCTGAGAATGACGATCGCAGGTGCTACCTGCCTTATTTATACCAATCCTGCCTATCCCATTGCAAGAAAAACCTTGGCAGCTTGGCCTGAGCAGGCTGGGGAGGTAGGACAGGACAGTGATGAAGGAGGCCGGTGACGGTTCCGGAGGCATATTGGCGGCGACGCCGAGCTTTGCCCCGCACCGGTGCCTTGAGCCAGGCAACAGAAAGGGGCCTGCGCGGCGTTCGCCCATGCCCCTGGTCGATTGCAGAAGGGTGAACCGATTCTACTGCTGGACGACCTCCACCAGGACTTCGCCCACAGCCGTAGCACCCCCCTCGTCCTCGATCGAGTAGGTGAATCGGTCCTGTCCGGTGAAGCCAACGGGCGGCACGTACGTGATGCTCGCGCCTCCCAAATCGACGATGGTCCCACCTGCGTCGCTGGTCGGGCTGACCGAGGTGAAGTAGGTGGGGTCGCCGTCCGAGTCGCTGATGTTCCAGCGCAGCCGCGAAACGGGGATCTCCAGCGGCTGATCCTGAACCGTTGTGGTCTTATAGGGTATCGCCTCCGGGGCGTGATTTTCCGGCACAGCCGTAACGACGGCCGCATCGCTGGTCAGTGAGCCGGAGCTGTTTGTAACCACCACCGTATAACTGCCGGCCGTGGCGGCACTGACGGAATTCAAAGGCAGCGTCCGACGCACGGCATTCGGGTCCGTCATGGGCTTGCCGTTGAAGAGCCACTTGTACGACAGTGGCGGTCGGCCTGAGGCAACCACAGACAACGCGGTCTTGCCGCCGATCCGCACGGCACGGCTCTGAGGCTGCGTGACGATCTGGGGCACGCCGGCCGCCAGCGCCTTGCCGACACCGCGAAGCTGAACGCGCAGACCGGTGTACGACGCTGACAGGTTCGGCGGCGTGACGCCGGAGTTGGTGACGACGAAGTCAAGCGTGTTCAAGCCCGCCACGAAGCCCTTGTCGATTGTGAAACTCTCGGCCACCTTGTACGGCAGCTCGGAGGCGTTCGTGATTCCCGTGGATAGGCCGTTCAACAGAATGTCATCGCCGGTGGTATTCAGCATCCAACTGCCCTCGATGACCGCCGTGCACGGATCCGCCGAGTCAATCAGGAACTGTGTACGGTACACGTACCGGCCGGGCACAATGCCGGCATTGCCCACGGCACTGATCCAGGAGGAAACCGGGCCGTTGTAGACGAACACCGGGACCGGGTAGTCATCGCTCCAGACGGTGGCGCGAGGACCGAGGTTGTTGGCGTCGGGGCTTTCAAGAAGCCCGTAGTGCAGATCGGTGGAGCCGCCGGGCAGCACCGCGAGGTTCACGTCCTGGCCGGTATTGAAGAGCTCTGAGAATAGGGCGCCAACCGTGAGCTTCGCCTCCTGACTGGTAGCGCTGCCATACCCGTTGGTGGCGATGACCTTGTAGGTTCCTTCCTGTTCGAACGTCGCCGCCGGAATCGCCAGCACGTCATTCACCTCGCCGGGCAGGTTGGCGCCGTTGAACTGCCACTGGTACGTGATCGGCAGCGTGCCGGAGGCCATCGCCTGGAGCTTCACGGGCTCGCCGAAGCCGGCCAGCAGGTCCGCTGGCTGCACCGTGAACTTCGGGGCAATCCCGCCTCCCTTGTCCGAGAACTGCATTTCATCGGCATACCGGTCAATACCGCTGATGCGGACTTCATCGATCAGGCCACGGAATCCTTCGCCACCGGGGTTGCGGCCGCTGGTGCCGATCGTGAAAAGCAGCTCGCCGCCGAGACCGGTGTTCATGGTGAACTGCGCCAGCAGCGCCGCCTCGGTGCGGCTCTCATCGAGCAGCGTCCAGAAGAGCTTCAGGTTGCCTGCCTGCGCAGGCACGCCCGTATAGGTCACGGCCACGTGATACCATTGCCCCGCCACCGCCGCATTAGGCCCTGAGGAAGGCAGCGGAGCGTTGAAATTCTCAATGGCGCCATTGGTGGGCAGCCGGATGAAGTGCAGTTGTCCGGCGTTGGTGATCCGGAACTGCCACGACCGAGGATCCGATCCGGCACGCTCGCCGCAGATGATGTTCATGTTGTTCGGGGCCGCCAGCGGATTGACGTCCGGGCGAATGATCGCCTCGAACGTGAAGGCACCATCCGACCAAGTAAACCGCGACAGCGACAGGACACCTCCGCTGAGATAGTTGTTGTTGCCCGTTAGGATCGACGTCCCGAACTTGGCGAACGACGGGCTGCCCAGAACAGGCGCGCCGGTGACATTCAGCGTCAGAGGCTGCGACGCAACAGCATCCGCCACCGTGGCACTCGCGGCAGGCTCATCAAGATGCCAGATATGCAAAGCCCATTTGTCCACTTCGTACGGCCCGACGATGCTCGCCCGGCTCACGAGACAACTGCCGAGTACACAGACGGCCAGCACCAACACGTGAGGACCATGTACGAATGGCACTGCCGTGAGTTTTGGGGCTTACGGGCACGCACGCTCTCCGGAGGCATGAAGGGAATCATGTCAATCTCTCTTTG
>JAFGJR010000010.1 GCA_016928975.1 Sedimentisphaerales bacterium | reverse complement strand
ACTCTCGGGCGACAGGCTTTTCTATCGGGGAAAGCAGCGATCCGAAGAGGCCGGGGACTGAAAGCCCAATCGACCAGGAGGATCTGTCATGGCAAATCCGAAGCTTAAGCAGTGCAAGGCCTGCGGGAAGGAGGTCAGTCCCCTCAGTCCCTTCTGCCGCCAATGCGGTCATCCGCAAGGGCATCCCGTGGTCCTGTGGCTCGTCATTCTGTTTGGCGTCGTGCTTCTGGCCGCGTATCTTGCCTTCTGCCTGTACGGCATGACGCTGTGCAGGTGAATTGGTACGATTGCTGCGACCAGGAGATGGACATGGCAACGACAAGGCCGAACATCGTATTCATCATGACCGACGACCACGCCGCGCACGCCATGAGCTGCTACGGCAGCCGCATCAATCGGACGCCGCACCTCGACCGGATCGCCGGGGGCGGCATGCGCTTCGACAACTGCTTCTGCACCAACTCGATCTGCGCCCCGAGCCGGGCGACGATCCTGGCCGGGACATACAACCATGTTAACGGCGTGACCACACTCGCCACGCACATGGACAACCGCCTGCTGACGTTCCCCAAGGTCCTTCGCGAGCACGGCTACCAGACGGCGATTGTCGGCAAGTGGCACCTCGGCCAGGGTGCGGCCTATGAGCCGACCGGCTTCGACTTCTGGCGCGTGCTGCCCGGCCAGGGGCTGTACCACGACCCGGAGATGATCGACGCCGGCGGCAAGCGGGTCCACAAGGGCTACGTCACGGACCTGATCACCGACATATCGCTCGACTGGCTGCGGCAAAGGGACCGCGAGCGCCCCTTCTGCCTGCTGGTGCACCACAAGGCGCCGCACCGGCACTGGGAGCCCGACGAGAAGCATGCCCACATGTACGACGACGTCGACATCCCCGAGCCCGAGACGTTCCACGACGATTACGCCAACCGGGCCCGTGCGGCCGAGGCGGCCCGCACGCGCATCGACCGCGACATGACCGAACACGACTGGAAAACAGCCCCGCCCGAAGGCCTGAGCCCCGGGGCCCTCAAGAGCTGGGCCTACCAGCGCTACATCAAGGACTATCTGCGGACCATCGCCTCGGTCGATGACAACGTCGGCCGACTGCTCGACTGCCTTGACGCCGAGGGCCTGACCGAGAACACGATGGTTGTCTACACTTCGGACCAAGGCTTCTTCCTCGGCGACCACGGCTGGTTCGACAAGCGGTTCATGTACGAGGAATCGCTGCGCATGCCCTTTATCGTCCGCTGGCCTCGCGAAATCGCACCAAGCAGCGTCAACGACGACATCATCACCAACGTCGACTTCGCACCCACGTTCCTCGACCTGGCGGGGGCGCCTGTTCCCGAGTCGTTCCAGGGCCGCAGCTTCCGGCCGCTGCTGCGCGGCACGACGCCAGAGAGCTGGCAGACGGCCATGTACTATCGCTACTGGATGCACAACGACGGCTGCCACCACGTCTGGGCCCACTATGGTGTGCGGACGAAGCGCTATAAGCTGATCTACTACTACAGCGACCCGCTTGGCCAAGAGGGTGCCTGCGAGCCGTCGTTCGAGCCCGAGTGGGAACTGTTCGACCTGGAGCAGGACCCTTGTGAACTGCGCAACGTGTACGACGCCCCGTCCTATGCCGATACTGTGCGCGAACTGACCGACGAGCTTCATCGTCTCCAGGCTCAAGTCGGTGACCAGCGATACCACAGGGATGCGTAGCCACAACGCGGTCGACAGGTTCGTCGACTGGTGTTGCGCATCCCGCTGCCAGGCGGAGAACAACCCGCCATTACGCCAGCGTCAGCGCCGCTCGACCGTGAACACGTTCGTGTGATTGTAAGGAGTGACGGCTTGCACTCGCTTGACGGTCCATAGGCGCTGTGATAGTATATGCGCGGAGACTTTAATGATGAACGCAAAGGATCTGGCCAGAATTGCCAAGGTCTTGTCAGTCGCGACCCGCGTCCGCATTGTGCAATTGCTGAAAGGGCGCGTGCTCTGCGTCAATGCCCTGGCGGCGCGGCTCGATGTGACCCAGGGGGCGGTGTCACAGCACCTGCGGATCATGCGCGATGCCGGCCTGGTAATCGACGAGAAGCGAGGTTACTTCGTCCACTATCGGCTGAACGAAAAAACTCTCACCGCGTGGCGAGAGGAAATCGACAGGTTGCTGGACTCGGAGCATGGCGCCAGCAAGGACATGGAAGGAGACGGAGATGTCTTGTTGCAATGAAAAGAAGGAAGGCTGCCGGAGGCCGGAGAAGCTGAAAGGCAAACCCCGGGACTGCACCCTTGAGCAAGTGCGCAAGTGCCACGGTGATGTCGCGGGGTATCCCTGCCTTCCCAAGGGCAGCCGGAAGGAGCAGCGTTCATGAACCTCGGCATGATCATCACGCAGACCGACCCGGAGACGGTCTTCAACGCCCTGCGCCTGGCGCTCTACAGCCTGGAGCAGGGGGACAAGGTGCGCATCTTCCTGTCCGGCAAAGGCGTGGACATTGACAAGATCGACGACTCCAAGTTCGACGTGACAACCCAGGCGCAGAAGGTCTTGGACGCTGGCGGAGAGTTCCTCGCCTGCGGAGCCTGTCTGAAACTGCGCAATTCCAACGGGTCGGAGATCTGCCCGCTTTCGACACTGAAGGACCAGTACGAGATCGTGCGCGATTCCGACAAGCTGGTAACCGTATGAGTCGGGACCGCTGCGGCAACGCACAGCCACCTGGCTGCCGGGAGATTGGACGCCCTGGCACCACGGGGCCACGCGGATGCAGGACAATGGTGCCGAAGGAGGCCGGAAGTGTCTGACCATGATAAGAGCGTCTTCGAGGTCAGAGGCTTGACGAAGCGGTTTGGGGAGGTCGAGGCCGTGGCCGGCGTTGACTTCGACGTGGGCCAGGGGGAATTGTTCGGCTTCCTCGGCCCCAACGGCGCGGGCAAGACGACGACCATCAATATGCTCACCGGCCTGGCTCGCCCGGACGAGGGCAAAATCTGCATCGCGGGCATCGACTGTTCCAGAAACCCCAAGGCCGCTCAGCACCTGATGGGTGTCGTGCCAGACGAGAGCAACCTGTACCCTGAGCTGACGGGCTTTGACAACCTGAGCTTCTGCGGGGCCCTCTACGGCATGACCAAAGCCGATCGCGCGAGCCGCGCCCGTGAACTGCTCGAGCGCTTCGGCCTGTCGGACGCGGCGGGCCGGAAATTCGCCGGCTACTCCAGGGGTATGAAGCGGAAGCTCACCATCGCGGCCGGCATCATCCATGCCCCGCCGATCCTCTTCCTCGACGAGCCGACCACCGGCATTGACGTGGCCAGCGCCCGGCAGATTCGCCAGATGATCGCCGACCTGAACGCCGGCGGAACGACAGTCTTCCTGACCACGCACTACATCGAGGAAGCCGAGAGGCTTTGCCGCCGCATCGCCTTCATCGTCAAGGGCCGTATCGTCCGCATTGACACGGTCGAGGAGCTGATGCGTCAGACCGATGGGCGCCACGTGGTGCAGTTCGCCGTCTCAGGTGACGCCGCACGGCTCTGCGAGAAGACCGCCGCCGAGTTCCCCAACCTTCAGTGCCAAGCGGTCACCGGAGGCGGCATCCGCGTCGAATCGTCTGAGCCCGTGCGCGTGGGACCGCTGGTGCGGCTCCTGGAGGATTGCGGTACAGAGGTCTCCGAGGCCAGGAAGCTGCGGCCCTCTCTGGAGGACGTGTTCGTCCGCGTCACCGGCATCGAGGCAGGCGCGATGAAGCAGGAGAAGGAAAAGGCGAAGATGGGAGGTGGCGCATGAAAGCATGGGTTGCCTTCTGGAACATCCTGGCCAAGGACATGCGGTCGTACTATCTCAAGCCGCCGAACATCAGTTGGGGCCTGCTGTTTCCGCTGGTCTGGATCGCCATGTTCTCCATTCGGTCTGGGCTGGGGATGGAGAATCTGCCGACTCTGCTCCCGGGGCTGGTGGCCCTGAGCATTCTTTTCGGCACGACCAGCGTGCTTTCGGTAACGGTGACGTTCGAGAAGAAGGGCCGATCGTTCGAGCGGCTGTTGCTGGCCCCCATCTCGCTGGAGGTCCTGATGCTGGCCAAAACCACCGGCGCGATCCTCTTCGGCGTGGTCAACGCCTTCGTGCCGCTTCTCATCGCGTCGTTTCTGACGGACCTGTCGGCGGTCAACTGGGCCGTCCTGACACCCGTCGTTATCCTGATCGCCGTCAGCTCCACCTTCCTCGGATTGTTCATCGCGGTTTCCGTGAAGGAGGTCTTCGAGGCCCAGACCTTCTCGAACTTCTTCCGTTTCCCGATGATCTTCCTGTGCGGCCTGTTCTTTCCGCTGGAGCAGCTTCCCGCCTGGCTGCGTCCGTTGTCCTACGCCCTGCCGCTCACGTACGGAGCGGACGTGTTGCACGCCTCAATCCACCGGTCGCCTCACATGCCGCTGGCCCTGGATTTCGGCCTGTTGTCGGTATTCTGTGTGGTGCTGTTCACCGTGAGCCTGCGGAACATCAGAAGGAAGTGGATCGTATAATCGCTCGAGCGTGGCCAGTCTTCAACGTTCTGGCAAAACAGCCTTTCCTATAACACCTGCTGGGGCAGCGAGGCCCTTATTGGCCGCTTGCCGGAGGGATCTGCCCGGCGGTGGCGCGCAATGCCCCCCCTTTGCCTGATCCCGAGACGGTATGCTGGTAACGTCAGAAGCCCCCCTCTTGCTCAACGATCTTCTTCAGGGTTTCGTCCACGCTGCCGTCTGGCAGGACGTAGTCGGGGGAGATGTAGCCCTCATGCTCGAATCGCCGTTTTCTGACGCACCCCTGGCCGCCGCGAAGGCAGTAGTCGTCGATCCATTTTCTGTCGAGCAACCCGCGATCAAAGGCCCGTTTCATGCCCGAGGTGCTGTCGTACCATCTGCAAACGCGCTTACCCACCATGGCAGCCACCTTCTTCCTGATGCCCTATCCTTATGGGTCGGGGCGCAGCCCGCACGGTCTCTCCCGAGGATTATAGGCCCTGAGGCCGGAGTCATCCAGCGAGACCTTCTTCTGGTTTTCCTCCTCGTTGTCTGGCCCGCACCAGTCCATAGGCCGCCGGTAGGAACAACAGCGTCAGCAGGAGCGAATAGAGCAACCCGCCGATTACGGCAATGGCCATCGTCACGAGCATGCCGCCTTCCTCGCCGAGATTCATCGCCAGCGGTATCAGTCCGAGCACCGTGGTCAACTGGGTCATCAAGATCGGGCGTACACGAGTCGGGGCGGCCTTGCAGATGGCCTCCTGGGGCGTCAGCCCGCCTCGGCGATATTCCTCGGCCAGGGTCAACAGGACCACGCCCTGTGACGTGATGCCGCCCATCATGACCAGGATGCCGATCTGCACTGTCACGCCGACCGAAGCCCCCGCGAAAGACAGCGCGAGCAGGGCTCCGGTTAATGCCAGGGGCACGTTCACGATAATGAGGAAAGGCAACACAAAGGACTCATACTGAATGGCCAGAATCACGTAAGCAAACAGGGCGGCAAAGCCGATGATCAGCCCCAGGACTTGACGGCTTTCCTTCATAAAGCGGGCTTGGCTGCCCATGGAAACCTCGACGCCCGGGGGCGGCTGGAGGTCAATGGCGGCCTTTTCGGCGCGGGCCAAGGCCTCACCGACGCTCACGCCGGCGGGGTCGGCGCGAACGATGACCCTGATGACTTGGTCCTCTCGGGAGATTTCGACAGGGCCTACGGCCCTGCGGACTTCGGCGATGTCTCGCAGATAGATCGGTTCGCCGTGGCGAGTCTCCACGATCAGGTTTTCCACATCCGTCTTGCTGGACAGCGAGATTTCGGGGACCATGACTCGAATGGGATAGTACTCGACTCCTTCGCGGTACTGAGTGGCCGCGAGCCCTTGCACCTGGGTTCGCAGAGTGGTAGCCAGTTGGTTGACGGAGATTCCCATCGCCGACGCGCGGGCACGGTCGATATACACTCGGTACTCCGGCTTGGTCATGTCCATGGAGATGTTCACGCCGGACAATCCCGGCGTCTTGCCGAGCTGGGCCGCCAACTTTTCCGAGAACTCGTAAAGCAATACGGCGTCGCTGCCTTTGACGTAGACCTCCACGTCCTGCTCACCCACCTTGCGCAGGCCCTTGATAGGTCTTGGCATGACAGGCAGTTTCGCGCCCGGCTCCTGCGACTGCATCTCGGCAACCCAGGGTCGGATCTTCTTGACGAACTGTGCGGTGGTGATGTCGCGCTGGCTTCGTGGAACAAGTTGGATATCCAAATTGCCCTCGTTGCCTACCTCCAGGGTGTAGAGCCCGAAGACCCTGCCGCCGGAAAGGCGGAACCTGCTCTCGATCTCGGGCAAGTCCTGAAGCCGGTTTTCCACCCGTGCCAGAATCCGGTCCACCTCGGCCAGGGACGTGCCGCTAGGCATCTTGAGCTTGACCATGACCCGGCCGTCGTCCAGTTTCGGCAGGAACTCGGTACCCGAGCGTGTGGCCAACCACAGCCCGGCGCCGAACAGTGATAGCGCAAGAAGAACGACAAGCCACCTTATGCGCAGACAGCCGTTAAGCAAGTGCTGGTAGACTCGAAGGCCGAACCCGATAACGCGGTCAAAGGCTCTGGCCACATGGGACAAACGTCCGGCCTTCTCCCGGCGAAGCAGCCTGTCGGCCAAAAGCGGCGTGAGGGTCAGTGCAATCAACAGGGAAATCAGTACGACCCCGCCGACTACAAAGACGAGTTCGCTGAGCAGGATGGCCACCATGCCGGGAACGAACACGAACGGCATGAAGATGACGAGGAACGTGAGAGTGGCGGCGACGATGGCCGAGCCGACCTCCTGCGTGCCGCGTAGGGCATAGTCTTCCACGCCCTCGGACTTCAATCGCGTGATGTTCTCCAGAACCACGATCGAGTTGTCCAGAATCACCCCCAGCGCAACCACCAGTCCTCCCAGGGAGAACACGTTAATGGAGAAGTCGGCGGCCTTCATCAGGGCAAAGTTGGCCAACAGGGTCACCGGCAAGGCAACGACCATGACGATCACCTGCCGCCATCGCCCCAGGAAGAGATAGACGACAAGGACCACGAGCACGGCGGCCACAATCGCCGAATCCTTCACGCTGTTGACGGCGTTCCTCACATAGACGCCGTCGTCCTCCACATAGGCGAAGTGAACGTCTTGTGGAATATCACCGCCTCGTTGCAGTTCATCCAGGCGCGCCTTGACGCCCTCGGCCACGGTGACGGGGTTGGCGGCGTATTGCTTGAGCACCTTGAACTGGACGCAGGGCCGGCCGTTGAAGTGCGTACCGATGCGCATCTCCGCGTGCGCGTCTTCCACGCGGGCGATATCCTTGATATAGATTTCCTCACCGCCAGAGCCTATCGCGATGACGACGTTCTCGATCTCTTGAAGATCCTCGAATTCGCCCATGGTCCTGACAATGATCTCGCGAGGCTCAATGGTCACACGGCCGGCGAACGTCTCGACATTCTCTTCGTAAAGGGCCTTGGCCACCCGCGCCGGGGAAAGCTTGAAGGCCTGAAGACGTTCCGGATCAAGGTGGACGCGGATTTCTCGCTCCAGCCCGCCGACCACCTCGGCGCCGGCCGAGCCTGGCACGGCTGTCAGCCGGTCGATGAGCCATTCATCGGCCCACTCGCGAAGCCAAACGGCGTCGTGTTCGTCTGACGTAAGCATCACCTCAATAGCCGGCAGTTGCGATGGGTCGGCCTTGATGATCACCGGCGGATCCATGTCTCGCGGCAGCTTCTTGGTGACGCGGCCCATGGCAGCCACGACGTCCTGGAAGGCCACTTCCACGTCCACGCCATACTTGAAGTTGGCCAGCAGCGTGTACATGCCCTCGATGCTGGAGGACTCGATGTAATCGAGATCATCCACCGTGGCAATAACTTCTTCCAGCGGATCGGCGATGTTGTTCTCGATATCGTCCGCCGTCGCCCCGCGCCACCAGATGTGAATCTTCACCATCGGATAGGAGATGTCGGGCAGGTAGTTGACGTCAAGTTGTGTCAGGCTGAACAGCCCGGCAGCCACAACGGCGATGGTGAGAACCGTGGCGGCAACAGGACGCTTTAGTGCGGTACCAGTGATCCTCATGGCTTGTTACTCTCCGTTGTCTTCTCCGTGGCCAGAGCCTTCACCGCCATACCTGACTGCACGCTAGCCCCGTCCTTGAGGTTGAGATTCCCTGCGACGATGACCATCTCGCCGGGCTGGATCCCATCAGTGACCTGCACGCGACCTTCCCGCTCTAATCCGAGCGTGACGGTGCGCAGGCTCGCCTTGCCGTCGTTGAGGATGTAGGCGGTCTTATGCCCTCTTGGCGTGGTTACGATGGCTGCATCCGGAACGACCACAGCATCATCGATGACTCGGCCCTGAACAGAGATCCTGGCGAACAGGTGGGGTATCAAGTCGACGGGGTCAATGATTCTTACCTCGATGATCCGCGTGCGGGAATCCCATTCCAGACGCGGGTAGATCCGCTCGATCCGCCCAGCAAATGTCTTTCCCGGGAATGCATCCAGGCGGACCACGGCCTCGGTGCCTATGTGGAGGTCGGCGGCACAACTCTCGGGCAATCCCGCCCGCACCACCAGCGACGAGGGATCCATCATCTTCAGCAGCCGCGTTCGGGGCTGCGCCAGATCGCCCGGGCGGACGAGAACTTCGGTAAGAATACCTGCAAAAGGAGCCTTAAGCGTGCATTCGTCAAGCTTGGCCTGGGCGAGGCCGACCCTGGCAGCGGCTTCATCAACCGCAGCCTGAGCGACAGCGATTTCAGTCTTGGTCGGCCCTGCTTCGAGCATCGCCAGTTGCTCTTTGGCGGCCTCAAGCTGTGTGTGGCACGCCACGTAGCTGACACGGGCTTTTTCCACAGCTTCCGCGGGGAGCGAGCCGCTCTCGACCAGCGACCTGATCCTGTCCAGGTCGGCCTTGGCAAACTCGGTGCAATCCTCGAAATGCCGAACAGATTCCTTCGCCTGCCTGATTTCCTCAGGACGCGCGCCGGCCTTGAGATCGGCCAGCTTTGCCTTGGCCACAGCCAGCACGGCCTCAGCCGCGGCACGCTCCTGGCGATAAAGCGGCCGATCAATCTCAATCAGTTTCTGTCCGGCCCGGTCCACACGGTCGCCCTCTCGCCAGGGGCAGAAGGAAATCGGGCCTTCCACCGTGGCCTCCAAGGTCGCCGTGTTGGCCGCAACGATGTTTCCCGTGGTCTCCAGACGCTCCACCAGCCGCGTCTTCTCAGCCGCCACTACTTCGACGCGCGGAGGTTTCTTCGGCTTCGCCTGTGTCTT
>JAFGJR010000084.1 GCA_016928975.1 Sedimentisphaerales bacterium | reverse complement strand
TCTGCCTTCCACCGGACATCGATGGTTTCTCTCTCGGTCCTCTGAAACTCTCGCTCGATCTCCTCCCTGGCCATCCGCTTCGCAAGGTCGATGACACTTCCGGACTCCGCCGGATGGAGGATTTCGGCCAGCATGGGACTGATCTTGGGCACGCCGAACAGGAACATCGCCCACACGAGAAACAGCAGCACGATGGAGCCCATCGAGTGCCGTGTGAAGGTGGAAATGCAGATGCCCAGGGACACCATGCCCAGCAGGAATAACAGAGTCGCCGCCAGAATCACGAGGACAGTCAACCAGACCTGCGGCGAGCCTATCGGTACAACGGAAGAACCGCCCAACACGAGCAGGGCGATCAGGATCGAGAGAGTGAATGGGATCAGGAGGGCAATGTACTTGCCTGCGATCTTGCTCAGCAGGATTCGGCTGCGCGGCACGGAATTGGCGATCGCAAGGCGCAAGGTCCCTCTCTCTCGCTCGCCGGAGACGCAATTGAACGTGAAGACCAGGGCTATCAGCGACACGAGGAACGTCACGTTGAATAGCAAATCGGCCTTTCCGAACAGCAGCGACTGTGGATTGCCGGTGCCGGCCTCTTTGAGGGTGCGGAACAACCCCGTGTAGGAGGTGGCGACCTTGTCCGGCAGAAAGGGGTCGAGGCCGGAGGCGAAAATGCTCAGCACAGATGGTGGCCGGAAGCCCTGCGCCTCCTCCCGGCCGGTCACCGGCGGTTCAGGTGTGCCGTGGCGCTGGCGGTAGGTGTCGTGCTCCCGCTGGTAGGCGGCCAGTCGCTGCTCGTAATCCTCCCGGCTCACGTACATCCCCAGCGGAATCAACACCACACATAGAAGCGTGGCCACGACGAATCGCAGGTCGAGGACCGTCTCAAGAATCTCCTTGGCAAGCAACGTGCCGAACACTGCATCTCTCCGTGTTTCACTTGTCGGCTATCGGCGGCTGAGCTTGACGCCGAAGACCATGATGACGACGATCAGGGACACCAGGCCGCCCACCAATAGGAGGTTGGCCTTGATATTCGTCTCCGCATTGATGCGCACTTTCACTCGCTTTTCGAGGGCTTCGATCGTCTCGCTTCCAGATTGGCCCCGGGCCTCGATTTGAGCCTCGTATTCGCCTACGCCTACGTCGGCTCCCGGCCGTAGCCGGATGTGGAGGCTCACCTGCTCGTTGGGCTGCATCCGCTCGATGATTTTGGGTTCCACCTCGGCCTCCCATCGTAGAGGCGGGGAAATCTCAGGGACGATGTTGAATAGAGTCAGGGTCCCATCGTTGTGCAGGTCGGCCTGGATGAGCACCGGCTCCTGCGGCTTGATTTCCGTGTAGAGATTGTTGATGAGGATCTCAAGCCGGCCGGTGCCTTTCGGGATGAGCGACAGGTCCACCCGCCCGGCGCCAATTTGATCGAGATCGTCATCGGTCACCGCCCCATCCGGGTGCTGGCGCTTCAGCTTGTTGATCAAGTCCACCTGCGCCGTCGTTGCCACCCAGGCTTGAAAGTCGATTCGCTTGTCGATCATGCCGACGTCGAGCTTACGCGGAATGGAGGCTCGCAGGCTGAGGCTATGCTTGCTGACCTCTTCAGAGAATCGCACACTGGTCACGCGCGAGCCACTGCTGGAGTCCACGAAGAAACAGTTGATCTGGGGCGGCACATTCGTCACGGCCAGCGAGAAGTTGCGATCCGAAGTCGCGATCATCTCCAGGCTCAGATCGTAGCGCACGTCCGTGCCGAGTTCACCTTCCAGGGAGAACTGGGATGCGACCATCGTGGGAGTCTCCTGGAGGGACTCCTTCTCCAGGTAGATGCTGTTCGTGACGGTCTGATCGAGGTACTGGAGCTTGACGCCCGCCTGCTCGACGTCGGTGAGCAACTCGAAGGTGACCTTCTTCTCCTGTCCATATGGCAGAACGGGGATGATCTCCTCGTATGGCTTGCTGATGCTGGCGGTCTCCTTGACCACGGAGACGATGATGTTCTCTACGTTGAGCAAGGCCCGGATCTGGTCCGGATCCTGCCAGGTCGCCTGGGACGGAAGGTTGGGGTCCTGGTGGCTGAGGGCTGAGGCGGCCTGCGTCAGATTCGAGGTGTTGCGCAGGACCAGGTCCAGCTTGCGCCGGCCCTCATTGTCGTAGTACTTCTTGGCTTCCACGATGGTGATATGCGTCGCGTTGGCCAGGAAACTCAGTCGGGTCTTTTCCAACTGGATCTGCGCCTGCTTCAATTGCTGTGCCGCCCGCGCGTAGGCGGAGACCGCTTCATCCAGTTCCTTGCGCGACATGATCCCTTTCTGGAACAGGTTCTGGGCGTCCTTGTACTCGGCCTCGTACCGTTCGTACGCCTCCCTGGCGTGCTCCAGATCGACCTGGGCCGTCCGCAGGCTCAATTCGTTGAGCAGTTGTGTGCGCGTCTTCGTCGCTTCTTGCGCGGCCACCGGACCGTTTGGCTCGTTGCCTGGCGCGTCAGCCGCGAGCACGAGCGACGCTCGAGTCAGCACGACGAACACCCACACGAGTCTGCCATATGCGTGCACGACGGAGGCGGGACCCAAGACAGGAGAGGTTCCTGGGTGGCAGCGGCAAGCGTCGGCTTGCCGATGGGTTACGGACTTGCGTTCGGCAGAACCTCCGGCCTTGCCGCTACCACCCGCTTCGATCCTCGCTTTTCCTCGGTCTACTCTGTTGTGTCCGCCCATGTGCCCTCAAGCCTCATTTGAAATATCGTATTGCAAGACGCAGGTCTTCCTGCCGCTTGACCAGGTCCTCCTGTGCGAGGAACAGCTCGTCCTGGGCCGCGAAGAACGTCCTTCGGAACGTCTCTAACTGATCGTCGGTGATCTTGCCGACGTTCCTGTATTCCTCCTGGATTTGAAACCGCTCCCGCTCGATGTTGACGTTTTCCTGCGCCAGCTCCACCTGGAAGCTCTGCTCCGCCAGGAACTTGTAGCTCTGCCGCACGTTCAGTTCGACCAGATCCTTTTGATCGGCCAGCGCAGCCTTCACGCGGTTGAGAAAGGCCCTTGCCTCAATCTTCTCGCCCTTGCGAAGGTTTCCATCGGCCACCGGGATTCGCACCTGTAACCCGGCAAACCAGCCTGGATCGGGCCCGCCCACAGAAACCTCATTGCCAAACAGTCCCAGTCCGCGTCCTGTCTCGTCGCGGGAATTCACCCACTGGGGCTGGCCGGAGACATCGAGGGCCCAAGTGTCGTTCTGGTTGGAGACAGTGGCGCCGGCGCTGCCATAGCGGTCCTGGTATCCCCCTGTGAATCGCAGATCGGGCCAGTACTCGAAGCGGATTTGGTCAAGCGATCGTTCTCCTTCCGCCACGATGGCCTCCGCCAGCGCCACACTGCTGCTTTGGGCCAAAGCCAGGCGGACCATCGACTCCAACTCGAACGGGCCAAGACCGAAGCTATCCATCTCGCCGATGAGTTTGAGTTGATCGGCCCCCACGGGCAAGCCAACCAATCGCAACAACTCCATCGCTCGGTTGAACCTCTCGCGGCTGAGGGTATTGATCCGGCTCCGCTCGTTGAGGACATTCAGGTGGGCGGTCAGGACCTCGATTTTGACACTGAGATTGCCGGCTGCCAGCCGCTCCTGTTTCACCTGATACTGCTTTTCAAACTGCTCCAGCAACTCCTGCCGTGTCGTGATCTGACGCTCCTTCAGCATGATCAGCAGGAAAGCCCGGCGAACCTGCGAGAAGACGTTCGCCACTCTACTCTCGTAAGTGAACAACGCGTCGCGCTGGTCTGCTCGCAACGTTACGTCGATCGGGTTGTCCTTGCCGTATTCCAGGATACGCTGAGTGATCCTCGCGCCGAACGAGTAGGCTTCCGCCGATTCGTCCAGCGCATCGAAAGCCCTTGTACGCTCGTACTGGTTGATCAATTCGATGGCAGGCAAGAAACGTGAATTCACGATGATCTTGCTGCCGCCCACCCCAAGAATCAGTTCGCGAGTCTGCCTGATTTCGTTGTTCTGGGTGAATGCCAGTCGAAGGCAGTCATCCAGGGTCAGCACGCGCTCGGCAGCCGGTCTTCTGGGCTCGACCTCGCGAGCCGGCGCTTCACCCGTGGCCCGTTGAAACGCAAGGGAGTTCGGGTCGGAGGGGTTCATCCTGGCCTCTTCGTTCAGGCGTTGTTCCACCTGACTCAGGGTCGGACTCAGTTTGCCCGATGCCAGGAGCGTTGCCGGCGAGCCCGGCAGTCCGACCAGGATGAACAACAGGCATGACATCGCTGACCGAGTTGCCCGCCGCTGACTTCTCGTGATTCCGGGTAGAACAGACGACTCTACGATTCTCATCATATATCCCGTTCGAAAACTGGACTATCGTATCTCAGTGTTGCCAGCAGCAAAGCTCATGCCAGGTTGATACGCCGGCAATGGGAATCTCACAAAACCGCTCCAGAAAGGGACTTACGGCGCAAGCGGTGCTGCGAGCATTGGCCTGGACATCTTCCTATGTGCCGACGGTGGCACAGATGTGCCGCGAGTGAAACGGCAACCGATCACTCCAGGCCATACTGTTTGAGCTTTCGGTAGAGGGTGGTGCGGCCGATGCCAAGGAGCTCCGCCGCTTTCTCGCGGTTGCCACCGGTCTTGGCGATTGCTTCCTGAATAGCTTGCTTCTCCGCTTGCTCTGTGGCTTGTGTGACGATCTGCGACAGGGGTGAGGGTCCGGTGGCGGTTGCATTGTGGCCGGTTCCGCTGAGGCCCTTGCGGATACGCTCCGGCAGCGCGTCCGGCTCAATGCTGGACCCATCGCATACCGTCATCGCGCTGTAGATGCAATTCTGAAGCTCTCGAACGTTTCCCGGCCATTCGTAATGGGTCAGCAGCGTCCGCGTTTGCGCCGGGATCTGGGGCGGCTGGACCGCCAACGATACGGCGTACTTGTCCACGAAGTGATCCACGAGCACGGGAATGTCCTCGCGACGCTCACGCAGCGGACAAACGGTGAGACTGAGGACTTGCAGACGCCAGAAGAGGTCCTCGCGAAATATCCCTTCCTTGACCGCCGTTGCGAGGTCCCGGTTCGTCGCCGCCATCACGCGGACGTCCACCTTGATCGGATCGTTGCCTCCGATTCGGCAGAACGTCCCCTCCTCAATCACTCGCAGCAGCTTGACCTGGGCTTCGAGCGTGAGTTCTCCCACCTCGTCGAGGAACAACGTGCCGCCGTCGGCCTCCTCGAACTTGCCTCGCCGGAGCTTCGTGGCGCCGGTGAAGGACCCTACCTCATGCCCGAAGAACTCGCTCTCGATCAGACTGGAGGGGATCGCGCCGCAGTTGACCACGATAAACGGTCCTGATTTGCGTCGGCTCGCCTGGTGAATAGCGCGCACGGTCAGCTCCTTGCCGGTCCCGCTCTCGCCGCAGACCAGGACCGTTCCGTCTGTGCCAGCGAATCGGCGCATCAGGGCGAACGTGGATTTCATCCGGTCCGAAGTGCCGATGATGTTGTCGAATCCGTAGACCTCTTCGAGCTGGTTCTCCAATTGCCGGACTCGCCGCGACAGAGTCACCATCTCCACCGCCCGGGCGATCAGAGCCACCAGCTCATCATTGTCAAACGGCTTCTGCAGGTAGTCGAATGCCCCGCGTTTCATTGCCTCGACCGCCGAGCGGACTTCGCCGTGGGCAGTCATGATGATGATCTTGCAGTCCGCTCCGAATTGTCGTGCCAGCTCCTCCATGACCTTCAGCCCATCCATGCCGGGCATTCTCAGGTCGAGCAGGACCACCTCCGGCGTGAACTTGGGATAGATCTCCAGGCAGGATTCCCCGGATGGACAAACCTGGACCTCGTAGCCGTGCTTTGTCAGCAGGGCCGAGAGAATGGACCGGATACTGGCTTCATCATCGACTACAAGTACTTTGGACTTTCTCATGCGGCTTTCCCTTAGCGCACGTCTATTCCTCGCGAAGCGCGATCTTCATGCTCGTTCCACCCCCCTCGGCCTCTTCGATCCATATCTCACCGTCGTATCGTCTCACGATGCTTCTACAGATGGCCAGCCCCAGACCCGTCCCTCCGGTCTTCGTGGTGAAGAACGGCTCGAAGACCCTGTCGCGCAGCTCGCGAGCGATCCCCGGCCCCTGGTCGGTGATCTCGATCAGGATCCCATCGCCAGGGACCCTGTAGACGCCTCCGGATTCAGGCCCTCGTGCGGAGGATTGCCAGCGATGCACGCCGATTCGCAGCGCCCCTCCCTTGGGCATCGCCTGCAAGCCGTTGACGATGATGTTCAGAAGCACCTGACGCAGCTCCGCCGGATCGATCACCAACCTGGGCAGCCGCTCCTCACAGGCGACGTGAAGCTCCACGTTCTGGCTTCGCGCCCTGGCCTCGACGAAACTGATGCACTTCTCGAGCTCCCTGGCCGCATCCAGCGCCACTGGCTTGCTCTCCGCCGGCTGGGCCAGGGACAAGAGGTTGCCTACAATGCCGTTCACCCGATCCACCTCTTCGAGTGTGATCTGGGACAATCTCTGCTGCTCGGACCCATCCGCAAACTCGCTGGCGAGAAACTGGATCGTGCTGCGAATCGTCGTCAACGGATTGCGCAGCTCGTGCGCGATGCCGGCGGCGAACTGGCCCATCGTCGCTAACTGCTCCGCGCGATACATCCTCGCGTTCTGGCGCAATCGCTCTTTGAACAGCAGCGCGTTCTCGAACGCCAGACCGGCCTGCTTGCTCAACAGTTGCAGGTTCATGAATTGCGCTTTGCTCAAGGTCTGTCCGAGGCGCAGAAAGACCAGGCCGATGAGACGTTCCATGGAGATCAAGGGCAGGATCAGCTCCATGCCGTAACCTGCAAACGGACTGATCTCCTCGCGCAAGTATTGGGTCACCGGGTTGCTCTCATTGAGCAGCAGGATCTCGCGGTTGGCCCTGAACCAGTCCGCCATCTTGCTGCCCACCGGGATATCCGGCAGAGGCCCGCGGGGTTGCCCGGGTACGGCAGACGCGGCGTCCTGTGCCTCCGCCGAGTCCACGGCAATGAAGCCTCTGGATGCCTCGCTGACATCGGCCAGGTACACGATCGCGTCCTCCGCTCCGACGGACCGGCGCAGCTTGCTGCGCAGGTTGTTCGTAAGCTGCTCAGCGTCCACGATGAGCAGCAGGCCGTCCTCGAACTCGATCAGCGAATCATCGGGCCCGGCTCGGTCGCGCACAAAGTTGTACAGGGCCTTCCACATGGCCGATTCCCGCGCGAAACGCAACATGCGAGCACTACATAGTCCTCAACAGCACATCGCATTATACATCCCGACCGCGGGTTTTTCGACAGGCGAATCGATACGGTCTCGTTCCCTGCATGGGCGGAGCCTGACGGACAACGGACACGGCTATATTCGCGCTATGTCCACCTGGCAGTCGATCACGCTGCCTCCGTTGAAACCTACGAAGCCGTCGCCTTTCCCGCCATCGACAACGCCTGACGCGGAACAATTGACGACCGTCCCGTTATTGTACCCGGCCACGACGCCGACGTAGCTCCTTGATCCGCTTCCTCCCTTTACCTCCGCGTCCACCAGATGGAGATCCTGGATTCGCCCCGACCGGGCAATCATGCCGAACAGGCCGAGGTAGTCGTGCTTGGTGTCGGAGCGGATCGTGAGATTTCGAATCGTGTGACATTGGCCGTCGAAAGTGCCGCTGAAAGGGGTGCCCTGGAAGCCGCTTTGCGAGTAGTTCGCATCCGGGGCGATCGGCGCCTCCAGGTACGTCCTGCCGGTCATGTCCAGGTCCGCCGTGAGGACGAAACACTTGTCCCAAAGCGGCATGCGGCCAACCAGCGCCTCCAGTTGGCCGGCCGTCTGTATCTGATAGGGATTGCCGGGGGTTCCGTCGCCCGGGTTGCCGGACCAATCGTACGCCTCGCCCGAACTCACTACCAGGTCGATGCTTGACCCGGCGGGAGCCAGGCCATGAGGAACCGCGTGTATGACGTCGCCCATTGAGATAGTCCGGTGAAAGTCATGGCTTATGTTGCCTGTCACAAACCCGGCGGCCGTCAATGCCGCTTTTGCCTGGTCCAGGGACATGCCTGAAACCTCTGGGACCCGGCGCAACCCCGTGGCCTCCTGCCAGGCCAGGATCGGGTAGGCGTTCTTCGGCATGAACCACACATCGTTCATGCCGTCCTCGCTGATCCCCCAGAAATCCCAGCCCACGAAGCTGCTCTGTTGCTTCATCTCTTCGCTCGTCAGGGGGGTCCCTATGCCGTTGTCCACTCCGCCACCGTCGGCCGGATCCAGGAAATAGCAGTCCTTGGCCGGGTCCACTTTCGGAGCACGTGCGTCGAGCAAGCCCACCAGTCCACCGTCACGTCGGCCGTAACCCAGTACCGTTGCGGCGGAGTAGCTTGTAATGATCTTACCCCCACTGATTCCCACGAGTCCACCGACCATGTCCTCTCCCGTTACACTGCCGGTCGAATAACACGAAGACACGACGCCGCCGTTGTCGCCCACCAGCCCGCCCACGAATTCGTATTCACCTGTCACTGTGGCGTCGGCATAGCTCGACGTGATCTTGCCCGAATTGTACCCGACCAGTCCACCGGTCCATCGGCCCATGGCCCACACTGTGGCGGCGCAATAACTCGACGTGATCGTACCGGTGTTCATTCCCACGAGCCCGCCGACGGTGTCGGTCCCCACCACGTCGCCGGTGGAGTGGCAGAAAGACAAGGCACCTGAATTCTCTGCTATCAACCCCCCGACGTGGACGGTTCCCTCAACGGTCACGGTGCTGTAGGAATCGGTCACCGTGCCCCAGTTCATGGCCACCAGCCCGCCCGCGAAGCCGTCCCCGATGACTGTCCCGGTGCTATAGCAATTAGTGACGCGGCCCATGTTGTTTGAGACGAGTGCGGCAGGTCGACTGCCGCCACTCACGTAGACGTCGACGACACCGAGATTCCTGACCTCGGCCATGCGGTCCATGAGGTCGATGAGAGCCCTGGTGTTTGAACCTTCGATCCGCAAGCTCCGTATCGTATAGCCGTTGCCGTCGAGAGTGCCCCAAAACAACGGGATCATCGCCTCCGACTGGGTCACGCCGGACAGGTCGATGGAGGCCGTCAGTACGTAGTGTTTCCGACCCAGCGCCGGGTCCATGCCGCGGATGGCGGCCAATTGCGCCGCTGTGGCAATCTGGTAAGGATCGTTCGGCTCGCCGGTCCCGCCGGCAAACTGGGCGTTCGATCCAGTTGTGCAAGAGAGGATTATCCAAACGAATACAGACAACTGGACGACTCTGCGGTGCCCCTTTGCTGCTTTCATAACCCGCTGCCTTTCAAGAATCGGATGTCCGCTGTACCTCGCCTGCTACGGTGCACCTGCGGCCGGGTATCCCAGCCTGCCCCAGGTGGCCCTTTGCAGTCTCTGCAGATCGTTCAGACCCTCCTCGGTTTGCGGCTGGTAGTCCGTGTCTACCAGACCTTCCAGGGTTGTATCGGCGACAGGCATCAGCTCGCGAGGCATGTCCACGGTCTCACGGCCTTTCCACTTCCAGTACTCAGCATGGCCGTCCGCCATCGAGAGCGTCACGCCGTCCGCATGTCGGATCGGAGAGGGATCGAACCACTTCCATAGCGGTTGAAGATAATAGACAAAGAACTCGTTGCCTGCCGGCGTTTGGCCTATGTCGATGAAGACGGCCCGCTGGCCCGCGCCGGGACTGATGATGTCGCTGAGCCTCGTCAGTCTCAGGACTGTGCTGCCCACGCGTTGGCCAAACCTGGATATCTCGTCGCTGCGGCTGCCGGGCACATACGTTCCCTCCACCTCGACGCCGTTTGCGGCGACGACGGTCGCGTAGGTAAGAGCGTGCCCGGGACGGCCTCGAGGGCAGCGGTACACATCGATGTCCCGCAGATAAGGCCAGAGGGGGCCCTTATGAGGGTGCGCCAGGAGGTCGGCGCGGCTCTGGGGAAACAGAAACGCTCGATCCACCCAACCCTCCAGTATCAGGCGCCGTGTTCCAGTTCCCGTGATTGTCCTGCCGAAGGCCTCTCCGCAGACCAGCTTGGCATCGTGTTCGTCGGCATACTGGATCCACGCGAGGGTAAGTTGCCGGAGATTGCTCAGACAGACTGTTCGCTGGCCCCGTTCGCGAGCCGCACGCGTCACAGGGATGAGAATCGCAAGCAGTACGGCGATCATCGCGATCACGACCAGCAGCTCAATGAGCGTGAAGCCCAGGATGCCCCTTGTGGACGGCCCTTGGCTTCTACCCTGAGCCACGTAACGGCTGTATGACGCCATGTCCCTGTCCCTCCAGATGCCGGATGACAGAACAACGGCAGGCAAAGACTCGCGAGACACTCTGTGCTACCCATCCGCTGGCATGCTCCCAACGCTCGCAAACGGTGCTCTCGTGAGGGCGGATCGCTATGACATGGCTCAATGAAATATGGCGGCACATGATTATGATAGTGCTTCTACTACTGATCCGCCTTTCACTGGCGCCTATTATACCGTCAACACGCTCAAATGCAACAGGAATCCACGGAAAAAAGCGGGAGATTCTATTGCCGACGGGTGCATCCACCTTGCTCCATGACATGGATCAACGACTTTGGTTCATTCTCTCAATGATCTGCCGGGTCCGCTCGGGGGTCCAGTTCTGTTCGCGGTCGCCTTCGAGGTTGGCCTCCATCTGCTCGACGGTGGGCGTCCTGGTGAGCACACCATCGGCAGGCACGTCGGTTCTGGCGATCCAGCACATCGCGTTGAGCATCAGCCTGCGGAAGTCGTTGTTGGCGTAGACCCAGTGCGTATGGCCGCCGGTGCAACCGAAGCCGCGTCCGCCGTCGGGACGCTCGCACGCCCAGGCGACGTGCTCGCTCATGCCAAGCCTGGCGCGCACGGTCGGGTTGCCGCTGTGGGGGCCATCTGGACCCTTGCGCGTGCCGTCGGGCGGTACAGCCGTCAGGATCGGCGTCACGCCTTGCATGTCCTGCCTGAACCGCATGTGGTAGTACCATTCATCGTCGACCTTGAACGGCTGGACGCCTCGCGTGATTGGGTGTTGGGGCAACGTCTTGAACTGGGCGAGCCAGGACGGGTTCACCGACCAGTGCTGCTCGTAGTAGCCGCCGATCCAATCGAGCAGATACTTGCCGCATTGTGTCCCTGGGTCCAGCGCGTAGTGCAGGAACGCGACGCCGACGCCTTTCTTGACGAGGCCGTCGAGAGCCTTCCAGTTGGATTCGGGTCCGAGCAGACCGTTGCCGTCGCAGGCGATCACAATGGCGGCGCTGTCGTCGAGGACCGTGGTGTCTTTGGGCCAGCCTCCTTCAACTACCGTCGCCTCAATGGTCGGCACATTCTCGTTGAGGATCTGAGCGAGCAGCTTGCAGTCGGCGGTGTAGGCGTGCCCGCTCCAGCCGTGACTCTGCGGCCCCGGAAGGAAGACGATCTTCTTCCTGGCGACGGCCAGATGCTTGTCGAAGAAGTACAGCAGCGCCGGAAGGTCGATCACGTGTCCCTCCGCGTGGACGTCGAGGACGACGTTCTCCGGTCTGCCCAGGTCCTTGTAGGCGATCCTCACTTCTTCCATCGCCTCGCGGGCCGGCGGGACATAGAACTGGCTGGGCGGCTCCTGCAAGCCGTTCTGGCATTGCAGCGGTCGCGGCGCGATGAGCGAATAGATATCGGCGTAGTCCACCAGCTCGCGCAATCCATCGAATTTCCAGCACATGCAGTGATTGTGCTCCATGTGGTCCATCGTCGTGAGGAAGCCCGCGCTGACGGTGGCAGCGATCCGCTCGTCCATCGCGCCCAGCCACATGGCCATCTCGCCGCCCAGGGACAGTCCGGCACAGCCGATTCGCGAGCGATCCACACGTGGCAGGGATTCCAGGTAGTCGACGCAACGCATGAGGTCCCACAGACGCTCACCCATGAGCAACCGGTCCTTCTCGTAGACCTCGTGCTGGCTGACCGTCGTGGAGATCGTGACATAGCCCTTGTCGGCCAGCGCGTCGCCGAACCCCCGGTAGATGGTCTGCTCGTTGTATGGGCTGTACAGATCACTGCCGTGCCCGCCGATGCAGACGACGGCAGGTGCAGACTTGCCCTGTGCGGCGGGCAAGGTGACGACAATACGGATGCATCGGTCGGCCGTCGAGCTGATCTCGACGTCCTCGACGCTATACGAGCCCTTGTTGACGGCAGAGAGCTTCTTCGGGGCCAATGCGATGCCACTTCGGTCTCGCAGGAGGTCGTCGATCTTCATCGCCGCCCACAACTTCGCCCGGACCGTGTCCTGCCAGGTCTTGGCCTGTTCGGCCGGCCGAGAGGTGTATCGCATCGTGCGATTGTCGTCTGACGATGCGGACGGAGACGCGATCACAAAACGGTCTTGATCCAGGTCGATCGTGACAGTCGTGCCGTCGGAGAACGTAGTCCGCTGTGTTCGGAACGATTCGTCGAGGAACTCGTGATTCGTCATCTCCAGCAGAGCGACGCGTCTATGCAAACCGCACACGGTGCGCACCTGCTTCAATTCCTCGTCGCCCGGCTGGAGGGAAAGGTAGGGCATGCCGGCATTGGCCAGAGCGTGCAGGTAGCCCAGGTCGTTGTCGGGGATTCCCCAGCCGCCTTTGGTCATGGACCAGGGCAGCAGCAGGGCGTCGTGGTAGACGAGGTTGAACAGCGGGACCGGGATTCCCATGGCTGGCCCGCTGCCCGGGCCGGGCGTCTGGGCGTAGGGCCCGTGATGGACGAGGTCGATGTGGGGGATGGCCCAGTCGGCGGGCTCCTCCGAGCTGACCACGCCGCCCATCGACCGGACGAAGTCCATGCACATCCCTCGATACTGGATGCAGTCGGCTCGCGTGGCGGGATGCTCGGGATTGTAGCACTCATCGGGAGAGACGACGGCGAACACGTCGAGGTAGGCGCCGCGCAGCTTGATGCCGTGATTCAGCAGCCCTAGGTAATTCTTCTTCACGTGCCCGAGTGCCAGCCGCGAGCACAGGATGCTCTGCTTGCCGCCATACCAGATACTGTGAGTGGGACGCTGCCCGGCGCGATCGAGAATTGTGTGACGCGGATCGTACGATTTCGCATCGAGGTAGTAGTCCCTGTACTGATCGTGAATGGCGAACACGTAGCCCAATTCGTCGCAGGTATCCGCGAGCCGCTTCATACCGTCCCAGCCGCCGGCTTCAGGACACGGCGGCAGTACGTCGGGGTGCAAGTTGTCGTATCCCCGGAAGCCCCACCCATCCAGGTGAACGTAGACACGGTCGATCCCCTTGCCGGCCAGATCGCGAAGCTGCCGGGCCCGCTCATCGAAGCTCGTCCATTGGTGATTCGCGGCGGCGTTCTCCTTGTTGTAGTACTGCGATTCAGGTTGAATGTGCGACAGGATACCCGTGTGCACGACGGGTGAGCCGACGAGCTTCTCGACCAGGGGGTTGCGGGCGATCTTCTCTCGCAGCGAAACGAAATGGCCGGTTTCTACCACGTGCCGTCGGTACCGCTTGGCCATGCTCACGTAGTTGCCTTTGTCGAAGAAGCAATACCGGACCCGTCGGGGGTATTGCAGCTTCCCGAGCGAATGCATCCATCGCAATTGCATCTTCGTCGGCCCGCCTGCTGGATGATCGAACCGGCATCCGGCGTCGTTGGGCGTCTCGATCAGGACGCACATCGCGGAGTCTTCCTTCTGATGGCCCCACCAGGGCATGTACAGGCCTCGCCCATAACAGACCGGATCGTAGAGCCAGACCTTCTTGGGCCAGTCCTTCGGAAGGAACATGCCTTGCATGAAAGGCACGACCGTGACGTCGAAGGAGCTGTCCACCGGCGCCCCGGGCCAGAAGCACTCCAGGACGCGCGCCTCATCCTCCGCCGCGATCAGCTCGCAGACAAGCTCCTCCTGCTGTCCTTCAAGGCAGGCGAACAGGCTCAGGCTCAAGTCGATGGCCGTCTCCTGCTGGCGGAAGCCGGAGAGGCCAATCTTGAGACCCGTCTTGAAGCCAGTCTGGTATGACGAAGCCTCATGCGTTTGCGCGTCGGCCAGACGCAGAGAGTACATCTTGCCTGAGACCTCCACGACGAGGTCGCCGGCGAATGACGGCGCCATGCTCCAGGTCCGATTCTGCGTGTGAACGCTCATTTCAAGATTCGTAGGGTCGAGTTCCAGGCGGTTCTTCGCGCCTTGTACGACCCACTTGCCTGCATCCTGCGACACCTTCACCTGGGGTGCTCCCCAATCATCCTGTGTTGCGCCGGCCCACGAGGCCGAGCCGAGGAACAGGATGCACAGGTTTGCCACTCGTACGGTGTGACGCACATCGAATTTCATATCAATTACTCCACAGAATTTTCATCCCGAAGCACATACCCGGCGGGCACATCGACGCGGCGAGTGATCTTGCTGCTTTCTTTCCACCATCTGACGTCTACAGGGCCGTCGGGGGTCAGGAGTGTTCCTCCGCACCAGTCCAGACCCACGTCGGCGATCTTCAGGCGGACGACCTTGCTCTGCGTGTCGACCTGTCGCACCCCGAGGATGTCACGATAGAAGCTGTGGGCCACGTGGGAGGCAAAGCCGTGATTACAACTGGCCTCGGCCCCGATGTTCTCCCAGAGCGTCCCGGTCCGATCGGCCATATACAGGTAGTAGTCGGCAAGCTCCTTCTTGATCTGGGTCGGGTAGCCGTAGCGGCTCAGCAGCTCCAGGCGGAGGTAGTTGCCGACGAAGGCGTTGGCCGGGTGAATCTCGGGAAAAGCGTTGGTCTTCTGGCGGTCCGGACCGAATTGATGAACCAGTTTCTCCCACAGTCCCTTGTGCTTCTGTGGCGTGGCTACGTCGAAGAAGAACGCGAAATACTGGCAGACCTCGGAGCGGTTCCGCGTGACCTGTAGTTTGCCGCCTTTCCTCACGGCGTTGTCCACGAAGAACTCGCCGTCGAACGATTGCTTGCGGATTGTGGCACGTATTCGCTCCGCCTCATCGATCAAGCTTGGCTCGTTGTACATTCTGCCGCCGGCGGCTACTGCGGCTGCGTACAGCATGTTCGTCGGGTAGCTGACGTCCTGCACGAAGTCGTTGGCCTTGGACCACTCGACGAAGACCCAGCTATCGAGCTTTTCCAGAAGGCCGTCCTCGTTCCTGTACCTCTGGAAGTACTGGTAGAGGGCTTCGAGCTTGGGCCTCAGGGCGGCGATCATCTCGCGGTCGCCGCTGCGAGCCTGGTACTCCTCCAGCTCGACCACGAACCACAAGGCCCAGTTCGGGATGTAGACGCCGTCGTTGTGATCGGCCGGGTAGCACATAGGCAGCATCCCCTCCGGCAGGTGGGCGAAGCTTGGTGGCAGGAGGTGGTTCTCGAAGAAGTTCTTCTCGATGGTCGTATTGCCGCACAGATCGAACGCCACGCGAGAGGTGAAGAAGCTATCACACAGCCACCCGGCCCGCTCGCGGGAGGGACAATCCATGAAGATATCGACGGCATTCTGGCGGAACGTCTGCCGGGCGGCCTCAAAGATGCGATTCAACCGTGGATCGCTGCACGAGAACGACGCCTGTGCCGTCTCGTCATTGGCGTACTTGCGCAAGTAGACGTTTGTCACCTCGCAGTCACCTTCCAGCACATTCAGCTTGAGGTATCGCAGGGTATACGGCTCAAACGACTCTATGCGGTACGTGCCCGGCTGCAACTCATAGCCGATGGCGTTGACGCAGCCAAGTCGTTTGAAATCGACATCGTCGCTTGCGAGGACCTCATCGAATGTGACGTAGAGCTTCGTTGGTTGAGAGCATCGCACGGTCGCTCCGAGGAACCCTGTGAGGTTCGTTCCAAGATCGACTGTAGAGAACGTGTTCTCTGCAAGGGCAATGGCCTTGTCCGGCTGATACGGCTGATTCACTCTCTCCACGGCCGCCGACTGAATCTTCTGCAGTTCGATAGAGGGCACAACCTCAAGCTCGTTCTCCGGATACCCTTTCAACTGCGGGCCGATGTTGGTGAGCGACCGGTCCTTCCACGGTTTGGCTGCCGGCTCATCGTGCTGAAGCCTGCCCTGGAACACAATCAGGGTGGGCCTTCGCTTGTAGAAGTGGGGGTGTGCCACGCGTCGAACAAGGAGTTGTCGCAGCGACAGTGTGGAGCAAGGCGTCTTCTCCAGCGGCTTGTCCCACCAACGGTCGTCCCCTTTGCCCATCCGGTAGTACTCGATGAAGGGGCGCTGGAAGCTGTACCGCTGCACCTTCTGCACGCGATACGTGAGGATCGTTGCCTCGAAGCTGACGCCTCTACCCGCCGTAGAGGCGAGGGTCGTCCCATTGGATACGACCTCTGCCTGGAGAAATGCAGGCTGGTCCAGCAGGTAGTAGCTGTTGACGTTGTAACCGGCGACTTCGATGGCCAGCGTGTTTCGCTCGCTCGCTTGGAGGGGCCATTCATCGACACGGAAGAAGCCATGCGGACCTCGGGCGGGGCCATGGCCGACAAACTGGCCGTTCAGATAGACGCGATAGAGCGATGAGGCGGCGATACGCAGGATAGGGCTCTGTTCCCGTGAACACTCGAAGACGACCCGAAATCCGACGAAGAGGTTCTTCTCCGTCTCCCGACCGGTAGGCCAGATGGGCTGGGCTGAATCGAACTTCGCCTGTCCCATGGTCGTGGCGGAACTCAAGAGGGCTGTGCCAAGCACACAAAGGACGATGCGACTACGGAGCATTGTCGTAACCTCCCTTCTATGTCAGTACGCACCTGCAACGTCACAAAGGTGGCTGTCGAGATTGTACCCGCCGGGAAACGAGGTAGATAGGTGAAAACGGAACGTCGATCTGGTAGTATATGCCCACAAGAGTCTTGGGTGTAAGGAGTGAGCCGAATGCATGAAGTACGATGGGCATGGATTCTGAGTGAGACTGCTGTCGTTGTCTTTGGCTTGTCGCTGTGGGTGAGCCCGGTCTTCGCAGGAGACGCAGCGCAAACTGCTGTCCCGGATCAATACGATGTGCGGCAATTTGGCGCGGCGGGGGACGGCACAACCGACGACACGGCGGCATTTCAGAAGGCTCTCGATGCCGCCGGCATGGCAGGCGGCGGGATCGTCTATGCCCCTCGCGGCAATTACTTTTTTGCAGGTCACCTGAACGTGCCCAACGCTGTCACGCTGGCTGGCGTCTGGCAGTCCGTGCCTGCTCACAACGGGATTCGCGACCGGGGACTGCCCAAGCCCACCGATGACGGCACGACGTTCTTGGTGACGGAAGGAGAGGGCAAAGAAGATGGGCCGGCGTTCATCACTCTGAACACGGACAGCACGCTCAAGGGAGTCGTCCTGTACTATCCGCAGCAGAACCCCAGCGAAGAGCCCAAGCCGTATCCGTGGGCTATCGCCATGCGAGGCAAGAACCCGGCGGTGCTCGCCGTCGAGATGCTCAACCCGTACAACGGGATCGATGCTATGCATAACGAGCGTCACCTGATCCGGGACGTCCAGGGTCAGCCGATCCGCCGGGGAATCCAGGTGGATGACATTTACGACATCGGAAGGATTGAAAACGTCCATTTCAATCCCTGGTGGAGCACGCGCCCCAGGCTGTTCCAATGGCAGATGAACAATGGCGAGGCGTTCATCTTCGCTCGCTCCGACTGGCAATACGTCTTCAACACGTTCTGCTTCGGGTACAAGGTCGGCTACAAATTCATCAAGAGCAATCGCGGTGTGTGCAATGGCAACTTCCTCGGGATCGGGGCCGATGATTGCCAGACGGCCTTAGTCGTGGAGGACTCCGCGCCCTACGGGCTTCTGATCACGAATGGCGAGTTCGTGTCCTTTCACGGCCCGGACCCGACGATGATCGAGGTTGCGCAGACCAACAGAGGCAGCGTGCGCTTCGTCAACTGCGCCTATTGGGGGCCGTGCAACCAGATCGCCCGCATCGCTGGGACCGGGACGGTCGGCTTCTCGGATTGCACGTTCGTTCAGTGGGGCGGCAAGGAGGGCAATCGTCCGGCCATCCAGGCCCAGTCCGGCACGATTCTGATTCGCGGCTGCGAATTCCGCCAGGACCGGCCGCAGATTCAATTGGGAGTGGATGTGAGCCGGGCCATCATTGCGGAGAACATCTTCACCGGCGCCGAGCGGATCGACAACCAGTCCAAGGGCAACGTGCAGATCGGTCAGAATGTGGCAGACCAACCCGCCGAAGTCTCCGGCACATTCTCGATTGTCGCGGTCGATCCAAACACCGGTGTCTGCGGGGCCGCGGTGGCCAGCAAATATCCGGCAGTGGGCAAGGTAGTCCCGTATGTTCGCGCCGGCGTTGGGGCGTTCTGCACGCAGCACTGGCACAACCCGCCGTGGGGGGAGCAGGCACTGGACCTTCTGGCGAAGGGCTGTTTGCCGGAGCAGGTTCTGGCAGAGTTACTTCGCGATGATCCCCAGCGTGATCAGCGCCAACTGGCGATCATCGATGTGAACGGCCGGGCGGCCAATCGTAACCCAGCCAAGGCGGAATCTGACAGCTCGTGGTGGGGCGCGATATCAGGACGATACTATGCCTGCCAGGGAAATACACTGGCCGGTCAGGAGGTCATTCTCGCTATGGCGCGGGCATATGAGCAGACGACAGGTAGTCTCGCCGACCGATTGATGGCGGCACTGGTCGCGGGCGATCGTGCCGGCGGAGATCACCGCGGTCGCTTGGCAGCGGGAATACGCGTCGCCAAGACGGGTGTTGAAGGGTACTGGCTTGAATTGTACGTGGACAAGAGCGATGATGCAGTCACCGAACTGGCGAAGAAGTACGCGGAGCTGGAGCGTGAGGCCAAGCAATGATCGCCGGGGACAAACAGAAGCTGTATGATCTTGTACTGCAGCGGATCGGCGATCTGATTGCCGGTGAGGGCGATCTGATTGCCGTTATGGCGACGGTCGTCTGCGAGCTTCACCACAGTTTTGATTACTTCGACTGGACGGGATTCTATCGGGTTGTGTCGCCCGGGCTGCTCAAGGTCGGGCCGTACCAGGGCACCCACGGATGCCTGCGAATTCCCTTCGAGAGGGGTGTCTGCGGGGCCGCCGCGAGAACGCGAACGACCCAGCTTGTCCCCGACGTTCGCGAGTTCCCTGGCTACATTCCCTGCTCCGGCTCGACACGTTCGGAAATTGTGGTGCCCGTGATTGTGCCCCGCGGCGATCTCGTCGCCGTGCTCGACGTCGATTCCGACCGGCTGGAGGCTCTTGATGTAGTCGATAAGATGAATCTTGAAAAGGTGTGCGTCCTCGTGGCGCAGGTGTTCGGGAGGTGATCCAATGAGAGCATCGATTCTGATGGTAACGATCCTGGGGCTGTCGTCGGTCTGTGCGGCGGGGGAACCGAAGCCCTGGCTGGGCGTGCATGTCGGGCTGAATACGAAGGACAACACGGCGCAGTTGACGGAGGTGGTGGGCCGGCTGGCGGAGATCGGCATCAATGCGATCGTCGCCGAGATCAACTACGGCTTCGAGTACCAGTCTCATCCGGAACTGCGGTCGCCCAACGCAAGCAACAAGGAGCAGATCGGGACGCTGGTGGCAGAGTGCAAGGCCCATCATGTCCGGCTGATCCCCCAGTTCCAGTGCCTGGGCCATCAGTCCTGGAGCAAACACACGTTCCCGCTGTTGACGAAGTACCCCCAGTTCGACGAGACGCCGGGTCTATACGCGAACAACGAGGGAATCTACTGCCGAAGCTGGTGTCCACTGCATCCGGAGGTCAATCCCATTGTCTTCAGCCTCATGGATGAGTTGATCGATGTCTTTGAGGCGGATGCCCTGCATGTCGGCATGGACGAAGTCTTCCTGATCGGCGAGGACGCCTGTCCTCGCTGCAAGGGAAAAGACAAGGCGGAGCTTCTCGCCAAGGCCGTCAACGACTATCACAAACACCTGGTGGACGAGAAGAAGATCGACATGCTGATGTGGGGCGACCGCTTGATCGACGCGAGCAAGATCAAGTATGGCAAGTGGGAGGCCAGCGCCAACGGGACCGCGCCGGCCATCGACCGCGTCGCCAAGGACATTATCATCTGCGATTGGCACTACGAACTTCGTCCAGCGTATGAATCGGTGCCCATGTTCCTGGAGAAGGGCTTCCGCATGTGGCCGGCGAGCTGGAGAAAGCCCGAGGCGGCCAAAGCGTTCGTCGATTACTCCAAGACGGTCGACAACCCCCGCATGCTCGGCCACCTGAACACCACCTGGGGAGCCGTCAAGATGAAAGACCTGCCGGCCTTCGAGCCACTGGTTTACGCGACGAGTGCCTTCAAGGAGAGATGATGTCAAGGCATCTGGAGAACCGCTACATCCTCGGGGCCGAGTGTGATAGTTGTCTTTCCATTCTTGAAGGTCACGAACCGATCAGTCACGAGGTCTGTGCTTGGACCCGTGACGCGGGAACCAATCGTTAGGCTCGCCTCCTGCGGCCGGTCGGTGTTGTTGAAGATGGTCAGATATCGCTGGCCGTAACGCTCGACATAGACACTCTCCTCATCCGTGTACGCCCCCGTAACGGGCTGCCAGCCGGCCTCGGCGACCAGCTTGCATAGCGGCACGTACTTTCTGAAGAGATCGCGGTCACGGTCGTACATCTCGGGGCGGGTGAAGTAGTGGCCCTGTGAGGCGTTGTGGCTGAAGAAGCCGGGGAACATGCCGTAGGCGAGGCACCGCTTCATGTACTTCTCGACCGCCTCATGCGAGAACCGCTCGAATTCCGTGTTCATGAGGAAACAGTAGGGCTTTCCCTTGCACAAGGCACGGCGGTAGAGCAAATCGACGTCCGACATTGGCTGCCATTTTCCGCCGGGGTTCCAGTCTGTCTCCGTGCCCAGCACGTCCAGCAGGGGGGCCAGCCAGCACAGGCCGTAGGGCGTGCTGTTGGCCATCATGTACTTGTCCATCGAGTGAATGTCTCGGGCGATGGCCCGCACGTACTCGAACACGATCAGGCCACGAAAGATCGCCGGCTTGCGGCTGTCGAGCGAGAAGGTCAGCGGCGTCCTGGCGGCGGCGAAGTGATCGCGGCGAAAGTCCAGCTCGTCGGTCACATAGCCCTCGCTCGAATCGATGTACTCGCCATCGAGAGATCCGTTGGCTCCGGGGCCGTAGAGCTTCGTGCGAAGCTCCGGGTTCCATTTGTTCTTGAAGTCCGTGACCTGCCCGGCGATCTCGGGCATGGAGTTCATGCTCCAGACGGCGCCGTTGCACCAGGGTGTGTCCAGCAGGCGTGCGGCGAACTGGCCCGTCTCATCGTGGAAGCCGCTGGTGAAGAGGGTCTGGGCTTCCGCGCGATTGGCGGCGAGGCGCTGAGCCTCCGCGATGGCTGCTGCCAAAGTGCGCGACATCTCCTTCGGCATGGACATCCACCAGGTCATTGGCTCGGTGTAGCGAAACGTGATGATGTCGTGCTCATCGTCCCAGCGGGTCTCGTTGTTGCCTTCCTTGAACCGAAAGCCGAAATCCTCCCAGCCCCTGACTTCGCTGATCTCGGCGAACGGCATCCACAGGCCCTGGCGCTCGATGCGGCACCGGAACTGTTCGGGGAATAGCTCGTAGAAGCGGGCCAATGCCCCCCGGAACTGCAACGCAGGGTCAAATCGGAACTTGCAGAACCGCAGAGTCGCCGACGGTTTCTCCGGCGTCAGGCCGATATCGTACGCGAGGAAAAGCTCGCGTGTCCCGGCGTTGTACCCGACGCGGAAGAACGCCGGCTGAGCCATGTCGATTCCCAGTGCCGCACCTTCGTCGGAACCGGCCACGGCCCCGAAGGGATATCGAGACAACCGGCCATTGGCGCCGACGTTGTATCGCGTCGTGCTGAGATACTCCCGCCCCGCTACGGCTGCGGCGCTGTGACGCGGGTCTTGAAGCCATTGCCATTCCGCCACCGGCAACGGTACCGTGTACACGAGGGTGACGGCACGATCTCCGGCGGTGGTGTCCTGGAGCGTTACGTCGAAGAAGGTCGCGCTGGCATCCTCCTGCTTGCGGCAATCGAGCTTCAGGTCCAGGGCACTTCGCGCGATGGCGACGAAGTCCGATTCCGCTGCGACATCGCGGACCTGGAAGCCTTCCGGGGCAGGGCTCACCTGCTGGACGGGGACGCCATCAAACAGGAAGGCGCTGACCGTCTTCAACTCCGCACCCCGGAACCACGCCTTGCCTGCATGACTGCGAAGCAGCATGTAGAACGAGACGCGTGCCACCGGCTTCTCCGGAAACACGATGACCTGGGCCTTCTCCCAGTCGTGCGTGCCCGCGTTGAAGCTGTCCACCTGGCCCCACAGTGGCGTGCCGTCGGTGTACACGAGATCGAGATACAGGGAGTAATCGCTGTCGCGACTACCTCCGACGCCTTCGGCTTTGCTCCACGCGGTGGCGACGATGGGCTCAGGCTTTGTCTGGTTCAGAGTGACGGTTTGCGAGACTCCTCGCTGGGCCCGGGGGTCGGCCCCGTTGTCGCAGAGGAACACGCCGTCAGCTTTCTCGAAGCCCTTCTGATAGCCGCTCCAGGCATCCGTCTTGAGCAGGTTCTCGCCGCCCTGGTCCAGCCGGAGAGCCCTCTTGACGATTTGCCCATCCTGTGAGTCTGTCTGTCCCACAGAGGTGGAGGAGGCCATGATTGCTGCGACAACTACCGTAACGACTCTCATGTGTGTTCCTCTTATTGCCCACGTTGAGTGGAGAGGCGGGGGAGCCAAATGTCGGCCACGTACCGGCAATTGATCACCTTCTCCACCAAGTCCAGCGGAAGATAGTAGTAATGGTTCGATGCTTCATACCCGATGCGCGGGTCCTGCCGGGTCAGGGTACAGAGCCGACTGGCAGCGTCGATTTCGTCGGCGACGATCTTCTTGATGGCGTTGATCTGCGCCTCGTGTTCTTCGTCTTTCAGTGACCCTGATAAAAGCGCATTTCTCGCCAGGGTGAAACGAATCTGGTTGCCGGCGCTCCGGAAATGCAGGCCGGCCGCTTCCGCAAGGCCCAGATCTTCGTGGAGATTCGCTCGCTGAGAGCGCGGGATGGGTTTGTCCGCCGCCTTTTGAAAGGCGGCCAGACCCTCCCTCCAGCCTGCCGCGATCTTCTCCAGTTGTCCGGCCAGCACATCCGCCGGGTAGACCGCCCGCCAGCCATCCACGTCGTCATAGGGGAATCCTACCATCGTTGCCTTGTAGCCCGTGGGCTCGGGGTACAGGAGATTCGCAGGCCCGCATTGCATCGGTCCGTTGTAGATGAAGCCGGCGTGAAAGGGGTATTCCGTGAATGTGGTGCTGAACTTGGACCATGCCGCCAGGACATTGGGTGCGGCGTCCAAGCCGTACCGTCCCTGAGCCACTTTCGAAAGGACCTCGTCCGCCGTAGGGACCGGTTGCGATTGGAACTCGCTTGCCAGTTGCAGATTCGGCGACGGATACCCACCCACGCTCCAGCTCAGCATGAGTCCATCAACGTCCGCTCGTGCCAGGTTGCTGCAATGCTGAGCAATCAGGTTCATCACGGGCAAGTACGGCACCGCCGACAATTCCCACGAGCAGTTGACCTGGACCTTGGCGATGGTCTTGAGCCCGCGTTGCTTGGCCATCGCCCAGTGTCTCGTCGCCCGCGGACCGGGACCGACGGCGGACAGCGAGTACTCGCCGACGCGGCTGGTCACACCGCCGCGGGTGATCGGCTGATCCCACTCGCTGACGCTCATCAGACAGACGTTGTCCGGTAGCTCGTTGATGATCTGCTCGGCCTCATCCGGCCAGCCCCAGTCCCACACGATCACCTTCGCCTGCGGGTTGCCCGCCCACACGCCGGCGGCGATCGTTCTGTTGACCTCCGCGATCACCTCTGCCGCGGAACGTTTCGAGCAGCGAGGACAGCCCGGCGTGCGGCTGTGGCTGTAGCAGTTCGTCAGGTTCTCCGAGGCCGTAATCGTGAACACGCCACCCAGGCCGGGCACCTCCTTGAAAACATAGGTCAGGGATTCCGTGAGCCCCTGCCTGACCTGCGGGGCCGATGTGCACAAGGCGACGAAATCGCTTTCCCGAACGCCTCGGATGTCCTCCCGGCCTTTGAAGAATGACGCGGGCATGGCTCGCGGCTCGTTCATGTAGAGGTAGATGTCGATCCCATACTCTGCCGCCCGATCCACCAGTCTGCGCAGGTTGGCGATCCTTCGCTCGTGATCTGCACCCAGTTCCGCAAAGACCGAGCCGGGGGCCAGTTGATGCAGCACCACGTGCAGCCACACTCCGTTGACGCCAAGCGCAGATAGTCGCTGAAGCAGCTCTCCCGGGTAGGGATCGAGTTCCGGTGAGAGCAGCGGATCGCCGAATAGGCCGCAGTAGGAGTACAGAAACCTGACCTGCTTGTTCGAACCGGCGATAGGTGTTGTCGGAGTGCCGATGGCGTCACCGAAGAAGCCAAATCGTGGTCGTTCAGGCTTGGCGAACTCTGCAGCGGACTGCGAGGTGACAATGGCTTTGATCTCCTCACATCGTTTCGTCACGGCCTCGTTGGGCTCGTCGAAGTGTAGAGGTGGGCACGAGGGTTTGAATGAGCCAAGCTTGATCCAGAGGAAGTCGTCTTCCTTGAGGGTGAAAGCGAGCTTCCGGGCGTCCCAGCCAAGCAGAGTCAGAAGTTGCTCATAGGGCAGCAGATGCCAATTGCGCCGGATCATCGTGATGTAGCCTCGCTGCAGGTACTCGGCCGCAGGTGTCTCATGCGCCGGCAGGCCCATGGATTGTCCGATTTCGCGCACTCTGGCCGGCGTCGTGCCGAGCACCCGGGCCATTCGTTCCAGGGATACCATCTCCCAATTCCGCCAGACAAACGCGTGCAAGCGGCTGGGGAAGTGCCTGAACTGAATGGCAGGCCGAGCGTTGCCCGTGGGCAGGGGCTCTTGCCCGTAGAGGGTGCCAGCGAGGAGTAGACTGCCCGCCCATGCAACCACCATGCATCTCGTGTGCATCATCCGGTGTCTCCTTCATCAGACTCTACAGAACAACAAGGCTGAGCACCCACAGGGCGACCGCGGCGGCACAGCCCTCGACGAAGGTGCCGAGGGTTTGAAGCCGGTAGCCCTGGTTCACAGTCATCTTGGTGAAGCCGGTCACCACCCAGAAATAGCTATCGTTGGCATGGCTCACGACCATCGAGCCTGCTCCGATTGCCACCACAGTCAGCGCGCGGGTGGTCTCACTCTGGAGGCCGAGAATCTCCAGCAACGGCGAGAGAATGCCGGCGGTGGTGATGATTGCCACGGTGGACGAACCCTGGGCGGTCTTGAGGCCGGCGGCGATCAAGAATGGCAGCAGGAGGCTCAGGCTCGTGCTCCGGCCGAGATGGCCTGCGACGACGTCCGCGATGCCGGAACTCTGGAGGACTTTCCCAAATGCACCGCCGCAACCGGTGATGAGGATGATCGTAGCGGCCGCCATCATTCCTTCACCCACCCAGCCGGAGGCCGAGAGCATTTGGAGCGAGAGTCTCTCCGGAAGCAAAAAGGCCAGCAGAACTCCGAAAAGCAACGCGACGACGGGCTCGCCGACGAAGCCGATGACTCTTGCGGCAGTGGCTTCGCCGAACGGATGGCTCGGGAACGCACTGACCGATTTGAGAACGATCAGAACAATCGGGAACAGGATTGGAACGATCGCCTTTGCGGCCGACGGGCCCTGACTTGCCGGTTCCAGGGCCGCCGGCGTTTCGGATTCTGCCGCAAGGGTGGTTCTGGCCGCATATTTGACGGCGAACAGCCAGCCGGCGGCAAGTGCGGCCAGCGAGACCAGCACTCCCCACAGAATCACCAGGCCCAGGTCCGCCTTCAGGATGCCCGCCGCCGCAATGGGTCCGGGCGTTGGCGGGACCATGGTGTGCGTCGAGTACAAGCCGAGACTCAACGCAATGGCACCGGCCGCCAGCGAGGCTTTGGCCCGGCGAGAAAGAGCCTTGGCCAGCGGAGCGAGAATGACGAAACCCGAATCGCAGAACACGGGGATGCTGACGATGTAGCCGATAATGCTCATGGCCAGCGGGACGTTCTTCTGGCCTACCAGGCGGAGCGTCTGCTCGGCTAGGTTCCGAGCGCCGCCCGACTTCTCCAGGAAGACGCCGATGATCGCTCCAGCCAGGATGACGATGCCGATCTTGCCAATCGTATCCCCGAAGCCGCCGTTGACCGACGCGACTACGTCCGCCAGCGACATCGTGCCGCTGCAGATCCCATATCCGAAGGCTGCCAGAAGAAGCGATAAGAACGGGTGCAGCCTCAAGCGGGTCGTGCTCACGATGATGAAGATGATCGACAGCAGGAGCAGAATGACAAGCCACATGAATCGTTCCTTGACCAGATTCCCTTCGACCGAGCCAATCCACCAGGACATATGCAACGGATGCACATTCTATCGTCATTGGGTCCGTTCATTCAATGCACATGGCACAGAACTGCAGAGCAGCAAAGGGGATGCAAAGTGTGTCCACAGACAGCGACAGAGCCGGACGAATTGTGGGTTCACACTTTCCGGCGGCCTGGGTCAGAAGTTCTCGTCGAAGGCACTCTCGACGGAGCTGTAGAGATCGCCAGGAAGCTTCTGTGGGACACCCCCGAACGCCTGTTGGCCTGCTTCAGGCTCTGTCCCGGATCAACCATAGGGCGGGACGAAGGCAGTTCTGTCGCCGCCGGCGGTCGCTCTGACCCAGGCCCATGTCGACATGCCGAACGAAGTGCCCCGAAGGGTCGGCGTGAATCATGTGCGCGTGAGCATGGTCGCGTCCACATGGGCCGTCGGCAGCCCCTGGGTGTTAGTCGATTGCGCCCTCAACAGGCCCGACGCCAGCGGTGCGCTGCCTTCCATCGCGGCGTAAGACCTCGGAAACGAGCGTCTGGAGATTTGCCATCAGAGAAACTGCGTTTGTCCCGGCATCGCCATCGGCTTGATGGGCAACTCCATGTCCCAGGTCAGATCGTCAGGCACGAGCTTCTCCTGGGAATTCATCGCTTCGTCCCAGGAGACCTCTTTCCCAGTGTAGGCGGCCATGCGCCCCATGAGGGCCATGAGCGTGCTGTGCGCCATCCAGACGCCGTCGTTGATGGGTTTGCCACTGCGGATGGACTCGAACAGCTCGTTGTGCTCGACCTGGTACATGTCGGCCCTGGGGTCGCCATAGCGCCAAGACTCCTTGCCCGTGATGACGGGATCCATCCAGCCCTTGATGGTGCCCAGACCCTCGGTGCCCATGAGGTAGTCCGAGTTGTCGCCGTAGCAATTGCTGATCTGGCGCTGGGCCATGAACGCGCGAACCCCGTCCGGGAATTCGTAGAAGACATCGATGTGGTCGAAGATGTTGCCTTCGTTATTGGGGAATTGACGGCCGCCGGTTGCCACTGCCTTGAGAGGGAGGATTCCATTCATCGCCCAGGCAATCTTGTCCACGCTGTGACAGGCTTGCTCCACCAGCCCATCGCCAGACAACCAGACGAAGTTATACCAGTTGCGGAGCTGCCATTCAACGTCGCCCATGCCGGCAGGGCGACTGCTGGCTGGGGGCATGGGTTTCACCGGTCCGGTCAGATAAGTGGCATAGATGGTACGAATGGAGCCGATGGCACCGTTGTGGATCCGCTGGTAGAAAGCGCGACGTCCCAGGTGATACCGCCAACAGAAGCCGGCCACCAGAGCCAGGTTCTTCTCCTTGGCTTGGGCGGCGGACTCAAGGACGGAACGTACGCCGGGGGCATCGGTAGCCATCGGCTTCTCGCAGAAGATGTGTTTGCCGGCCTCGACGGCGGCACGCAGATGCTGCGGCCGGAACCCAGGGGGTGCAGCCAGGAGAACGACATCCACACCACTGTCGAGCACCTTCTGGTAGGCGTCCAGGCCCACGAAGCACGCATCGTCAGAGACCCTGACGCGGGGCCCGAATTGCTCATCGCTCGCGAGGCTCTTTCGACTGCTTTGTAGGCGATCGTCGAAGACGTCGCCCATGGCGGTCAAGACCACGCCTTCGCCGGTCGACAGGGCCTGCGCCGCAGCGCCGGACCCGCGTCCACCGCACCCGATGAGTCCAACTTTCAGTGTATCGTCCGGGGAGAGGGCCGCGGAGGCCTTCCGAGTGAAGACCAATGGGCTTGCGAGAGCACCGCCGATGGCAGCAGCACCGGAGGTCTTGAGGAACTGTCGCCGGGACGAACCGATAGCTGATAGCGATCTTGATTTATTCATGGCAGTATTTATACCCCTGAGTGAGACGCAGATCAAGGGGAAAGATGACAAGAACTCTGATCTGCTGCCATCTTCACGCTGCAAGTGCTTGTCTCCCCTCAACTTGCTCATCGCGCCTGGAGAGATTCGAACTCCCGACCGACGGATTAGAAATCCGTTGCTCTATCCGACTGAGCTACAGGCGCATCTGATTGTTCCTTGTTCATTTGTAGGAACAGCCGGGGTTTCTGTCAATTGTTTCGTCGGTCAGCGATTGGGCCTTCCCGGACGGGGTTCGCGGTAAACCTGCTGGCCAGGTGAGGGCGTCGTTGCCTGCCAGTTGGCGGGGTCGTTGCCGTATGCGGCGGCATCAATCCGGCTCAGGGAAGAGCCCTGTCCGTCTGCTTGAATCGGCCAGGGATCTGCTTCCCTCGGGTGCGAGCCGTCGCTGTAGACGACGCGATCCACCCGAATCCACGCATTCGTGCCCACAGGTTTGCTGAGATCGAGCTTGCCTGTGCTGTCGGCCAGATTGCCGAATCCCCAGGCGAGAACC
>JAFGJR010000083.1 GCA_016928975.1 Sedimentisphaerales bacterium | reverse complement strand
CAGCCTACGGAGATCACTGCGGTGGGTCCATTTTCGATGCCGATTCTACTCCCCGACGTGGGGCCCTTTTACATGCCGATTTCCACATTTTGGCGATAGCCAGAGGACGGCAGCCAGCACAGCACCAACCCAAGCTGGCACAGACAAAAGTAGATCATTGACGCTCCAGAGCACACCCCAGAACAGCCGTGCGAAATACTGCCAATCCATAGCGATTCCGCCTTCCCAACCTTGGTCGGTGCGTCGCGTATACCTTCTGTTTCTCTGTTGATATCATAGTAGCTCGCTTTCCGACGCAAAGCAAATTGCGTTTTCAAAGTGACCCACTACCTGTCTGTATCATTACACCAGGTGTCCAAAATATGCAAAATGCGGTTTTTCAGTATAAGAAACGCCGTTGGCGGGGCTGGATTTGACTTTCCATCATCTGCGGGCTATATATAGGTAGCCAAGCGTCATGCTGGGTTGCCATGGTGGGAGTTTCACCTCTATTGGGGCCGTGGCGGGTGGAGGATTCCACTGACGGAGTTTTAGAAAGGATTTGCACAGTAGTTTATGCCAGGGCTATACGACCACGCTGTCATCAATCGGGTGCAGCAGGCGAACGATATCATAGATGTAGTTGGGGAACATGTCAGCCTCAAAAGGAAGGGGCGGGAGATGGTCGGGCTGTGCCCGTTCCACGAGGATCACAGGCCGAGCATGAATGTCAGTCCGACCAAGCAGATCTTCAAGTGCTTTGCCTGTGGCGCCGGCGGTGACGTGCTCAAGTTCATCCAGATGCGCGAGGGCCTGAGCTTCTCGCAGGCGGTCGAGAGACTGGCCGAGCGGGCGGGCATTCAAATCAAGCCGGTCCGGCGCCTTGCGGCACAGACCGACGACCAGCCGCAGGTCGATCCGAACCGGTTGGCGAAGCTGAATGCCTGGGCCACGCGGTTTTTTCAGCAGTGTCTGGGCGACCCGGAGAAGGGCAAGGTCGCCCGGGATTACTTGGCGAAGCGACAGATCTCCACGGAGAGCATCGGCAAGTGGCGGCTTGGGGTCTCGCCGAACGCCGTGGATAGCCTCGTCAAGGCAGCCGCGTCGAGTAAGGTCCCCTTGGACCTTGTGCAGCAGGGCGGCCTGGCGACGAGTGCCGATCAAGACAGATTCTGTAACCGCCTGATGTTCCCGATCACTGACGTGACGGGCAGAGTCATCGGTTTCGGCGGGCGGACACTGAATGATACGGGCGCCAAATACATCAACTCGCCGACGACGTCGTTGTTCGACAAGAGCAGCACGCTCTATGGGCTGGAGCAGGCCCGGCACGAGATCGTCGCGACGGGAACCGCCGTTATCGTCGAGGGTTATACCGACGTGATCATGGCCCATCAGTGCGGCTGCAACAATGTGGTGGCGACGTTGGGGACGAGCTTGACGAGCGGTCACGGCCGGATTCTCCGACGGTATGCGGAGCAGGTGATTCTGGTCTTCGACAGTGACACCGCCGGCATGGAAGCCGCCAATCGGGCACTGGAGGTGTGTCTGGCGCAGCATCTGGACATCAAGCTGGCCTTCGTCCCCGAGGGGAAGGACCCCTGCGAGTATCTGCTCATGGCGGGCAAGGAAGCGTTCGATCGTGTTCTCTCGCAGGCGACGGACGTTCTCCGGTATAAATGGAACCGGCTGGAGGAGACCTTCCAAGCGGACGGATCGTTGGCGAACAAGAGGGCGGCGCTGAACGAGTTCCTTCAGGCGGTGGCGACCGGCTTGGCGGCGCAGAACCTGGCCGTGCTGGAGAGCGGGCTGCTCGTGAACAAAGTGGCGAAGATCATCGGTCTGGCTCCGAAAGAGATCAACGATGACATCAACAAGCGGATCGAGAAGCTGGCGAAGTCCAGGCAACCGCAGGACGCGACGGCACAAACTATCGATTGGGGCCAGGGATTGCGCGCGGCCGCCCAGCGGGAAATCCTGGAGGTCCTGCTCAACGAACCGGGGCTGTTCCATTCGATCGGACAGGAGATCACGGAAGACTTGTTCGATGTTCCGATTCTGCGAGAGATCGCGGGAGTCCTGCTGGACGTTCTGCGATCCGAGGAGGATTTCGCACTTCGTGTCGTTCTGGCCCGTACGGAATCGGTGCAGTTGGGCGATTGTATCATCGAGTTGCAGGAAGTGGGCGAGCACAAGGGCAACTACCCCTCTCGCCTGGGCGATGCACTCGACGTGTTGTATCGGGGTAAGGATCATTCTGGGACAATCCGAGCAGATGGGACAACAAACAGGAGTGGTTTCTCGGGTATCACACGGGGACCGGTTCAGCGACAGAATCCCCACAGCATCGGCATGGTCTGACCGCCGAGGTCCGGTAAACCCTTGTGGAATGAACAATTACGTGAAAAAGGCCGTATGAACCAGCGAACCGCACGATCTCATCGGTCGCACTTGTGGTTTGAACCCATGGGGGGATGGCTTCGAGACCCAGTGATTTCGCTTTAGTGGAGTCCCTGTTGTGGCGAAGAAAGATAGGAAATCCAGGAAGGCAACGGATATGAGTCAGACGGAAGTCAAGAACCCGGCTGAAATGGATCACGCAACCGTGGTGGAAGGCCCGAGGCAAGTCCGGAATGCGCCGGACGGCCCGGCCGCCGCTGACGGTGCGAAAGCGCAGGAAGCGGAGCAACTGATCAAAGCGCTCATTGTCAAGGGCAAGAAGCGCGGATTCCTCACCTACGAAGAGATGAACAACGCGCTGCCCGACGACGCCGTCAGTCCGAGCCGTCTCGAAAGACTCCTCGCCACGCTGGACGAGATGGGAATCAGTCTGATCGACGAGAATGACGCGGAGGCGCGGGAAGCCGTCAAAGCAAACGAGGAGTTCGCAGAAGATACGGTGGCGGTTGTGGAGGAGGGCGAGGCGGCCGTAGAGGAAGAGGCGGGCGCCGAGGAAGAGGACGAGATCATCGAGAAGGACCTGATGGAGAGCGAGGCCTCCCGTCGCATCGACGATCCGATCCGGATGTACCTGACGCAGATGGGGCAGATCCCGTTGTTGACGAGGAAGGACGAGATCGCTCTGGCCCGGAAGATCGAGATCGCGCGCATGGCCTTCCGGCGCAAGATGCTCCAGTGCGATTACTGTGCCCGCAACGCAGTGGAACTGCTGCAGCAGGTGCACGACGGCTCCATGTCGTTTGACCGCACGATCAAGACGGGCACGACCCCGCTGACCACGAAAAGCGTCATTCGCAAGCGGATGATCGAGAACCTCAAGACGGTCGCCCAACTGCTCGAGATCAACCAGGGGGTCTTCAAGCGAGTTGCCGGCAACGAGCTGGCGGAAGAGAACAGGACCGACGTCAAACGGCTGCGCAGGAACCGTCGCAAGATCGCGACGCTGTTGGAGGAGCTGAGCCTTCGCACGAGCCGCATCCAGCCGATGAAGACCAAGCTGCACGGCATCTGCGAGAAGATGGACCAGCTTGAGAAGATGATCGCGGCCGGCGTCAATGACATCATGACCGCCGATGATATCGATGCCGCCCGGCAGGAACTGACGGGCCTGCGGGAGCTGGTCCTCGATACGCCCGAGCAACTGGAAAAGAAGCTGCGGGCCATCGAGCGGGTCTTCGCACAGTACGAGGAAGCCAAGCGAACGCTGTCCAGTGCCAACCTGCGTCTGGTGGTGTCCATCGCCAAGAAATACCGCAACCGCGGTCTGAGCTTCCTGGACCTGATCCAGGAGGGCAACACGGGTCTAATGCGGGCCGTGGACAAATACGAGTATCGCCGGGGCTACAAGTTCAGCACGTACGCCACCTGGTGGATTCGCCAGGCGATCACGCGGGCTATCGCAGATCATGCCCGGACGATCCGTATCCCGGTGCACATGATCGAGACGATGAGCCGCATTCGCACCGCCTCGAAGATCCTGCACCAGGAGCTCGGCCGCGAGCCGACGATCGACGAGATCGCCAACGAGGTCGGCATGACCGTGCAGGAAACCCGCCGCGTGCTGAACATCTCCAAGCATCCGATCAGCCTGGACCGTCCCATCGGCGATAGCGAGGATTCCTACTTCGGCGATTTCATCGAGGACGACGACGTCGATTCGCCGGTGGCCTCCGCCACGCAGGAGATGCTCAAGGAGCGCATTGACATAGTGCTCAAGACCCTCTCCTACCGCGAGCGCGAGATCATCAAGCTGCGCTACGGCATTGGCGACGGGTACACCTACACCCTCGAAGAAGTCGGCCGAATTTTCAAGGTCACGCGCGAGCGCGTCCGACAGGTCGAGGCCAAGGCCATTCGCAAGCTACAGCACCCGGTCCGTGCCCGCAAGCTCGAAGGCTTCCTCGATCACAAGTCCGCGTGACCGACCCAAAGCCACATACACCGGCCGGAGCCTGCAACCCTCTGGCCATTTTCGTGAAGGGCGAGAAGGGATTTGGGTATTAAGCTGGGGGGCGGAGGGCAGATACAATGGAGATGCCACTTGCGAGGCTCCTGCGGGCGGTCTCTTGCCTCATCGTTGTGTCCTTTGCCGGCTACCGTGCCGACGCCCGCTACGGCGGTGGCCGCGGCGAGCCCGACGATCCTTACCTCATCTTCACCGCCGAGCAGATGAACGACATCGGTACTGAGCCCAACGACTGGGACAAGCACTTCCGGCTCATGGTGGACATCGACCTTTCGGCGCTCGGCCCGAATCAATTCAACATCATCGGCTACTGGGGGAAAGAGGGCGATGCGCTGTATGACACTCCGTTCACCGGTGTCTTCGACGGCAACGGCCATGTCATTGCCAACCTCCATTGCCGCTCGATGGACAGGAACTGCGTCGGGATCTTCGGCTATATTCACGGCCCGGACGCACAAGTCGTGAACGTGACCTTGCGTGATCCCAATGTCCATGCGGGAACCGAGAGCTACTACACCGGCTCGCTGGTCGGCTTGGTCAGATCATGCAGAGTCATTGCCAATTGTCGTGTCGAGGGCGGCTGCATTTCCGGAGGTTATGAGGTAGGCGGCCTCATCGGAGACAACGAATCGCGAGTGGAAGACTGCGCGGCGGACACCACCGTCTTCGCCAAAGGTCCGGCGGGCGGGCTCATCGGCCAGAACAGCGGCTTGGTGGTCAGTTCCTGTGCCGGAGGACGGGTATCCAGCGATTGGGCCGCCGGAGGGTTGATCGGCCTTCTTCGTTGCACGGCGGTGAACTGTTATTCACAGGCCCAGGTCTCCGGCAATAGCGATGTCGGCGGTCTTGTGGGCTACTGCCATGGGGGCATTATCGTCAATTCCTACTCCACGGGTCGCACACTGGCCAGCTTGCAGGGGGGCGGCGGGCTTGTGGGGAGCGGCCCCGGCAGAATCATCGGCTGCCTCTGGGACAAGCAAACGAGTGGCCAAGGGACCAGCGCGGGCGGCATCGGCAAGGTGACAGTCGAGATGAAGGCTGCCGGGACGTTCGCCGGGTGGGGATACGATTCGGCTTGGACCATCGACGATGGCGGGGATTACCCCCGCTTGTTGTGGGAGAACAAGCCTGGGACGGCAATTACAACACCGTCGCCGGTGACGAACCTGACGGGCGGCGGAACGGAGAGCGACCCGTACCTCATCCACACGGCGGAAGAACTGGACATGATCGGCATGTTCCCCTGTGAATGGGACAAGCATTTCAAGCTCATGGCCGATGTCGACCTGAAGGGTTTTGGCGACCGGTTTCACCTCATCGGCGTCGCCCCGAAATTCGGATTCGCAGGAGTCTTTGATGGAAACGGCCACGCTATCACCGGGTTTCACTATTCATGCGGGGATACAGATTCTGTAGGGCTCTTTGCCTGCATAGATGGTCCTGATGCTTTGGTGAAAGATCTCGGGGTGGACGATCCGAACCTTCACGTGGCTTGGGCGTGGGGCGGCGGCGCAGGCTCCCTCGTAGGCTTCCTGGCACAGGGTACAGTCGAGCACTGCTTTGTGACCGGTGGCGTTGTGTCGAGCGATAGCGCCGGGGGTGGATTGGTGGGACGCAACAGCGGCACCGTTCGAGGCTGTTATTCGGACACGACGGTCACAGGCTCGCCCAGCGGAGGCGGGCCCCTGGGCGGACTGGTCGGCCACAATGCCGGAGGCACGATCATCCAATGTGCTTCCGGCAGTGACGTCTCGGGTTATTCGCACATCGGCGGGCTCACGGGCACCGACGAAGGCGGCATCATACGTGAATCCTCTGCTGCCGGCGATGTCTCAGGCTCATGGTACGCCGGAGGACTAATCGGAGCCGAGGAGCATGGAATCATCACAGCGTGCTACTCCACCTGTACGGTGGTCGGTGAGAACTACACGGGCGGATTGGTGGCGTACAACCACGGGAGGATCGTCGATTGCTACTCTGCTGGTCCTGTCCTTGGAGGGAAGGGCTATTGCGGGCTTGTGCAAATCAACCAGGATGGCACAATCGAAGACTGTTTCTGGGATGTCGAAACCACCGGCCATTCTCGTAGTGCCGGCGACGTTGGCAGGACCAGCCGGCAGATGCGCTCCGCCAGCACCTTCGGCGCCTGGGGATGCGGCGATCCGGTCTGGACAATCGACGCGACCAGAGACTACCCGAGACTGCGATGGGAGAACAAGCCGGGCACTGTCATTCTCAAGCCGTCGTACGGCGGCGGTCGTGGAACGGAGGCGGACCCGTATCTGATCTACACCGCCGAGCACCTCAATTGTATTGGACCAGTCACGTGTGATCTGGACAAGCATTTCAAGCTGATGGCGGATCTCGACCTGAGCGGTTACAAAGGAACGGACTTCAACATCATCGGGATCTCGCCGGAGGTGCCTTTCACCGGCGTGTTTGACGGAAGCGGGCGCATCATTTCTAATCTGGAACACGGCTCTTCACTGGTGGACTGTGTCGGTCTCTTCGGCTGTGTCGGCGGCTCCCGTGCCACGATCCGGGATTTGGGCCTGCTCGATCCGGACATCGATGCGACGATGGGGCAGGAGGTCGGCGGGCTGGTGGGCCACCTCTCAGAAGGGACCATTACCCGGTGCTTCGTTCGCGGTGGCTGCATTTCAGGCGACCAGCGCGTCGGGGGTCTGGTTGGCTCCAACAGCGGCACGATTGAGCTATCCTATTCAGCCGCCTCGGCGGTGAACGGTGACTGTGCCGGCGGGCTGACAGGGTCCAATTTCCGGGGCTCAATGCGTCGGTGCTATGCGCTCGGTGAGGTGACAGGTGGTTACTGTGCCGGCGGTCTGGCGGGGGAGAGCCTTGAGGGGATCATGCAAGAATGTTATGCAGCCAGCGGCAGCGTGCGCGGGGTCTGTGCCGGTGGAGTGGTCGGTAATCGGTACAGTGCCAGGATCACGGCTTCGTTCTGGGACAAACAGACGAGCGGTCTCAATGAGGCGTGTGGATGGGCGGAATGGCCGGACAAATGTGATAACGAGCCCGGCAAGACGACGGCCCAGATGCAGATGGCGGGCACATTTCTCAGCAGCGGCTGGGATTTCGCCGGCGAGACCGGAAACGGCAGTGAGGATATCTGGTGGATACTTGAGGGACAAAGCTACCCGCGCCTGTACTGGGAGCTAACCGCAGACAACTCGCCGCGAGATCCGTAGCGGTCATCGTACGCCGGCGGGTTGCCCACAGCCATGCTTATGCGTCTGTGGCCGTGACCATCTTCTGAAGCTGTCGGGCGAAGACGTTGTAGCTGTCCTGGCCATAGAGGCAGAAGATCACGCGTTCGAGGCCGGTCTGGCCGCGCAGGTACTCGATCGTGGTCGCCAGCATGATCTCGGCGCATCGCTGGATGGGAAAGCCGAAGATCCCGGTGCTGATCGCGGGGAAGGCGATGCTCCTGAGGTGGTTCTCGTCGGCCACCTTCAACGAGTTCAGCGTGGCGTTCCTGAGCTTCTGGTCTTCGTCCCCCTCGCCCATCCGTGGCCCGACGGCGTGAATGACGTGCCTGGCCTTGAGCTTGCCGCCGGTGGTGATGACGGCGCCGCCGACGAAAGTGCCGCCGATCTTGTCGCATTCGGCCTGGATCTGGGGTCCTCCCTTCCTGCGGATGGCCCCGGCCACGCCGCCGCCAAGCACCAACTGGGCATTGGCCGCATTGATGATGGCGTCGGTTTCCATCTCCGTGAGGTCCCCCTCCACCAGCTCCAGTGTTCTTCCTGCGATCTTCACGTCCATATAATTGATCCCCTTAGATGACCAGACCCGGTCCGTCTTACGCTACGATACCCGCGGCCGGTTTGCACGCCAATCCCGGCGATTTCTTCCAGCGATGCCCCGTCAGATGGCAAAATGGTCCAAATTCCATTATGCACTGGACAAAGCGGTTGTCGCATGGTATAATAAGCAGTTGAACTGGAGGAGCGGCCTAACGGAGTGGGACCGTCCACGGATGGTTGCTGCTGAAGAGCTATGACGGCTCGATGTACAGAGGCGTTGAGCCCGGTCATCGTAGTGCGCTTCAGCACACGAAGTGTGCGCCTGGGGGGCCTCGCGCAAGGGATTCCTGCCAGCCAGGGCGCGGTGAATGCCTGTGCTGGCTGGACACGGCCGGCAGGCAGAGTGCGAATCGTTGATCGAAGCAAGGGGGATGATGAGCTATGGCACGAAACCTATCTTTGTTCATCGGGATGGTGGTGTCCGTTGCCTTTGCCACGGCACACCTGGACGTTCCGTCTGGCACGGCGCGGGGCCAATCCACTATCGGCGTCGGGGCCGAAATGTCTGCGACTGCCGCCGTGCCGGTCGTACAGGACAACTTCAACGACAACAAGAGAGGGACTCTGTGGAAGGCATACACGGAGGGTTCCGGCTACCAGGTGCAGGAGGTCAACCAGCGTCTGGAGTTCACCGCGACTGCCGGCGCCATCGGTGGGTTCGCCGGGTACGTGGGTGACAAATGGTCGATCGATCCGAACCATGACTTTGAGATGCGCGTGACCTTGAACTACGACGTGCAAACGTATGAGGGCGGCTGGCTCACCTTTGGCGTGACTCCCGACCCGACGAAGCCGCGCAACCAGTATGTCTCGTTCGGCATCGCCTGCAACAACCTGCTTCCCACCTACTGGCGCGAATGGAAGGACGGCTACGAGGTACGGTGGACCTTCGCCGGTCGCGGCCACAATCGGGCGACCTTGTACTTGTCCTACAATGCCGACGCCGACACGATTTACATGGCGGAGTCAGGATACGGTGCCGACAACGCCTGGGAGGTCGTTTCAGATTGCGTCCGCAACCGGTGGGGTCACAAACCGATCTACGTCTTCCTGGGGCTGTACACGGAGGGCGCGGCGGTAAGTGCGGGCCACGCCTATGTCGATGACTTTGCACTTGACAGCGGCGTGCTTACGGGCGCCAAGGCGACCGACCCGACCGACCCGAACAACAGACCGCCGGGAGGCGGTCCGCAGGTGGACATACTGGCGGACGTCTCCATCCTGCCCTCTGCGATCAGACGACTCAGCGGCTCCGAACCGATCACGGCGTTCATTTCCTTGCCCAAGGGCTACCTTCCCACGGACGTGGACAGTTCAGAGGCGGCCGTGCTGGTGCCCGGAAATGCGGAGGCAATAAGGCAGACTGTCTTCGTGTGGCTGAATGGCCAGACGATCGTCGTCGCGTCGTTTAACCGGACGGAGCTCCTCGAGACTGTGACCACCAATGGCGAGGTCTCGGCACAGGTCAGCGGCCGGCTCAAAGGCGGGCTGTACTTCGGCGGCGTGAGTAAGATCACGATTCAGTAGGACGCCTGTTCCTCGTTACACCGCATACTGACGGCAGACGTCGGAGCGGTAGCTCTCCACGTCGATCCCGGCGAGCCCGCGTTCTGGGGGCTTCTCGATCAGTGGTCTTGGCTGCTACCGGCTTCATCGGGCTGTGCGAAGGTAGCGGTCGAACCAGTCTGCAAACCGGCGGATGTCCCAGAGCATGGTGGGCCAGCCATGCTTCTTGCCAGGCCGGACGATCAGGTTGACCGTGCCTCCGGCCTCGCGGGCGCGGGTCACGAACGACTGGGACTGCTCCAGCGGGGTGAGTGTATCGGCACCACCATGGATGAT
>JAFGJR010000082.1 GCA_016928975.1 Sedimentisphaerales bacterium | reverse complement strand
GAGGACCGGGCGTATGAGGAATCGCTGTTGACTCGCAAGGCGGCGCTGGCGCAGAGCGCGCGATTCCTGCTTCAATACATGCCGTAGGTAGAGAGGATGACTGTATGGCGCTTTTGCCGAGATGGATTCTGTGCGCGTGCGTTGGCGTCGTTGTCTGGTTGTCAATGGCGACTGCGGCGGAGTTGCCCGGCGCCGGCGACGACGTCGGAAGGACCGTGATCTACCGAGACACGTGGGGCGTGCCGCACGTCTATGCGCCGACGACCGAGGCCGGCCTCTATGCGATGGGCTGGGCACAGGCTCAGGATCGACCTCAGGAGTTGTTGAAGAACTACATGCGGGCGATGGGCGAGAGCGCCAGGTTCGATGGTCCGGCCGGCGTCGAATCCGATATGATCGCCCTCCTGTGGGACAACTACGGCACCAGCAAGCGGAACTTCGACCGGATTCGCCCCGAGATACAGGCGCACGCGCGGGCGTGCGTCGAAGGCGTCAACGACTTCTACGCCGCTCATCCCGAAGACGTTCCCTCCTTCTGGGGCGACCGGCGCGTGGATGAGTACATGGTCGTGGCGTTCTTCCGGTTCTTCCTCTACGGCTGGTCCGTGGGGCAGGTCTTCGACGATCTGCAGGCCGGGGGCATCCAGCCGGGCTTTGACAAGGACGCTCGCGGATCGAACCAGTGGTCGGTTTCGCCTGCGCGCAGTGCGGAGGGGGCCGCGATTCTCTGCATCGATCCGCATCTGTCGTGGTGGGGTACATCCCGCTTCTGGGAGTTCCGCATTCATGCCGGCGTGTTGCAGGGCAGCGGGTTCACCCTGCCCGGTTGCCCCTATATCGGCCTCGGACACAATGCGAACGTCGCATGGGCGATGACCACCGGCGGACCCGATACCGCCGACGTATACGAGCTGACGCTCAAACAGGATGATCCCACGAAGTACCTGTACGATGGGCAATGGCGATCACTGAGCAGCCGCGAAGTGACGATTGAGGTGAAAGGCCTTTCCTCACAGAAGATGACGATCTGGTCCTCACACCATGGCCCGATTGTGGCGATGCGAGGCGGCAAGGCTTATGCCGCGAAAATGGCGTATGCCGAAGAGGTGCAGCTCGCGGAGGCTTGGTACGAGCTCAATACCGCCAGGGACTACTCCGGGGCCATGCAAGCCATGAGCATGCGCCAGTTCTTCCCGCAGAACGTCATGGTCGCCGACACATCGGGCAATATCTACTACCAGCGGACCGGTCGCGTGCCGCAGCGGCCTTCGGGGTACAACTGGTCGCGGCCTGTCGATGGCTCAACCTCTGCGACCGAGTGGTTGGGCCTGCATCCCGCGTCGGATCATCTGCAGGTGCTGAACCCTCCGCAAGGTTACATGCAAAACTGCAATATCTCGCCGGACGTGATGATGGTGGACAGTCCCTTCTCGCCGGATAAGACACTGTCGTATCTCTATGGGTCTTCCGCAGGAGCGACGAATCAGCGAGGGGCGCGGGCCGTGGAACTTCTCGAGGCGGATACCTCCGTCACCATCGAGGAAGCCCAGGCGTATGCGACCGACGTTCGTCCCTACGGCGTCGAACGCTGGGTGGAGGTGCTGCGGCGAGCGGACGCGGCGTTTGGCTCCGGACATCAGTCGGACGCGGATTATGTCGCAGGAGTCAAGGAAGTGGTCTCCTGGGACGGCAACCTGCGTCCCGATTCGAAACCGGCGATGAAGTACTACTACTGGCGCAGGCAGCTCGTCGAGGATCACGGGTCCCAGGCCGTCTCCGACGCGGCTCGTCGGATCGACTACTACACGGCCGCACTGGGCAGGTCCTCGCCCCAGATCGACCTCAGCGAGGATGAGCTTCAGGCGGCGGCGGACTCGTTTGCCAACGCGATGGCCAGGCTCAGAGCCGATCGCGGCTCGCTCGACGCGACGTATGGCGACATGTTCCGTGTCGGGCGGGATGATGTCTCGTGGCCTCTGGGAGGAGGCGGTGATTACGGGACAACTACACTCCGTAATATCGGCTATGGACGCGAGCGCAGCGATCATACCCGGTGGGGCGATCGCGGCCAGACCTCTACGGAGATCATCGTCCTGAGCAAGCCCGTGCGGAGCTGGACCTACGTGCCTGTCGGGCAGAGCGACCGTCCGAGCTCGCCGCACTACCGCGACCAGGCCCAGAAGCTCTTCAGCCCCGCCAGGATGAAGCCCACGGGGTGGCTGCCCGAGGATTTGGCGGAGCATATCGAGTCCCGAACCGTCGTTGGGGATCGCTGACAGATCAGGAGTATGCGATGGATTACACGTATCTGGATATTGCCAAGATGATCGATCATTCCCTGCTGAATCCGGTGCTGACGGCGCCGGAGCTGGAAGCAGGCTGCAAGCTGGCGCTGGAGTACGACGCCGCCAGCGTGTGCATCATGCCGTACTATCTCAAGAGGTGCGCCGAGATTCTCAAGGGCAGCACCGTAAAGGCGAGCACGACAATCGGCTTTCCGCACGGCGGACACACGACCGCCGTCAAGGTCGCCGAGGCCGAGCAGGCCCTCGCCGACGGCGGGCAGGAGCTGGACATGGTCGTCAATATCAGCAAGGTCCTCAGCGGTGACTGGGACTACGTCCGGCGGGACATCGGCGCCGTCATCGACGTGACCCACAAGCGGGGCCAGAAGGTCAAGGTCATCTTCGAGAACTGTTACCTGAACACCGACCAGAAGATGAAGCTGTGCGAGATCTGCGGCTCGCTCGGCGCCGACTGGGTCAAGACCTCGACCGGCTACGGCACCGGCGGAGCGACCATCGAAGACCTCAAACTGATGCGCCAGCACTCCCCCAAGCAGGTCCAGGTGAAAGCAGCCGGCGGCATTCGCGATCTCGACAAGCTCCTGGAGGTCCGCGCCCTGGGCGTCACGCGTGTCGGTGCCACGCGCACGGCGGACATGCTCAACGAGTGCAAACGACGGCTGGGAATGTGAGGCACGCAGCTCATAACTGCGTTGTGCTACAAAGGTTAGAGACATCCACGTGGACGAATTGGCTTTGTTCCGCACGCTCGGTTCTCCGGTGAGACTGCCGGCCCACGAGGTGGACGTCTCCCCGAACCTCCCATCCTGCCCGGATTTGGCTTTGCCTGGCGCGCCCACCCCTCGTGAGGTGTACGATGCACATCTTCGGCGTCGCCAGCCGACTGTTTCATAAATCCCGTGCCGGCAAGCACTTAGGCGCCGATTGGCTTTGTTTCGCGTCTCGGGTATCACCCGCTTCGCACCTCAGACATCAGGCTTCCGTGGAATTGGCTTTGTTTCGCAGGGTCCGTGCATACTGGACGATGGTCCCGGCCCTGCGGGGGCCAAGTCCGGCGTAGTCCCATTTCGCCGCGGCAAGCCTGCGGTCGTCCATCTGATTGTGTTCGTTCTGCACAAGTGCTGCTCCGGGGTCGTGACTTCTCCCCAGTGTTGATGTGTGGTGCTTCCCAGGTCATCGGTCCTGGGAAGCGACTGGCCATAGTTTCCTATTCAGTTACGTGCCGATCATACAAGCTGGCCAATCCATTGTCAAGAGAAATCCGGGAAACGAGGCAACCGGTCAGTTATGGGTGTGTTGAGAGGGGAGCCGAGTGATTCGTTGCGAAGGGATGAGCGTCGGGAGATCTCCTTGGCTTTTCTGTGTCATGGCAGCGAATCCCGAACGGTCATCGAGGGTCAGCCCGTGCGAATCCAACGCGTTGTATATCGGCTGGAGCGGAGACGTTGCCCGCACTGTCGAAGGCTCTTCACCGCGCGGACGATTCCCAAATCCCGGCAGAGAAGAATCGGGCGGAGCGGGAGTTGCGTCTTCTGGTGATCGCCCGAAAGATCAGCTTCGGGTCTCAGTCGGATGCCGGGGCCAGGACGCGCGAGACTCTCATGACCGTTCTGCTTACCCTCGCCAAGAGAGCTGTCGATGTGACGACTGCCTTCGAGTCGGTCTTGCACCCACTCGCGGAACCGCCCCAGGCCAACCCAGCCAGACTCCTCTTGCGATTCAACTCCTCCTGATCCACACTCCACTGCACCCATGACAGTCCGGTTGCGTTCCGTCGCAAATTTGTGTTGCCTAAGCCGGCGGGACGACGTATAAATACCGTTTCGTTTCGCGGAAGGTTGCGGCCGTAAGAGGGGTCGCTTCTTTGCGCGGATGCGCGGGCGGAACGTAGTTTGAAGACCACCTGCGAGGGGGGTTTTTAAGCTAAGTGATTCATTGTACATGGTTTACAGTAGTGGAGATCGTAATGAAGCGCAAGATGGTGACGATTGATGGTAACGCGGCGGCGGCATACGTCGCCCATGCAACGAATGAAGTCATTGCAATCTACCCGATCACGCCAAGTTCCTCGATGGGCGAGATCGCCGACGCCAAGAGCGCCAAGGGGGAGATGAACATCTGGGGGACTGTTCCTTCGGTCACCGAAATGCAGTCGGAGGCCGGCGCGGCGGGGGCGGTTCACGGGGCTCTCACGGCCGGCGCCTTGACGACGACGTTTACCGCTTCGCAAGGCCTGCTGTTGATGATTCCAAACATGTACAAGATCGCGGGCGAGTTGCTGCCCGCGGTGTTTCATATCAGCGCGCGGTCTCTGGCCACCCATGCGCTGTCGATCTTCGGCGATCACAGCGATGTGATGACCTGCCGGGAGACAGGCTGGGCGATGCTCGGCTCGTGCAGCGTGCAGGAGGTCATGGACTTCGCGTTGATCGCGCAGCAGGCGGCGCTGGCCTCGCGCGTGCCGTTCCTGCACTTCTTCGACGGCTTCCGGACCAGCCACGAGGAGCAGAAGGTCGAAGAGCTGACGCAGGACGATATGCGTGCGATGATCGACGATGACCTGGTCGCTCAGCACAAGTCGCGTGCGCTGACGCCGGAGCATCCGATGATCGGCGGAACCGCTCAGAACCCGGACGTGTACTTCCAGGGTCGCGAGACCTGCAACCCGTTCTATCTGGCGACGCCGAAGATCGTTGAAGAGACGATGAACAAATTCGCGAAGCTCGTCGGACGGCAGTACAAGCTGTTCGACTACGTCGGCGCCCCCGATGCCGAGAAGATCATCATCATCATGGGCAGCGGCGCCGACACGGCGCACGAGACGGTCAGCTATCTCACCTCGCAGGGCGAGAAGGTCGGCCTGGTGAAGGTGCGGCTGTTCCGGCCGTGGAGCACGAAGCACTTCATGGCGATCCTGCCCAAGACCGTCAAGAAGATCGCCGTGCTGGACCGAACGAAGGAGCCCGGCGCGCTGGGCGAGCCGATGTACCTCGACGTGCGAACTTCGATCGGCGAAGCGATGGCCGACGGCATCTCGCCGTTCGAGAAGTACCCGGTAGTCGTCGGCGGCCGCTATGGTTTGGGCTCGAAGGAATTCACTCCGGCGATGGTCAAGGCGGTCTTTGGCAACCTCGACGCCGCCCGGCCGAAGAGGGGCTTTACAGTCGGAATTATCGACGATCTGACCCACACAAGCCTTGACGTCGATGAGTCGTTCCAGGTGCCCGCCAAGGGCATGTTCCGGGCGATGTTCTACGGCCTCGGTTCCGACGGCACCGTGGGCGCCAATCGCAACTCCATCAAGATCATCGGCGAGTCGACCGACAACTACGCCCAGGCCTACTTCGTGTACGATTCGAGGAAAGCCGGGGCGATGACCGTCTCGCACCTGCGGTTCGGCGACAAGCCCATCCAGCGGCCGTACCTGATCAACCAGGCGGACTTCGTGGCCTGCCACAATCCGAGCTTCCTTGAGAAGTACGAGATGCTGGCCTCGCTGCGCAAGGGCGGGACGTTCCTGCTGACCACCTTCCACGGACCCAACGAGGTCTGGGACACGCTGCCGCAGGAGATTCAAAAGCAGATCATCGACAAGAAAGCCAAGTTCTACGTGATCGATGCGATCTCGATCGCCCAGGAACTGGGGCTGGGCGCCCGGATCAACGTGATCATGCAGACGGCGTTCTTCAAGATCAGCAACATCATCCCGCTCGATCAGGCGGTCCAACAGATCAAAGACGCCGTTCGCAAGACCTACGGCAAGCGCGGCGAGAAGGTCATCCAGATGAACTTCGACGCCGTGGATAAGGCGATCGACCGCGTCCACGAGGTCAAGGTGCCGGACAAAGTCACGAGCCAGATCAGGCTGCCGCCGGTGGTGCCGGCGGATGCGCCGGAGTTCGTGCGAACGGTCACCGCCGAGCTGATGGCGATGCGCGGCGACTCGGTGCCGGTGAGCAAGTTCCCGGTGGATGGCCGGTTCCCCTCGGGCACGACCCAGTACGAGAAGCGGAATATCGCCGTCAATATTCCGATCTGGCAGCCGGAGTTGTGTCTCCAGTGCGGCATGTGCTCGTTCGTGTGCCCGCACGCAGCGATTCGCATCAAGGCCTACGATCCGAAGGTGCTGGAGGGTGCTCCCGAGGCGTTCAAGAGCATCGATGCCAAGGGCAAGGAGTTCAAGGGCCTCAAGTTCACCGTCCAGGTGGCTCCGGAAGATTGCACCGGCTGCGGCGCCTGTGTTCAGACCTGTCCCGGCGCCGAGCGCGGCCCGGACAAGCAGCCGACCGGCCGCAAGGCGATCAACATGGAGATGCAGGAGCCCATCCGCGCTCGCGAGCGGGACAACTACAGCTTCTTCCTCTCGATTCCGAACACCGACCGTTCGCTGTTCAAGGCGAACACGGTGAAGGGCAGCCAGTTGATCCAGCCGCTGTTCGAGTACTCCGGCGCCTGTGCCGGCTGCGGCGAGACGGCCTACGTCAAGCTGCTGACGCAACTCTTCGGGGATCGCGCCTACATCGGCAATGCGACCGGGTGCTCGTCGATCTACGGGGCCAACCTGCCGACGACGCCCTACACAACCCGCGAGGACGGCCGTGGCCCAACCTGGTGCAACAGCTTGTTCGAGGACACCGCCGAATTCGCGATGGGCATGAGGTTGACGGTCGATCAGTTCAGACTGACCGCGTTGAATCTGCTGGACAAAGTCGTGCAGAAAGGGTGCGTGGACGCCCAGTTGGCCGCTGATATCCGTGCGACGGTCACCGCCAACGATCCGGAACAGACCGCCGTCGAAACGCAGCGAGGCCGGGTCGATCAACTGAAGGCTCAGTGCCGCAAGAGTGGCAACTGTGCCGAGTGCCGGCAACTGCTCAGCGTGGCAGACTTCCTGGTTCGCAAAAGCGTCTGGGCGCTCGGTGGGGACGGCTGGGCCTACGACATCGGCTACGGCGGACTGGACCACGTGCTGGCCAGCGGCAAGGACATCAACATCCTCGTGCTGGACACCGAGGTCTACTCGAACACCGGCGGCCAGATGTCGAAGTCGACGCCCCGGGCGGCCGTGGCGAAATTCGCGGCCGGCGGCAAGCCCTCGCCGAAGAAGGATATGGGCCTGCTCGCCATGACGTACGGCAACATCTACGTCGCCAAGGTCGCGATCGGCGCCAACGCGAGCCAGGCCGTGAAGGCCTTCGCCGAGGCGGAAGCCTATCCGGGTCCGTCGCTGATCCTTGCCTACTCGCACTGCATCAATCACGGCTTCAACCTGACGACCGGCTACGAGGAGCAGAAGAAGGCGGTCGCCTGCGGGCACTGGCCGTTGTACCGGTTCGACCCCCGGCTCAAGGAGCAGGGCAAGAATCCGTTGCAGCTCGACTCCAAGGCGCCGACCATGGAGTTCGCAGACTACGCGTACAACGAGGACCGGTACCGCTCGCTGAAGCAGTCGAAACCGGAGGCGGCGGCCGAGTTGATGAAGCTGGCCCGCCGTGATGCCGTTGAACGATATGCGCTGATGGAACAGCTTGCGAAGCTGAACTGCGGGCAGGCGCAGCAGAGTGCGGCGGCGCCGAGCCCTGAGCCGCAAAAGCGATCATAGGAAGATGCCATGATTACGAGGGTGACCCGAAGAGTTGTACTGGTTGTATTGGCGGGTCTGACGTTGGCCGGCTGTGGCCGGCAGGCGCGGGACCCGTCGAGGGACATGGACCTGCTGGCCGCGGGACCGGATTCGGCTACGTTGCAGGCCGCTCCGCCCTTTGTCGCGGCAGCGATAGAGGCGACGGGCAGTCTGACCGCGTGGACGCAGTGCAGGAAGCTGACGTTTGATGCTGTCGTCACCGCCTATCGGCCGGATGACAGCTTCTATCTGACCCAGCACAAGTTCTACGTGTGTCCGTGGGGCGACGCCATCCAGGTGTCGGCCCAGGAGCCTCAGGCCAGTTGCGCCTGTCGTGTCATCCAGGGGCAATATCTGCGCCTGGATGGTGAAGAGAAAGCGGATGTCTCACCTCTGCGCGCTTCCTATCGCGACTACGCGGAGGCCGTCCTTCAGATCACCACTGCGCCCGCGCGCATGCTCAACGATGGTGTGACCCTCCTGCGCAGGCCCATGCCTGTGATGATCAGGGGGGCGTGGTATTTCCCGGTCGAGGCGAAATACGCCGCCAGGCAGGTCGCCGCCAGGGGGGACCGCCGGGGCAAGGCCACCATCGCCGAGCCATATTGGACACAGGGCATTTACTTCCAGGACCAAGCCAGCTCTCTCGTCGATATCATCTGGCTGGGCAATCCGAACACGCAGAGATTCCTCCTCGTTCGGGGGTACAACTATGCCCGAATCGTCGACAATGGCGTCTTGATCCCCACCAAGATCGAGGTCTTCCAGTCGGATGCGGAGGTGGCGCAGGGACGGCGCCTGGCTCTGGTCGATCTGAAGCAGTAGTCCGCTGGCCGGGCCCGATGCCGTTTGCTTCTCAGGTGGCTGTGAACTATCCTGCGGGCATCGCCGTACGGTACGTAGTTGTACCATGGTCTCGTTCTCAATGGCTCCGCAGGACTGCGGAATATCGACGATGTCTACGCGCGCTGCAATCTGGGTGGTCTTCGTTACGGCCCTTATTTTGGCCTTGATCGTTTTCTTCGTCGCTCGCGGTATGATGAAGCGGGCCGCCAGGGCACCCGCCGGCACGGGCGACGCGTCATCGTCCACCCTCGTGCACTCGCCCGCGGTTGGAGGGGACTGGCCGATGTTCCACGGCGAGCAGAGCCTTCGCGGCGTGGCCCCGGGGACACTGGCCGACTCTCTGTCACTCTTGTGGAAGTTCAAAACCGAAGCGGAAGTGAAATCCTCCGCGGCAGTCTCCGAGGGACGCGTGTTCATCGGCTCAGCCGATAAGAACGTCTATGCCCTGGATTTCCAGAGCGGAAGGAAGCTCTGGTCCTATCCGACCGGCGATTCCGTCGAGGCGGCTCCCTGTGTGCTCGACGGCCGGGTGTTCGTGGGCTCCGGGGACAACTGCCTTTATGCGCTCGATGCCGGGACGGGCGAGCTGAAATGGAAGTACGAGACGGAGGGGCAAATCCTCGGGGCGGCCAACTGGACGCGGTCCCCGGACGGGCAGCAGACGTGGGTCCTGGTCGGCAGCTACGACAACATGCTGCATTGCGTGGACGCCCCCAGCGGCAAGCGGGTCTGGGCCTATGAGACGGGCAACTATGTGAATGGCTCCCCGGCGGTGGACCGCGGCAGATGCGCCTTTGGCGGCTGTGACGCGATCATTCACGTCGTCTCGCTTGCTGACGGCTCGAAGCTGTCCGAGATCGATAGCGGCTCGTATATCGCCGCGTCCGCCGCGTTTCTCGACGACCAGATCTACGTCGGGAACTACGAGAATGTCTTCTTCAAGGTAGACGTCAAGACAGCCACGGTCGTCTGGAAGTATTCCCAGAGCGACGCGCCGTTCTTCTCCTCGCCGGCGGTCGCCGATGAGCTCGTCGTCTTCGGAGGCCGTGACGATCACGTGCACTGCGTCCGTCGTGACGACGGCCGGCAGGTCTGGACCTTCAAGACTCTGGGGGAGGTGAACAGCTCGCCGGCAGTCTGCGGCGACAAGGTCGTCGTGGGCAGCGATGACGGCCGGTTGTATATGCTCCGTCTGGCTGATGGAAAGCGGCTCTGGTCCTATGAGATCGGTCAGCCCGTGACGTCCTCGCCCGCAGTGGCGGGCGGACGGATCGTGGTCGGTTGTGACGACGGCTATGTCTATGCGTTCGGGCCCAAGCCCGCCGAGGGGAGCAATGCGCCATGAGGATCGTCCAGATCACCCCCGGGTCCGGGGACAACTTCTACTGTGAGAACTGCCTTCGCGACATCGTGTTGGCGAGGACGTTGCGAAAGCTCGGACACGACGTGCTAATGGTCCCGCTGTATCTGCCTTTGCAGACTGTGGAGGCCGAGCCGCTCACGGATACCCCCATCTTCTTCGGGGGAATCAACGTGTACTTGCAGCAGAAGTCCGCGCTCTTTCGAAGGACGCCGCGATGGATCGACCGGTGGTTCGATTCGCGGAGACTGCTCGCCTGGGTCGGACGGCGGGCGGGTATGACCAGTGCGCACGAGTTGGGCGCTGCGACCATCTCCATGTTGCAGGGCGAGCATGGACGGCAGGTCAAAGAGTTGGACCGGTTCGTGGACTGGCTGTGCACGGACGAGCCCAGGCCCGATGTCGTATGCCTGTCCAACGTCCTGCTGGCGGGGCTGGCACCGCGCATCAGAGAGAGACTCCGCGTCCCCATCGTGTGCCTGTTGCAGGATGAGGACGGCTTCCTCGACGGATTGACCACACGACATGTCGAGCAAGCATGGCAGATCGTCCGCGAGCGGGCGCGCAGTATCGATGCGTTCCTGGCCGTGAGCGAGTACTTCGCCGGGCTGATGCATCGCAGGCTCGCGGTGGACGCAGATCGCGTACACGTGGCCCGCTTAGGTGTGGCGCTGGAAGAATACACGCCGGCTGACGCTCCTCCATCGGGGCCGACGATCGGCTATCTCTCGCGGATGTGTCCGAGTCACGGCCTGGAGACCCTGGTCAATGCCTTCCTCCTGCTCAAGCAGGACGGCAGACTCAAATCCGCCAGGCTGCGTATCTGCGGAGGCCGGACTGCCGGCGACGCACCCTTCCTGGCGCGGCTGACGGGGAAGTTGAAGGCGGCGGGGGTGCACGGCGACGTGGACTTGCTGGAGTCATTCGATCACAAGACAAAGCAGGAGTTTCTGAGGAGTCTGTCCGTTCTGTCGGTGCCTGAGCCGCAGCCTGTCGCGTATGGCCTGTACCTGCTTGAGGCGCTGGCGACGGGCGTGCCGGTGGTCGAGCCGGCGATCGGGTCTTTCCCGGAGACCCTTGCGTTGACCGGCGGCGGCGTGCTATACGAGCCGAATACGGCCGAGAAGCTGGCCGAGGCACTGAAGCCGCTGCTGATGGACCCGCAGATGGCCCGGCGGCTCGGCGAACAAGGCAGGGCGGGGATGCTCAAAGCGTTCCACGTTGAACGGACCGCCGCCGACATGATCCGCCTCCTGGAACAGATTGTTCGCAAATCCTGATGGGGACATGATGATCGATCTCGTGGATGTCACCAAGAGCTACGGCGCGCCGGGAGAGTCCGGGGCCGTGAGCGTTCTGACAGGAATCACGCTGCACGTCGAGCGGGGGCAGTCCCTCGTGATCGTCGGACCCTCCGGCTGCGGGAAAAGCACCCTGCTGAACATCATTGGGGCGCTGGATCACCCGACAAGCGGCCGAGTGGTGTTGGACGGCAGAAACCTGGTGGAACTTGCTGATGACGAGCTTGCGCGGATCCGCAGCCGAGAGATCGGATTCGTGTTCCAGTTGCACCACCTGCTGCCTCAGTGCACGGTATTGGAGAACGTGCTCGTGCCCACTCTGGCCGGGCGAAACGATGCCTCTCCGAGAGAGCTGCGCGAGCGAGCGGAATCGCTGCTGGCTCGTGTTGGCCTGGAGGATCGCATGTCGCACCGGCCCGGAGAGCTGTCCGGCGGACAGCGTCAGCGGGTCGCTGTGGCGCGCGCCCTCATCAACAGGCCGAAGCTGCTGCTGGCCGATGAGCCGACCGGCTCGCTGGATGAAGACACCTCGCGGAGCATCGCCGAACTGCTGGCGGAGCTGAACCGCGACCAGCACGTCGCGATGATCGTCGTGACACACTCGCGCGATCTGGCCGGACGACTGGGGCGGGTCATGGAACTGACCGGCGGAGTGTTGAGCGACAGGGGACAACCATGACGTTCTCGCGGCTTGTCCGGCACAGCCTGGGATTCTACTGGCGGACCAACGCGGCGGTCGTCCTGGCCGTGGCGGTCGCGACGGCGGTGCTGACGGGCGCGCTGGCGGTCGGCGATTCGGTGCGGTACACGCTTGGCAGGACGCTCGGCGCTCGCCTGGGGCGGGTCGAGTTCGCCGTCATGCCGCAGGGGCGCTTCTTTCGGGCTCAGCTCGCCGACGACTTGAAACGACAGGTCGGCGGCGCGGTTGCCCCGGTTCTTCAGGTGTCCGGCATCATCACGAACGAAGATGGCTCGCGGCGGATCAACAAAGTCCGGGTGCTTGGCGTGGACGGCAGGTTCTATGCCGCCGGCTCCGGGCGGAATCCATTCGCGGCAGGGACGAGTGACGGCGTCGTTCTGAGCGAATCCGTGGTGAAGGAATTGACAGTCGTCTCGGGTGACGAGGTGGTCCTGCGGGTCGAGAAGTCGGGCCTCCTGCCGCGAGATGTCCCGCTGGTGTCCGACGAGGACCGCACGGTTGCCTCTCGCCTGAAGGTGCAAGCGATCGCCGACGAGTCGGCGTTCGGACGGTTCGATCTTCAGGCGAATCAGGCGGCCCCATACAACGTGTTTGTGCCGCGGTCCTGGCTGGCGGAGCGGATTGGGCAGCCGGGTCGGGTCAACCTCCTGTTGGCGGCGGATCTTGAGCCGGGAATTCCTGTGGCGCAGGTGAACGCGGCTGTCCGGAGAACGTGGCAGTTGGCCGATGCAGGGCTTGAGCTGCGCCATCTGGAGCCGCAGAACGCGCTGGAGCTTCGCAGCGGGCGAATCTTCATCGACGAGCCGCTTGGCGCCGGGGCCATGAAGGTCGACCGTGACGCGGCTGGCGTCCTGACGTACTTCGTCAACGAGATTCGTCTTGGCGACAGATCGACGCCTTATTCCATGGTAGCGGCGGTCGGTGGTCAGGTGGGGGCCGCGAGCGTGCTGCCGCCGGGCATGAGACCGGACGAGATCGTCATCAACCAGTGGCTGGCCGACGATCTGGATGCCGGGCTCGGCGATACGCTTCACCTGGCGTACTATGTCATCGGTCCCAACCGCCGGCTTCGCCGGGAGCAGCGTCGCTTCACGGTCGTCCGGATCGTTCCTCTCGATGGCCCCGCATATGACGCGAACCTGATGCCGGCCTTTCCCGGTCTGGCAGACGTTGAGAATTGTCGAGATTGGAAGCCGGGTATTCCGATCGATCTGGACCGCATACGGCCGAAGGACGAGAAGTACTGGGATGACTATCGGGGCACGCCCAAGGCCTTCATCACTCTGGAGGCTGGACAGGCTGCCTGGCACAATCGGTACGGGAGCCTGACCGCCGTCCGGTATCCGTGGCGTGAAGGGCTGACGCAGGAGCTTGATCGGCGGCTCCGAGACGAGATTGACCCGGCCACGGTTGGCCTGCTCTTTCAGCCGGTGCGGCAGCGGGGCCTGCAGGCGGGGCGCGAGGGGACCGATTTCGGCGAGCTCTTCCTCGGTTTGAGCATGTTTCTGATCGCCTCCGCGATCATCCTCACAGGCTTGCTCTTCGTCTTCGGCGTGGAGAGCCGTAGCGCTCAGGTCGGGTTGCTTCTGGCGGTCGGCTGGCCCGCCAGGCGCGTCAAGCGATTGTTTCTGGTCGAGGGTGGGCTCATCGCTCTTATCGGTACGATCATCGGTGTGGGAGCCGGCTTGCTCTATACTGCGTTGATAGTCTACGGCCTTTCCTCCTTTTGGGGCGGCGCAGTGGCCGGCTCCAGAATCTACTTCTGTGCCGGTGGCACAAGTCTGTTCGCCGGCGGACTCGGCGGCCTGTGCGCAGCGCTATTTGCGATCTGGATCACACTCCGCAGGCAAACAGCCAAGCCCGTCCGTCAATTGCTGACAGGCAACCTGGAGGAGGCATTGGCTGCTCCCAGGCGTTCCTGGCGGGGCAGGTTCGATCTGATCGTGGCTGTAGTTGCTCTCGTTATCGCAGTCACTCTCCTTGCGGCCATCAAGGGCGGTGACAGCCAGGCCGTCGCAGGGGCATTCTTCGGCGCAGGCGCATTGCTTCTGTTGGGCAGCCTGGGCTTGAGCCATGCAGCGCTGCGGATCGTTGGGAGCCGGGCCAAGCCCCTGCTTTCGCTGGGAGGCCTTGGCGTTCGCAGCACAACCCGGCGAAGTGGACGCAGCTTGGCCGTCATCGGGCTGCTGGCCTGCGGTGTGTTCATGGTGGTGGCGGTCGGCGCCAATCGTCGCAATCCGCTGGCCGAGCCGCAGAGCAGGACCTCCGGAACCGGCGGCTTTGCCCTGTACGGCGAGTCGTCCGTGGGGATTCTCTACGATCTGAACAGCGAGGCCGGGCGCAAGGATCTGCGACTTGCGGGCGCGCAACTCGCCGACCTTGGAGCCGTCCAGTTTCGTGTGCGCGAGGGGGATGATGCCAGTTGCCTGAACCTGAACCGGGCGCAGCAGCCGCGGCTCTTGGGTGTGCAATGGGAGGCCTTGAAGCAGCGAGGCGCATTCCCGTTTGTAGCCGAATCCGAGGAAGGGAAGGGGTGGGAGCTGCTCCGAGCGAGTCCGGATGACGGGTTCGTGCCGGCCATAGGCGATGAGCCGACGGTCAAGTGGGGCCTGGGCAAGAAGGTCGGCGACGAGCTGGAGTACACGGACGAAATGGGCCGGCCCTTTCGCGTGCGCATTGTGGGCGTATTGGGAAGTTCCGTCTTGCAGGGCAGCCTGATCATCGCGGAGAATGAATTTACGGCTCGGTTCCCGTCGGTGGATGGGTACCAGGTGTTCTTGATCGACGCGCCGGCCGATAGAGCAGATGCCGTGGCGCAGGAGTTGTCGTCGGGCCTGCGGGATTACGGGCTGATGGTGACGCCGGCAAGGGAACGATTGGCTGTCTTTGGCGCCGTCGAGAACACGTACTTGTCGATCTTTGCGGTCCTGGGCAGCCTGGGACTCATGCTCGGCAGTATCGGCCTGGGGCTGGTCGTGCTTCGCAACATGCTCGAAAGGCGCGGCGAGCTGGCTATGCTGCGGGCTGTGGGATTTGACAAAGGGCGACTGCTCCGCATGGTGTTCTACGAGCATTGGCCGTTGTGCCTGATGGGCCTGGGCTGGGGCGTCGTCGCGGCGGTCGTGGCCGTGGTTCCCGCCTTGCGGTCGCGAGGCGGGCAGGTGCCGCTTGCCGGGCTGCTCGTGACGATTGTCGCGATCGGGCTCAGCGGAGCGGCGTGGGTGTGGCTGGCCGGGACGCTGGCTCTGCGAGGCAAGCTGCTGGACGCGCTGCGGCATGAATAGGACAACATAATGCAGGACGAGAGATGAAGAGGTTTTCCATAGCCGATGCGATACCGATGCTCTTCTCCGTCGCAGGGATCGTCGGGGTGATGTACCTGTGGCTCAGCGCCGACGCGGCGGTGAGCCTCCAGGAGCGTCTTCCCGGCGCTGACAATAAGCCGGCCGGCATTGTCGCAGACGACGACGTGGTCAAGATCGCCGGCACGTTGGAGACGTCCGATGGCGTGCCTGCGGACCTGCCGGGCGCCTGGCCGCGCTTGCGAGGGCCGAATGGAGACGGTGTCAGCCCGGAGAAGGTGTCACTGAGCCGGCAATGGCCTGAGGGTGGCCCGCGCGTCCTCTGGTCCGTCGACGTCGGAGAAGGCTACGCGGGAGCGGCGGTTCTGGGCGGCAAGGTCTACCTCCTCGACTACGACCAGGCGAAGCAGGCCGACGCCGTTCGATGCCTGTCACTGGCCGACGGCAAAGAGATCTGGCGGTACTCCTACCCGGTGAAGATCAAGCGATTCCACGGCATGAGCCGGACCGTGCCGGCCGTGACGGACAAATACGTCGTCACCCTGGGTCCCAAGGGACACGTCACCTGCCTCGATGCCAATACCGGCGAGTTCCACTGGATGCTGAACCTTGTCAAGGAATTTGGGACGGTGATCCCTCAATGGTACGCGGCGCAGTGTCCACTGATCGACGGGGACAGGGCAATCATGGCACCGGCCGGTGACGATGTGCTCATGATCGCCGTCGATTGCGCCACGGGCGAAATCGTCTGGAAGACCCCGAACCCGGACAAGTGGGTGATGACGCACTCGTCGATTGCACCGATGAAGTTCAAGGGAGAACGCTTCTACGTTTACTGTGGTGGCTCGACCGACGCCGGCGGGGTCGTCGGAGTCTCCGCGACGGATGGGACGCTCTTGTGGAAGACGCAGGAGTGGAAGGTGCGGACCAATGTGCCTGTGCCGATCGTGGTGGGGGAGGACCGGGTCTTCCTGACCGCCGGCTATGGCCAGTATGACTATGGATGTGCGATGCTCCGCCTGGCGGAAAGCGACGGCAAGATCGTTGCCCGGATGGAGTTCAAGCGCGCCACAGATACCTTTGGCACGATGCAGCAGACGCCGATCCTGTACAACGGCTACATCTACGGCGTCGGTATGGACAAGCAGTTGATTTGCCTGGATCTGGAAGGCAACGTCGTCTGG
>JAFGJR010000081.1 GCA_016928975.1 Sedimentisphaerales bacterium | reverse complement strand
TAGTCCACCGGGGCGTAGCTCAGCCTGGCTAGAGCGCTGCGTTCGGGACGCAGAGGTCGCTGGTTCAAATCCAGTCGCCCCGAGTGAAAGAACCGGTCAGAAGACCGGTTCTTTCACTAGAGGGGTAGAGCGGTAGTAAGGAGACAGTAGAAATAATACAGTTTCGTTACGCCGTAATTTGATACGGCCTCGTGGCCGCGCCGCTCTACCCCGGTCTCCTTTCCACTCTCTACTTTCAAAGGATGACGCGATGCCCTTTGCCTTTGAAAAATTGCATGTCTATCAGAAGTCCGTTGACTTCGCCGATGCCGTCTGCAGTTTGACGAAGACTTTCCCACGCGCATACTTCTTCTTGGCGGATCAACTCAACCGTGCGGCTCTCTCAGTAGCGACGAATCTGGCAGAGGGCAACGGCCGTTTCACGAAGGCAAATCGCAAGAACTTCTTCACCATTGCGCACGGCTCGGCGCAGGAATGTGTCCCGCTGATCGAAATCGCTCGCCGGCAGGGATTCGTTGACGAAGCCCAGCACGCACACCTCCGCGTCGGCCTCGAGGAGATCGCCCGAATGCTCTCCGGCCTCATGAACGGTCTGGAAAACCGAGACAACTGAGCCTTTCGTCAGAAACGGAAGGCTTTCTTCTTTGCGCCGGCGGGTTTTAGAGTTCAGTTTACCTGTCCGCCGGGTACCGAGAATAACGAGATACCGATGAAAGAGTACAACGGCGCGATGATGCAGTACTTTCACTGGTACACACCGGCCGATGGGACGTTGTGGAAGCGGCTTGTCGACGAGGCGTCTGCTCTGGCCCGCGCTGGTATCACCTCGGTCTGGCTGCCGCCCGCGTACAAGGGCGCAGGCGGTGCCCAGGATGTCGGGTACGGCGTCTACGATCTCTTCGACTTAGGCGAATTCGATCAGAAGGGTTCGATATGCACCAAGTACGGGACTCGCGAGGAGTACGTCCAGGCGATCAAGGCGGCACAGACGGCCGGCATGCAGGTCTATGCTGATATCGTCTTCAACCACAAGATCGGTGCCGACGGCGAGGAAGAACTCAAGGCGACGCCCTACAATCCCGACAACCGCAACGAAGCCATCGGCGAGCTGCAGACCATCAAGGCCTGGACCCATTTCACCTTTCCCGGCCGCAACGGAAGATACTCCTCGCTGCACTGGCATTGGTGGCACTTCAACGCGGTCGACTTCAACGCTCTGGCCGGAGACACGAAGGCCGTCTACTTGTTCGAGGGCAAGACGTTTCACGACCAGGTCGATCAGGAGAGAGGCAACTTCGACTACCTGATGGGCTGCAATCTTGACATCGACAATCCCGACGTGCGGAAGGAGCTGTTCTACTGGGGCGAGTGGTACATGGACGCCACCGGTGTCGACGGGTTTCGATTCGATGCGGTCAAGCACGTCGAGTCCTGGTTTTTTGTCGAATGGCTCAAACATGTACGGGAGTACTGCAAGCGTGACTTGTTCGCAGTAGGGGAGTACTGGTCCGGTGTGGGCGAAGCCCTGAAGCACTTCATCAAGTCGACCGAAGGCAACATGATGCTGTTCGATGCCGGTTTGCACTACAGCTTTGCCGCCGCCGGCCGGGAGGGCAAGGACTACGATCTGCGAACACTGTTCGACAACAGTCTGGTGAAGGATCACCCTGACATGGCCGTCACGCTGGTGAGCAATCACGACACGCAGCCGCTGCAGTCACTCGAATCGGTGGTGGAGCCCTGGTTTAAGCCGTTGGCCTATGCGCTCATTCTGCTGCGTCGCGGCGGCTATCCATGCGTATTCGCCGCCGATTACTACGGGGCGGATTACAGGGGCACCGGCAGGGACGGCAAGGAGTATGATGTCAAAATGGACAGTCATCAGTGGATGATCGACCGATTCCTCGGGGCGCGTCGTTCACATGCTTTCGGAGAGGAGAACGACTACTTCGACGATCCGCACTGCGTAGGCTGGACCCGGACAGGCAGCCCGGAGCAGCCCGGCGGGCTGGCGGTCCTGCTCAGCAACGACGGGGACGGAGCCAAGCCAATGCGAACCGGCGTGCCCGACACGACCTATATCGATCTGACGGAGCATATTGCGGATCCTGTGGTCACGAATGGCGACGGTTGGGGCGACTTTCGTTGTATGGGCCGGTCCGTTTCCGTATGGATACCGGAGCAGAAGTGATAGGAGCAGTCACAAGAGACGCTTGGACTACAGAAGCGACCGCATCAACAAGGTGCGTCTATCTCCTGAGGCCGGCTTGGTCCTCGTCGGACAAGGGAGGCTGCTTTCTGACGCAGGACGTGCAGCACGAACAGGGGGCTGTCGAGGTTGCGTCGCCACATTCGTTTGGGCTCTGAGGCAAGGCGGTAGGCCCACTCCAGGCCGAGGCGGCGGATCCAGCTCGGAGCCCAGGGCATGCGGCCGGAGTGGAAATCGAAGGCAGCACCAACGCCGATCATGATAGGGGCCTGGATCCGGTCAGCATGGTCGAGCATCCATTTTTCCTGCTTGGGTGCACCCAGCCCGACCCATAGGACATCCGCATGTGAGGCGTTGATTTCATCGACGATCTGCTGATCCTCGCAAGGTGAGAGCGGTCGGAATGGCGGGCAGCAAGTACCCGCAACGGCGAGCCCGGGATACCGCTCACACAGAGTCGCGGCTAACTGCTCAGCTACACCCTTGCTGCCTCCGTAGAAGTAGTGCCGCCAACCATGCTGACGACTGAAATCGCACAGACGCAGCATGAGAGTCGGGCTGGCGACACGGCCATGATGGGCGTAGCCTAGTATCCGCGAAGCTAGGATGACGCCCGCCCCGTCAGGCAACAGCAGCACAGCAGACCTTGCTGCCCGGGCCATCCGGGGGTCTCGCCTGCAGGTCAGGACGCTGTGCGGGTTGGCCAGGACAACATAGCCTCCGTGGCCTGATTGCCAACAGGTGAAAATGGCCTCGATGGCCTGGTCGCAGCTCAACAAATCAAATGGCACACCCAGGATGTCGGCAGGTGCGATGCCGCTATGGCGATTCCTGTTCATGCGATCTCCTGGTGGGGCGGTCTTCTTCGAACCACGACGGATGGACAGCGGGCCATGAGAGTGATGGTTCGGCCGGTACTGCGGAAACGGTCCGTGAGTGTCCCGTAGAGATGGAAAGGGAACAAGAGACAGGCCGTGCCGGCGAGCTTCGGCGCGGCAGCCACGAGACGCCAATCGAAACGGTACCGTCCACTCTGTTTCATGCGCGTCTTGAGATCGTCAAACCAGCCGATTCCGCCGAGCGTGTACCAGAACGGAGTGCGGCCGCTGCACTGCAGGCTGATCGTCTCAAAACCAGCCCGCCAAACAAGATGCGAAATCCCTTGGGGTGTGAACTCGTGGAGGTGATAGGGCGCCTCCGAGTGAGGCCAGGGCAAATGCATAGCATGGAACAGGCTCCGCGTTGACGATGCGAAGCCGCAGGCGGCGTTGGGTGTGCGAATCAGCAGCAATCCTCCCTTGCTTAACAACCGGAATGCACACCGAAGAGTCCCAAGCGGGTCGTGAACGTGTTCGATCAGGTCACCCATGTTGATGACGTCAAAGGAGGAATGAGGCCATTCACAGGACGCGAGATCGCCTGTCACGACGTCGAGACCGTTCTCGCGGGCTATACGAGCGGTGTCCGCGTTCACATCGACACCATGTACCGTCCAACCGAGATCCCGAAGATGGTAGATCAACTGCCCCTGTCCGCAGCCGACGTCGAGCAGGCGGTAGCCGGGGACGCCCGCGGACGTCAGTCGGCGATGGATGCTTCGAGCGCCGGCCGATGATGTCTGGGCCAGGTCATCGACGGCCGTGGCGAAGTATCCGGAGGACGTGCAGTACAAGGCGGTCAACTCCGCGTCGGTGGGTTGCGGCCATACGAACACCGTGCCGCAGGAACGGCACCGGTGGAGTGCTCGCCCCCGCTTGAAAGCCGCCGGCGCTGTCTCTTCAGCGCCACAGGCACTGCACCCAGGTGTCTTCGACTCATGAGATGACCGGGCAGGAAGGCCGCACGCCTCGGCCGCCGTGTCATGAGTCGCTGAGTCGACACTCTGGGTGGACTCAGCCTCGGCTATCGCGGCTGATTCAGCTTTTTCAAGAACAGGCATCTCTTTCGTCCTCTCTCGCCGCATAGATGTACATGGCGTTCTGCGGAATCACGGTCCGCTTCAGACGATGATCACGCATCGAGTGGGCAAAACCGCGGCACGTCAGCGCATTCAGGATGGTCGCGACATTGCCGTTGCTCGGATGCACCTCCATGCAGAGAGCCGAAACCCGGTCCAGCCACTGGGGCTTTTCGAACAGATCGAATTCACTGCCCTCGATGTCCATCTTGATCAGGTCGACGGTGGGCAGATGGTACTGGTCGAGGATTTCAACGATCGTCCGAGTCCGTGCTGCCTCTGCGAAGCCGGCGGCGGTTCCGCCCGCCCCCACGAACGCGGTCTCGATGGCGTAGTTGTGAAACCCGTTGACTTCCATGTTCCGGCGGATCACGTCGAGATATCTCGGCATCACTTCGACGGAGATGACCTTCTCGGCCCTGGCCGCCATCATGGTGGAGAACAGACCGCGGTTGGCGCCGAGATCGAGTACGGTTCGCACCCTTGGGAACACCTGTGCAACGACATCGCGGATGTAGCAGTTCCGGATGAACAACTCGCGAATGAGAATGAACGTGTGTGTGCCGAAGTCAATCTTGTCGTCCGCATAGGGGCAATCGACCAGGAATGAATGCTTCCTGAAGTGGACGCGAACGGGGAGAGTACCCATGGCTCGATAGACCGGCGCGAATGCACGATGGCAGACGACCTGAGGCAGGACACGCACAAACGTCGAGGCCAGACGTCTGTACTGGCTGAACCCCAGGGTCCGTAGAGCTGACGGACCAAGGAAGTCACGACAACCCGCGAGGAACGGACCGAGTGCCGGCAACGCGTTCTTTACGCCGCCCCAGCCCCGGGTCGAACTGTGCGGCCCAGTGCTGTGACAATATGTCGGATCGCCGGCGGCGATGACCCTAGGATCCATAACAACCGCTCCTTTCAAGCACAGCACGACAGCTTGCTTTGGTGACGGCCGGCAGCGGCTCAGGCCCTGTCTGACTGCGAGCCGAATGCCAACGTTCGATGGCCAGTCGATAGACCCGAGTCATGTCCTCCGCGTGCGCGTCCCAGGAGAAGCCGGCCGCCCGCTTGAGTGCCCCATGCGAGAGCCGTTCGAGCAAGTCCGGGTCCGAGGCCAGGCGACGAATGGCGGCAGCGAAGCGGTCAACAACCAACGCCGCAGGACGTGGGGGAATCTTGATGCCGCAGGACTCTGTGACCACGTCGGAGAAGCCGCAATGATCCAGGCAGATTACCGGCAGGCCCAATGACAAAGCCTCCATGAGGACAGTAGAGGTGGCGTCGCGCAGGCTGGTGAGGGCAAATGCCTGGGCACCTTGCATAACCTCCAAGGCCTTGTCGCGCGTCAATCGGCCGTGCCAGGTGCAGGAGTCGGCGACGCCGAGTCGCCGCGCGAGCTGCTGCCACGATCCGGTACACGGGCCCGCACCAAGGATTCCCACATGACACGAGCCCGGCGGGAGTTTCGAGAGAGCATGCAGCACGATGGGCAGGGCTTTGCGCGGAACGTGAATCCCGCTCCACGCGAGTCGCAGCGGCTCGTCGGGCCGCTTGACCACAGCTTTCGCCTGAACCGTCTCGACGGGGCCGGTGTCGTGGATGAGAACACTGCTGACTCCCCACACGCGGGCCAGGCGACGCCTCATGTCTTCGGAAGCGACAACGAGGCCGTTCGCCCGGCTCAAGGCCGCACGAACGCGACTGTTGAAGTGAAGCTGCCAGGTGTTGACCATGTTGTAGGCGAGATAATAGACGGCACCCCGCAGCCCAAGGAAACGCCAGAAGCGAAGCGGCATGTTGGTAGCGCCGTCAATCGGCCCCCAGACGAACGGCAGGCCCAGTTGCCATAGATACCCGGGCTCGCGGTAACCGATCATGTTGACCTGATGAGCCAGATCAAAGCTCGTCGCCGAAGCGAGGTCTCTGGCCAGCAGGTACGCCTGCCAGTGCCATCGGGCATACTGCCGGTAGTAGAGCAACGGCACGAGTTGTTCGAGACGGCTGGGAGCAGGGCGGGGAACGAAGAACACGTGCAGGTGCTTCCTGAGCACCGCGTCGGCATCCAGACGACTGAGAATCGCCGGCCGATTACCCTCCCGTTCTCCGACAATCGCCCACACGTCGTGGCGCGCTGCCAGGGATTGCACCCATCCCCAGCCAAGGCCGGGTTCCGAGCCTCGGTCTGGGTGGCAGGCCGCGGCCACCGCAAGTACGCGGAGTCGACCGGTTGCCGCTTGCGGTCTATCGCTCAGTGCATTCATGCCGCCACTTCCCTCAATTGCCGTGCCAGAAGGATCGCCTTCTCATATGCATGCATGAGCCGGCGATAGAACGTTTCGGGGCAGAAGGCTTCGAGCACCTTTTTCCGTCCGGCCGTCCCCATCTGCCGACAGAGATCCGTTCTGTTCCACAGCAAACGAATCTTGAATGCTAACTCGGCCGCATTTCCCGGTTCGAATAGCAGACCCGTGCGGCCCTCGTCGATCACCTCGGGGATGGCGCCGATGCGAGACCCGACGGCCGGCAACCCGTGCAGCATGGCCTCGCCGATAACCAGCCCAAACGTTTCATAGCAGACGCTGGGTACGACAAGCATCCGGGCGTGGGCGTAGAAGCTGCTGATGCGGTCTCGTGAAACCGGACCCAGGAACTGGACGTTCTTCGGAGGCGCAACGGCCAGCTCAGGCATCGACCGAAGGTCGCCGGCGATTCGGCAGGGGATCTCAGGCAGTTGCCGCATAGCCTCAAGCAGCGTATCAACGCCTTTCTCGGGGCTGATGCGGCCGGCATAGGCAACGTATGAGCCGGGCGATTCGGAAAGGCCGTTGACTCCCTCGGGCGGGACCAGATTCGGCACGACTGCGATCCGCTCTTGGGGAATTCCCCAGGCGATAAACTTGTTCCGCTGGAATGCCGAGGGGACGACGTAGAGCGAGACGTTACGCTCCACGGCTCGCGTCAGACGCATCCACCCGTTTCGCAGGCTGTAACCGAGTGATTTGCAGAAAGTGCCTTCGCAGTTTCGCAACGTGCACCAGTATTCGCGCCCGCCGGCGCACTGCTCGCAGATTCGGCCTCGCGACAGAAGGAGTCCGCTGGGACAGAAGAGACGATAGTTCGCAGCACGGAAGACGATCGGTATGCCCAAACGCCCGGCGACTTCAAAGGCGCCCGGCGAGATGAGCGGATACACGTTCTGGATGTGGACGATGTCCGGCCGCTCGCGCACCAGAAGCCGCTCCAGCGAGCGCGTCGCCTTGAAGCTGTGGATGCCGCTGAAAAAAGCGCGGATCCGCCCGAAGCGCATACGCGAGATCTCCGCGCTGTGGCGAAGGAAAAGACTGACGGAATGGCCGTGCTCGCGGAGTGTCCGCGCGATATGACTGACCATGACGTCCTCGCCGCTCAGACGCGCATACTCATTGTGGACCAGGGTCACTCGCACGAGTCATACCTCCATTGTCAGTCGGTCTTCATGGGAACGGAGCCAAACCCGCATCACCAGCAGCCGCTGAAGAATCTGCATCGGCGAAGGCTGAGCGTGATTGAGCGGGCGCCACGTCTTCTTCGTGTAATGCACATAGACCCCGCAGGAGCGCAGCAGCCTCCCGCCGATCCGCCTGAGATGCCGCACCGCCGGATACCCGCCATCGAGAGCTGCGGCGGCGAACGTGCCCAGATGATCCATGTCGATCAGTCGTGACCAGATGGGGCCGCGCTCCTGCAGCGTATCGAGCATGAATCCGCGAAGCGAGGCATCCTCTCGCCAGTGTCGGGTTGCGTCAGGGACGGAGGCTCGACTGGCCAGTGGTATGCTCATCAAACGGGAAAAATGTCGGGCCATCACGCGCTCCTCAATTCGCTTGTACAGTCGCATATGAGGCGGTACGCGGCGAAGCACCCTGAGAACATCTTTCCCAAGCAAGGGATTGAGCACCTCCACCCGCGAACGCTTGTAGTGAGTGCCGGGATGAAGGTAACGCGCAAGCCTGTGTTCCAGGTAGAAGCGATCCTTCAAGTCTACCGGATGGACCTGCCCCGTCGAGGCGGTGATGTGGTCGAAGTCCGCGCGCTGGCTGTCGATCATCTGCTGCCACGCATCATCCCGGAAGATCCTGTGGACGGGGACCAGCACGGAGTCGAGCGGCCGCAGCCCGACGGCGGCCAAAGCCTCTTCAGGAGAATCGGCCTCGCCGAGCCAGCCGAAGCACTCGTCACCACGATAGATCGCAGGTGGCCATCCCTCGCGGAGCATCCGATCGAGTACATCGGGTTCTCCGATGTGGTAGGCGGCCGCGTCGGTTTCGGCTCCGAAAAGGCGAGTGAACGCAGACAGAGAGAAAAGGTCGTCATGACGCTCGATGAATCGGTGTTCCAACCCGAGAAAACCGGCCAACCGAGCGGCCACATGAGCGTCTCCATGAACATAGTCGTTCTCGCACCCCCACGTGGTGGTGCGGATGTCCCTGGCCCCGGCGTCCAGAAGAGCGCCCAGAACGAGTCGCGAGTCGAGGCCGCCGCTGAGCGTCACAACCGGTGACGGCGCGGCCCGCAGACATCGCTGGCTGCTGGTCCGCACGGCTTCAACGAGGTCGTCTGCGAGCACATCGATCTGATCATCCGGATTGGCGTCAATTCCAGGTTGATACGCGAAGTACGTCTGACGTCGAACACCGGACTCGGACCAGACAATGGCTTGGCCCGGCCCGACCTGCTGTACGTCCTTAAGCCACGTGGTCTCGCCGAGATGGTGGCCGAACGAGACAAAGTTGGCCGCCGATGACAGTGCCAACTCCCATCGCATGCCGGGAAGGCGGAAAAACGCGGACAACTCGCTGGCCCAGATCAGTCGGCCCTCCCGGATTGCCCAGAATAGCGGCCGAGAGGCCGTATGGTCGGCAAAAAGGCAGATGCACGGGGTTGCGGCGTCTCT
>JAFGJR010000080.1 GCA_016928975.1 Sedimentisphaerales bacterium | reverse complement strand
TTTGGTTGCGGCCGAAGGCCGCACTGGGTCTCTTCGCGTCCTTCGTGGTGAAGGAACCTGGATTCCCGCCTGCGCGGGAATGACATGGGTGGTGCAGTTTTCGTGTGGTTCGCGTAGTTCGCGGCGAGAAGAAAGATTGCCGCCCCCCGATCAGGTCGAGGGCAAGGTTGCGCGCGCAATGACAGAGTCGGAAACGGCGTTCATCTGCGACAGATTCCAGAGGCGACAGATTCCAGAGTCACACCTACACATTTCACAAATCTCCGCGTCATCTTCGGCCTCACCACATCCGTCCGGCCCATGGGGGCCGTGACTCTCATTCGTCGCACATTCGTCAACGGGGCGCCTCTGGGGGCGATTATGCCGCCTACGGGTGGAGTGTCAAGAGCGAAGTTTGGGGTTTGAAGTCAGAGGTTGTGTGGGCCCTGTGCCCTCTGGGGCAAGAGAATCTGGATTCCTCATTGGCCCCGGCGTACTCGATCTTGATCATCAAGACCGCACGGTAGCCTTCCGTGCCCAGGCCCAATCGCTCATCCAGCAGGGAAAAAAATCCTCCGGCATCGCGGACAACGGGCCGCCGCTCGACGGTATTCGATCTTGCCTCGCCGCGTCAGGAGCTCCCGGACCTCCTGCCGGGCTTGTTCCGCAGAAGGATACCGCACCGGCCCGGCACACATCGGGCAACTACGCTCCACGCCGGCCTCGCCCGCCGGGTCTTCGCCCACATGCTCGGCCATCAGCCAGCGAGCCAATTCGTCGCTCACCTCACAGGCGCGCTCCTCACGCTGGGCAAACGTCACCAGACCATTCTGCCCATCCGAGCCAAACATCCGCTCAAAGGCCGTCCCGGCCAACGCCAGGAACTCCGCTCGCTTCTGATCCAACGACTCCGTCGCCATGTCCAATCCTCCTTGATCGGCCAACTACGGGAATCCTACACCCGGCCCTTCCGGGTCCGATTCCCTCTACTCCTCCATATCGGCCAAATCGCCCCCGCAACTACGGTCATGCACCCCCGCTCGGGTCAAGGATTTGCGTTTCCCTGCGGGTTTGCTACAATATGGGGTTTGTGCCGCCGTGGGAAGATCAGATGCACGACGGCGGGTGGGGAGTCGTATGGCGTTGGGGAATGCGATTGAGGCTTCTGACTCACAGGATCTATGGTTGATCACACAGAGAAGGTTATCCGGATCGAGGGTGCCGCTGAGCACAACCTGAAGAATATCAGTCTGGACATTCCGCGCGACAAGCTCGTGGTCATCACGGGGATCAGCGGCTCGGGCAAAAGCTCGCTGGCGTTCGACACGATCTACGCCGAGGGCAGGCGAAAATACGTCGAATCGCTCAGCGCGTACGCCAGGCAGTTCCTGGAGCAGATGCAGAAACCGGCGGTCAGCGACATCTCCGGTCTTCCACCCACGATCGCGATCGAGCAGCGAAGCGCCAGCAGCAACCCGCGTTCGACGGTGGCGACGACGACGGAGATCTACGACTACTTCCGCCTGCTGTTCGCCCGGGTGGGCCAGCCGCACTGCTGGGTCTGCGGCCGGGAGATCACCAGTCAGCATTCCTCCCAGATCGTCCAGTCGATTCTTGAGCGGCCGGAGGGAACCAAGATTCAGATCTGCGCGCCGCTGATCCGCGGCAAGAAGGGCGAACACAAGGATGTGCTTGCTAACATTCAACGCGAGGGTTTCGTTCGCGTCCGTGTGGACGGGGCCGTGTATGACCTCCGCAATGTGCCCGACTTGAACAAAAACAAGAAGCATGACATCGCCGCCGTCGTGGACAGGCTTATCCTCCGCCAAGGCGTCAGTATTCGACTGGCCGACTCCGTGGAGACTGCACTGAAATTAGCCGAAGGGACACTGCTTGTGCTCATCCAACAGCCGGGGGCAGAAAAGGGCGGAGAGAGCGACGGCAGGTGGGAAGAGACCATCTACAGCGAGAAATTCGCCTGTCCCGAGCACCCGGAGGCCAGCCTGGAGGAGCTGTCGCCGAGACTGTTCAGCTTCAACAGTCCTTACGGGGCGTGCAAGAGTTGTGACGGGCTCGGTACGATCCTCGAGTTCGATCCCGACCTGATCGTGCCCGATAAAAGCGTGTCGCTGGAGAACGGGGCCGTGGATGCGTGGCGCCGCAGTGGCAAGCGAATGAACATCTACTACAATCGCCTGGTCAAGCGGTTCTGCCGCAACACCGGCATCAGCAAATCCATCCCCTACGAGCAGATCCCCAAGGACATCCAGCGGATGCTGATGTGCGGCACGACCGAGGAGGACGAGGAGAGGATGGGCGTGTGGTTCGAGGGGGTTATCCCGAACCTCGACCGACGATGGAAGAACACGACGAGCGAGTACGTCAAAACGCGTCTGCACGGGTACCTGTCGGAGCAGCCGTGTCAGGCGTGCCGCGGCGCGAGGCTTCGCCCGGAAGCAATCGCAGTGACCGTGGGAGAGATGAACATCCGGAAGCTGGCCCGCCTGAGCGTCGAGAGCGCCCAGCGGTTCTTCAACGACCTCCAGCTTGACAAGGAGCAGACGATCATCGCCAGTCAGATCCTCAAAGAGATCAAGGCCCGTCTGCAATTCATGATGGACGTCGGGCTCGGTTACCTGACGTTGGATCGCATAAGCAGCACGCTGGCCGGCGGCGAGGCCCAGCGCATCCGCCTGGCGACCCAGGTCGGCAGCGGCCTGGTCGGCGTCTGCTACGTCCTCGACGAGCCGACTATCGGCCTGCACAAACGCGACAATGACCGCCTGCTCGGCATCCTCCGAAGACTCAGCCAGATCGGCAATACCGTGATCGTCGTCGAGCACGACGAGGACATCATGCGCGCCGCCGACCACATCGTCGACATCGGTCCGGCCGCCGGCGAGCACGGCGGCGAGGTCATCGCCCAGGGCACGATGGAGGACATCATCCAGTCCGAGCGGTCGCTCACCGGCGAGTACCTCAGCGGCAAGAGAAGCATCGCAGTTCCCGCCAAGCGGCGCTCGTTCAATATGAAGAAGTGCATCGAGGTCAAGGGGGCCGCCGAGCACAATCTCAAGGAGATCGACGTCAAGTTTCCGCTTGGCGCGTTCATCTGCGTCACCGGTGTCTCGGGCTCCGGCAAGAGCACGCTCGTCAACCATATCCTCCTGCGAGCCCTGAAGCGTCACCTATATCAGTCGCGAGAGAAGCCGGGCGCCCATAAGAACGTCCTGGGAATCTCGCAGATCGACAAAGTGATCGAGATCGATCAATCGCCCATCGGCAAGACGCCGCGAAGCAATCCCGCCACGTATACGGGCGCCTTCGACCTGATCCGCAAGCTCTTCGCCTTGACGCGCGAGGCCAAGATTCGCGGCTACACCGCCGGCCGATTCAGCTTCAACGTCAAGGGGGGTCGTTGCGAGTCCTGCCGCGGCCAGGGCACCAAGAAGATCGAGATGCACTTTCTGCCCGACGTCTACGTCACCTGCCAGGACTGCAAGGGCACGCGATACAACCCGGAGACCCTCCAGATCACCTATAAAGGCAAGAACATCGCCGAGGTCCTCGATATGCGGATCGAGGATGCAGTGGGTTTCTTCGCTAATTTCCCCACGATTGTCCGCATCCTCAAGACGCTTCTGGACGTTGGGTTGGGCTACGTGCAGCTCGGCCAGTCCTCGACGACGCTCTCGGGCGGCGAGGCCCAGCGAGTGAAGCTCTCGGCCGAGCTGGGCAAGGCGGCGACCGGCCACACCCTCTACATCCTCGACGAGCCCACCACCGGTCTGCACTTCGCGGACATTCACAACCTCCTGAGCGTCCTACAGCGATTGTGCGACATGGGCAATACCATCCTGGTCATCGAACACAACCTTGATGTCATCAAAACGGCGGATTATATAATAGACCTCGGTCCCGAGGGCGGCGACGCCGGCGGAACGGTCGTGGCAGCAGGAACGCCCGAGGAAATCGTGAAGAACCCGGACAGCTACACGGGCAGGTTCCTGAAGGACAAGCTCGCGTAGCGGGCGCATAGGTCCTATCCGCCCTATGCGTCCTATGCCCTATGTCGTCTGAGGACAGGAGGTGCCAAGATTCAGCCCGCACAGCCCCAACAGTGGGAATTCCAGTTGAGCAGCGTGGAGGACCTCAAACGCCTGAGCGACAGGCTTGGTGTCTCCATCGATGCGATTGAGGATGCGTCCATTCTCGCTCAGCCCGTCGAGTTCGCCGGGCTCACGATCCCCAACTCCCTGGCGGTGCACCCGATGGAAGGCTGCGACGGTGACGCCCAGGGCCGGCCGGACAAGCTCACCTTCCGGCGATACGAGCGGTTCGCCGCCGGCGGCGCAGGCTTGATCTGGGCAGAGGCAATCGCCGTCGTGCAGGAGGCTCGGGCCAATCCCCGCCAACTGTGGCTCCACCGAGGAAGCCAGGAGGCCTTCGCGGCGATGGTTGCGCGAGCCCGTGAGAAAGCGGCCGAAGCGAATGGAGCCAAGCACAGACCGGTGATCATCGCGCAACTGACCCACTCGGGGCGATACAGCAAGCCCGGCCCGGCGCCCAAGCCGATCATCCCGCAGCGCGACCCCTACCGCGACCCGATGACGCCGCAACCGAAGCCGGACACCAATCGAAAGAGCAAGATCCCGGAGGACTGGCCGCTTGTCACGGATGAGTATCTGGAGCAGCTTCAGGATGCCTACGTCGAGGCGGCACGCATCGCCTTCGAGGTCGGCTTCGATGCCGTGGACATCAAGTCCTGTCATGGCTATCTCATAAACGAGCTGCACGCCTGTCACAACCGTCCCGGCAAGTACGGCGGCCCATTCGAGAACCGCACGCGATTCACGCTGGAGGTGATTGACAAGATCCGCGGCGAGCTGGGCGACAAGGCCCGCATCGTCACTCGCATGGGCGTCTATGACGCGATCCCTTACCCCTATGGCTGGGGCGTGGACAAGGATGACTACACCAGGTGCGACCTGACCGAGCCCACGCGACTCATCGGCCTGCTGCGCCAGCGCGGCGTGTGGCTCATCAACATCACCATCGCGAATCCCTACTACAATCCCCACGTGGGCCGACCGTTCAACGAGCCCATCGTCGGCGGATACTCCGAGCCGGAACATCCGCTGGTCGGCGTGCACAGGCTGGTCAAGCTGACCGGCGAAATCCAAAAGCAGTTCCCCGATATGGCGTTTGTCGGCACAGGCTATAGCTGGCTGCGGACCCTCTTGGCCAACGTCGGGGCCGCCAATAAAGCCAACGGCTTAGTGACCCTGATCGGCGCCGGCCGAATGGGATTCGCCTATCCCGATTTCGCACGCGACATCCTCCGCGACGGCAAGATGTATCCGGAGAAGGTCTGCGTCGGTTGCAGCGCGTGCACGCAGATCATGCGGGACAACGGCAGGACCGGCTGCGTCGTGCGAGACAACAAGACCTACGGCCCGATCTTCCTGCACGGCCGGATGAGCGACCGGGAGAACCTGCTGCGTCTGGCCTCCACCTGCCGCAAATGCCAGGAGCCCACGTGCCAGCTCGCCTGCCCGGCCGGTGTCCCCATCCCGCAATTCATCGGCCTGTTCCTCGACGGCAAGGACCTTGAGGCCTACGAGGCGATCCGGCAGGCGAATGTGTTCCCTGAAGTCTGTGCGTGGCTGTGCCCGGTCGAGCAGCAATGCCAGGGCAACTGCCTGCAAGGCTTCATCGGCGACGGTCCGCTGCCCATCGCAGATATCCAGAGGTACCTCGCCGAGCAGGCCAACAAGAACGGCTGGTCCAGGCTGCGCATCCCGGAGAAGGCAACGGGCAAGAAGGTCGCGGTGATCGGAGCCGGACCCGCGGGCCTGGCCTGCGCCGCCCGACTGCTCGAAGCCGGTCACACCGTGGCGATCTTCGACAAGAGCCGCACATTGGGCGGCACAGTCGAATCTGTCATCCCGCCCGACCGACAGTGCCACTCGCTCAGAAGCGAGCTATCCGCCGTCTTCGCCGACATGCCGAACGACCGGATGGTCCTGAACCTCGGCAAGGAACTCGATGCCAGTCACAACCTCGATACGATTCTGTCCCAGGACTTTGATGCCGCCTTCATCGGACTGGGCTTGCAGGAGTCCGTGGGGATCGGCGAGCGACGGCTCAGCGGCCTGTGGAATGCAATGGCCTTTCTGGCTGCCGCCAGGCAGACCAACGCGCTGAGCCTGGCAGGAAGGAGTATCGCCGTCATCGGCGGCGGCAATACGGCGATGGATGTCGCCGTCACGGCTAAGCAGCTTGGCGCGCGGGATGTCTACGTGATCTATCGCCGATCCTTCCAGGAGATGCCCGCCTGGAGCGCCGAGCAGGATCGCGCCATACGAGAGGGTATCCATTTTCTCGTGCTGACGCAGCCGCTCGAATACAACAGCACCCACGGCAAGCTCACGGGAATCAGACTCTGTCCCACGCGCCTGGGCGACCCGGATGCAGGTGGGCGCAGACGTCCCGAACCGATCGAATCCAGCGCGTACAACCTCAACATGGACCTGGTGGTCGAGGCCATCGGTCAGGCCGCTCCAGAGGACATCCAAGAACTGCTCCCCGGCGTCCCGCTCGATGGCGGTCTGATCCGGACGCAGGGCAACTCGCTCGCCACGTCCCGCAAGGGTGTCTTCGCCGGCGGCGATCTCGTCCGGGGGCCAGCCACGGTAGTGGCTGCCGTCGCCGACGGCATGAAAGCGGCCCGGCAAATCGACTTATTCTTGCAGCAATAGAGAGGGGACCTTCCCATGAGAGATCGACCTGTCGCCATCGTCACGGGCGCCAGCCGGGGAATCGGCCGCGGCGTGGCACTGGAACTAGCTTCCCTGGGCTATGACCTGGTCGTCAACCGAGTTCAGGAGCAGCAGCCGGACGTGCTGGAGGAGGCTACGGCTCTGGGCTCCCGTTGCGAGTTCGCCCCCGGCAACGTCGCCGAGAACCAGGTGCGACAGCGCATCGTGGAAGTGGCCACGACGACGTTCGGCCGGTGCGACCTGCTGGTCAACAACGCCGGCGCCGCCCCGATGAAGCGACTCGACATCCTCGAAGCCACGGAGGAGAGCTTCGACCGGGTGCTCGGAATCAACCTGAAAGGTCCCTATTTTCTCACGCAGCTCGTGGCCAATTGGATGATCGAGCAGAGGAAACAGGACCCGACCCGTCCGCTACGGATCATCAACATCGGCTCGATCTCCGCCTATACCAGCTCGCCCTCCCGCGGCGAATACTGCATCAGCAAGGCGGGCATCGCCATGATGACCAAGCTCTACGCCGACCGGCTGGCCGAGTACGGGATCGGCGTCTTCGAGATCAGTCCCGGCATCATCGAAACCGATATGACCAGCGCTGTGAAAGAGAAATACGACAAGCTGATCGCCGAGGGGCTCACTCCCATCCGCCGTTGGGGCAAGCCCGGCGACGTCGCCAAGGCGGTCGGTGCCATCGCCGAAGGCCGCCTCGACTTCTCGACCGGAACTGTCATCAACGTCGATGGCGGCTTCCACCTGAAACGACTGTGACAACGAACATAGGTCCCATGAGTCCCATAGGTCCTGTGTCCGCCACCCATTCAACGAGGGGTTCTCATGGACATCAAGACTGTGCTCACCACGCTCCTGCGGGACGGTTTCATCCTTGTTTTCAATCAGGACAAGCTCGACATCGTCAGGACTGCGGAGGCGCTGCGGTCCGCCGGGATCAACAACATGGAGGTCACGTGTAGAATCAGCCGGCCCCTGGAGAAGCTCTCACGACTTCGCAAGGAGCTGCCTGATTTCGTGGCCGGCTCGGCCAGCCTGATCGACTGGCCCGGCATGCTCGCCGTCTACAACCACGCGCATCGTGATGACCCCCTGCCCACCCTCCAGCAGGTCGTCGATGCCGGGGCGTGCTACCTCGTCTCGGCGGTCAACTTCAGTGACGCGAGCTTCCGCCGATTTGCAGGGCGAGTGCCGATGATCCCGGGCTGCGGCAGCGCCACAGAGGTCGTGGTGCAGTTCGCCAAAGGCGCGAATCTGTGCAAAGTCTTCCCCGCGCAGGAGCTGGGAGGTCCGGCCTTTGTCAAGGCCATCGATCCCGCCATTCACAAGACGATCAGTCTCGTCCCTACCGGCGGAACCAACGCCACGAACATCCCCGCTTACATCGACGCCGAAGTCCTCGTGCTCGGCGGTTCATTCAGCATGATCGATAAGGCCACGATGCAGAAGATCGTCGAGGAGCAGGACTACAAGCGCCTCGCCAATGAGCTTGCGCAGATCAAGCAGCTTATCGACCGCCTGCGTGCGGCCAAGTACCGCGGCCTCGATTTCGCCAATGCCTCCATTGAACAGATCAGCGCCAAGACCAGTCGTAGCTTCAATCTCGATTGAGGATGCCGATGGCAGTGTCTCTGTCCGTTCTAATAATCATGTCGCTTGCTGGGGCAACCAGAGGCGGTGAATCCACCTTGACATGGAATCGCAAGGACACCGGGTATCGCGGCGTCTGGTACATGAATCAGCCGCTCAAGAATGAATACCGTTTCAAGTACAGCGGCGGCATGGCCACTTTCTGTGCCAAGCACAGTCCGTTCGCCGTCTACTGCGACAAGGTCAGGAAGACCTTCTTCTGTTATGGCGGAACCATGGAGAGCTCGCACCTTGAACACGATCTGACAAGTGCCAACGATGGAAAGGATGCGTCCGGCGTCCTGCTGCACATGGTGTCGTACTACGACCACACGACCGGCAAGGTCCCGCGCCCGACTGTCATCCTCGACAAGGGAACCAAGGACGCTCACGACAACCCGGTGATTTCCGTCGATGACAAAGGGTACATCTGGATCTTCTCCACGTCACATGGGACCTCGCGACCTTCGTACATTCACCGGAGCAGACAGCCGTATGACATCGACGCTTTCGAGCAGGTCCACGCGACGAAGATCGAGGACGGCCGGGAAGTGGCCATGACGAACTTCTCGTACATGCAACCCTGGTTCGTTCCGGGACAAGGGTTTGTGGCCTTCTTCACGCGCTACAATTATCCAGCGGCGCGCACGGTCTGTTTCATGACCAGCCCCGACGGCGTTCGCTGGTCCGCCTGGCAAAGGCTTGGCGCTATTGGCGAGGGACACTACGGGATCAGCGCTGCCAACGAGCGCAAAGCCGGCGCCGCCCTCAACTATCATCCCAAGGGCAAAGGTCTCAACTGGCGAACCAACCTCTACTACATGGAGACGACAGACCGTGGACAGTCCTGGCACAGTGCCGGCGGAGCAAACCTCACGTTGCCTTTGACCGAGCCACAGAACGCCGCGATCGTACATGACTACGAGAAGGATGGCCTGCTCGTCTACCTGAAGGACATCCGTTTCGATGAAGCGAATCGGCCGGTCATTCTGTTCATCACGAGCAAGGGCTTCCGATCCGGCCCGCAAGACGACCCCCGTACCTGGACGACCGCTCGATGGACAGGGAGCGACTGGGAGATTCGACCGATCACAACCTCCGACAACAACTACGACATGGGCTCGCTCTACATCGAATCCGACGGCACCTGGCGCATCGTCGGCCCGACAGAGCAGGGGCCGCAGCCGTACAATCCCGGCGGCGAGATGGCCCTGTGGACCAGTGACGATCGAGGCGCTGCCTGGAAGAAGGTGCGACAGCTCACAAGCACCAGTCCCTTCAACCACACCTTTGCCAGACGCCCGGTGAACACCCATGACGATTTCTACGCGTTCTGGGCCGATGGCCACGGCCGGGAGCCCTCCGCTTCTTCCCTCTACTTCTGCAACAAGACAGGAGACGTATATCGACTGCCGCGAACCATGACACAGGATTTCGCCACACCTGAACGCCTGATTCAGAATTGACCACGCGTAGGGATTTCCCGACCGCACGGCTGACAGGAGGCTGGCATTCTGGTAACGTAGACCATATGGCGGGCACTGCCTACCCTGTGAATCAGGAGTCGTGCCAGTTATGAAACGAACAAATGCGAGGACAAGACAGATCGCCGGCTGGAAGGTGGCGTTTCACCGCTATCATACCGTGATCGTCGGGGCCGGCGCCGCCGGCATGAACTGCGCCGTTCACCTCTTCGATTTCATGAAGCGCAAGGGGATCGGGGATGCCGCAGACCGGATCGCCGTGATCACCAGGGGCCTCGGCCTGGGCGCCTCGCGCATGAGCGGATCGGACAAGCAGACATACTACAAGCTCGGCACCAGCCCCAACGTGCCCGATTCCGCCAAGGCGTTTGCAGACACTCTCACGGCCGCCGGCTGCTGTCACGGCGACCTGGCGCTGGCCGAGGGCGTCGGCTCGCTTCGCGAGTTCTACCACCTCGTGGAGGTCGGGGTCGCCTTCCCGACCGACTCGATAGGCTCCTTCATCGGCTACAAGACCGATCACGATCCCGCCGAACGCGCTACCAGCGCCGGCCCGAAGACCAGCCGATTCATGAGCGAGTGCCTCGAGAGACAGGTCGAGCAGGCCGGCATCCGGATCTTCGACCGTCAGGAGGTCGCACACCTGCTCACCCTCGGCGAAGGCAGATCGAAGCGAATCGCCGGAGTCGTGACGGTCGAGAATCTCGAATCGCAGATTTCAGATTCCAGGTTACACGTCTTCCTCGCCGCCAACGTCGTGCTCGCCGCCGGCGGACCCGGGGAGCTGTACAAGACCAGCGTCTATCCGAAGGGCCAGTTCGGCATTCACGGCCTGGCCTTCCAGGCGGGCCTGGTGGCCGAGAACCTCACGGAGTCGCAGTTCGGACTGGCCAGCACGCAGTTCCGCTGGAACGTCTCCGGCACGTACATGCAAGCGATTCCACGAGTCTTCAGCCTGGACGCCGATGGCAAGCACGAGCACGAGTTCCTCGCCGATTTCTTCCCCTCGATGGGGGCCATGGCGACGGCCATCTTCCTTAAGGGCTATCAATGGCCCTTCGATCCCCAGCGAATCGAGAATTTGCAGTCCTCCCTGATCGACATTCTCGTCTTCAACAAGCGACAGAAGGGCCACCGGGTCTTCCTGGATTTCCGACAGAACCCCCTGGGCGCGCATGGCATGGGCTCGTTCAGCATCAACGACCTTGAATCGGAGGCGTTCGAGTATCTCCAGGACGCCGGCGCGCTGCAGAATACCCCGGTCGAGCGACTGGCACACATGAATCCGCTGGCCGTCGAGCTGTACCGGGAGAACGGCATCGACCTGGCCGTCGAGCCACTGGAGATCGACATCTGCGCCCAGCACAACAATGGGGGCTTCGCTGTGAACAAGTGGTGGGAATCGAGCATCCCCCACACGTTCGTGATCGGCGAAATGGCGGGAACGCACGGCGTCAAGCGGCCCGGCGGCTCGGCCCTCAACTCCGGCCAGGTCGGCGGTCTGCGGGCGGCGGACTATATCGTCAATGCCTACGGCCCCGATGCAGACGGCGCAGACAACGGCAATCAGATCGATCGCCAAGTCCGGGACCTGATCGACAAGCTGAGTCGCTGGAGCAAATCCGCCGGGCCGGCGCCACAGGACGTCATCGAGCAGATTCAAAGCCGTATGACCACGTCGGCCGCACATATCCGAGAGGAAGAGGACGCCAATGAGAGCCTCAGGCAGGCCGTCCAGTTGGTCAGGGATATCCGCGACAACGGTCTGGCAGCGCCGGACGCACCGTCGCTCGTCGCGGCGATTCAGGCGGAGCACCTGGCCCTGGCGAGCGTCGCATACCTCAAGGCCATCGTCGATCTGCTCACGCAAAGCGGCGGCTCGCGCGGCTCGTACCTCGTGCTCAGCCCTCGCGGCATCCCGATCCACCCGGACATCCAACACAAAGCCACCGGCCAGCCCCTCGCCTTTCGACCGGAGAACCAGGACCTGCGAAACAAGATTCTCCGTATCGAGTACGAAGAGGCCGCGCCGGATCTGTTTCAGTGCAGCGTGGTCCCGCCGAGAGCGGTGCCGACGGGAAGGAAGGCCTTCGAATCAGCGTGGCAGGAGTACCGAAAGGGTATGATCTACGGGCCGTGATGGGATTTCTGCAAAATGGAAATTGACTAAGGAGGCATAATGGCGGTGATCGAGCTGAGGCCGGAATCGCAATGCAAGCATGACGTTTTATCGCTGGGGGAGGTCATGATCCGCCTCGATCCCGGCGACGAGCGGATTCACACGACGCGGTGCTTTCGCGTGTGGGAGGGCGGCGGCGAGTACAACGTCGCCCGCGGCCTGCGCCGGGCGTTCGGCAAGCGCGCCGCCGTGGTGACAGCCCTCGTCGAGAACCCCGTCGGCCGATTGCTTGAAGACCTCATGCTCCAGGGCGGCGTCAGCCTCGAATACGTCAAGTGGGTGCCGTTCGACGGCATCGGCAGGAAGGTCCGCGTCGGCCTGAACTTCACCGAGCGTGGCTTCGGCGTCCGCGGCGCCGTCGGCTGCTCCGACCGCGCCAATAGCGCCGCCTCCCAACTGAAGAAGGGCGATATCGACTGGCAGCAAATCTTCGGCCGCGACGGCATCCGCTGGTTCCACACCGGTGGCATCTTCGCCGGCCTGTCGCCGACAACGCCCGATGTCATCCTGGAAGCGGTGGCGGCGGCAAAAAAACACGGCACGATCGTCTCCTATGACCTCAACTATCGCGATTCGCTCTGGCGTGACATCGGCGGCCAGAAAAAGGCTCGCGAGGTGAATCGCGAGATTGCGTCGTACGTCGATGTGATGCTCGGCAACGAGGAGGACTTCACGGCGGCTTTGGGCTTCGAGGTCGCCGGCGTGGACAAGGGCTTTTCCACGCTCGATCCGACGACCTTCAAGCGGATGATCGAGACCGCCGTCAAGGAGTTCCCGAACTTCAAAGTCGTGGCGACGACGCTGCGAAACGCCCGGACCGCCACGATCAATGACTGGGGTGCGGTGATGTACGCCGACGGGCAATTCTATGACGCCGTGCCGCGGCCGGGTTTGGAAATCTACGACCGCGTCGGCGGCGGCGACAGTTTCGCCTCCGGCCTGATCTACGCGCTTATGGAAGGCAAGAGCCCCGAGCAGGCGGTCAACTACGGGTGCGCCCACGGTGCCCTGGCGATGACCACGCCCGGCGATGCAACCACGGCGAGCCGCAGCGAAGTAGAGAAGGTCATGAAAAGCGGCGGCGCCCGAGTGGACAGGTGATCTCAGACACGTACGTGTCCGTCGAGGGACAACTATGAACATAGAGGCGGTGAAATGGAATGGCGGCGTGGACGGCGTGCTGGAGTTGATCGACCAGCGCCGTCTGCCCGGCGAGTTCGTCAAGCTGAAGATCCGCACGATCGAGCAGCTCCACCAAGCGATACGGACGCTGACCGTGCGGGGGGCGCCGGCCATCGGCGTTGCAGCGGCGTACGGCCCCGTGCTCGCCACGCAGACACTCACTGCCCGACAGAGCTTACAGGACGCGATGGACCGCGTGGCCGAGGCCTGCGGCTACCTGGCCGGGTCGCGCCCGACCGCCGTCAACCTGTTCTGGGCCCTGGCGCGAATTCGAGATCGGGCCAAGGACGCGATCGCCAAGCCGTCCGCGACGGTCCGCCAGGTTCGCGAGGCGATCCTCAGCGAGGCCAACGCGATCTGTCGCGAGGATGTGGAGATGTGCAAGCAGATCGGCGTCCACGGCGAGAAATTCATCCCCAACGACTCCGGAATTCTGACGCATTGCAACGCCGGGGCGCTGGCCACCGCCGGCCAGGGAACCGCCCTGTCAGTCCTGTACGAGGCACAAAGGAAGGGCCGGCGATTCGAAGTGTATGCCGACGAGACCCGGCCTCTGTTGCAGGGCTCGCGTCTGACCGCCTGGGAACTTCAGCAGGCCGGCATCAAGGTGACGGTCCTGTGCGACAACATGGCGGGCGATCTGATGAAACAGGGCGAGATTCAGGCCGTGATTGCCGGCGCCGACCGCATCGCCGTCAACGGCGACACCGCCAACAAGGTCGGCACCTACGGCGTAAGCGTCCTGGCCCGGCATCACGGAATCCCGTTCTACATCGCGGCGCCGTCGAGCACCTTCGACCTGAACATCGAGACCGGCGCCCAGATTCCTATCGAGCAAAGAAACGCCTCTGAAGTGACCTGGCTGGGCGATAGGCACGTGGCACCCGACGGCGTCGACGTCTACAATCCGGCCTTCGATGTCACGCCCGCCGAGAACATCACCGCGATCATCACGGAAAAGGGTGTGATCGAAAAGCCTGGCGCCGAGTGCATTCGGCAGCTTTTCAGGGAAGCCCCCACCGAAGATGAGGCCGTGGATCAAGCCTCGCGATCATAGGTCCTACCGGTCCCATCCGTCCGATTTCGTTCTATGCGACCGCGACCACCTGTTTGACGTCGGGCACGCGCTCCTTTAAGATTCGCTCGATACCCATGCGCATCGTCATGGTCGCACCGGGGCAGCCCCGGCAGGCCCCCTGCAGGCGGACCCGGACGGTCTTATCTTCATCCACGCCGAGATACTCCACATCGCCACCGTGGCCCTGCAACGCCGGCCGGACCGTCTCGATGACGTCTTTCACCTGATCTTCAAAGCTCTTTTCCGCGCCGGCCTCTTTGGCGGCACCGACCTCTTCGCGACCCTTAGCATCTGACATAGAAACCTCCAGAAATCAACCGCAGGCCATTATAGGGTTCCTGCGGCCGTTAGCCAACTCCTTTCCTACGTACCGTTTTCGGGCTACCGAGTTCGCCCCTTTTTCGAGCCGACCGCCCCCCGGCCCAATTCGTCGGCCAGGCGATTGGCCCCGTAGACCCTGCGCAAGGCTTCCGGGATCGACGCGGAATGAACGGAGACCGCGCGGGCCTCCTTCTCCGTATAAATGAAATCGAGCACGAGCGACTGGATATTGCCGTCGAAGATGATACCGACGAACTCGCCATTGCGATTGACGACGGGGCTTCCGGAGTTGCCGCCGATGATATCGGCGGTGGACACGAAGTTGAGAGGCGTGCTCATGTCGAGCTTGCTCTTTCGCTTGATCCATCGCTGGGGCAGCTCGAACGGCGGCTGGTTACCCTGGTCCTGGGCACGCTGGTAGAGACCGGCCACGGTCGTCCACGGCGGGATCTGTTTGCCCTGCTCCGTGTAGCCCTTGACCACCCCGAAGGCCAGACGCAGTGTGAAGGTCGCGTCAGGATACATGTCGGTCCCGTGGATCGCGAACCGCGCATTGGCAAGCTTGGCATAGGCCTGGCGCATCGGCTCCTCGACCTGGTCCTCGTAGGTCTTGCGCAGCTCGCGCGCCGGGCCATCCACAAGGATCGCCAATTGGATCATCGGGTCTTTCGACAGGCGGATCGCCTCCGGCTTCTGGGCCGCCAGCTCCTTGCGATAGGCGACGTCCTTAAGGCTCGTGCCACTGACCAACTCCGCCGCCCGCTCCCGAGGCGACTGGCCCGACAGCACCTGCCGGACCAGCGGATCGCCTTCGCCCTTCATCTCCACGAGCATGGTCAGCGAGCTGGCGAGCGTGACCGTCTCCAGATCGTCGTAGATCGGCGCCTCCGAGAACAGCGCCAGCTTCAATGACTCGAGATTCGATTCGCGATACTCGCGCAGCCGCTCGGCGTTCGGCTTGGCCGATTCGTCGGCCAGTCGCACCAGGGTCCGCGCAATGCCGAACAGACGCGAATCGAACGCAGAGCCCTGCTCCCACAGGTCCCAGTCACAGTAGATGCCGTCCCAGACCGTGATCGCCGCCGCCACGCCCGCCCAGGGATCGCCAATCGGCTCTTTGAGCTGCGGCGCCTTCTCTTGAACCGCCTGGCGAAATGCCTCCTCCTCGGCGCGTTTACGTTCCATGACGGCGGGGTCCTGGAGTCCGGCCAGCATCCCCATGCGGGCCTTGCGGCTGTTCTGCACGCCGAACAGGTCGTCCTGCGCCCGGCGGGCATTCTCCCGGCCCTCGGCGCTGAAGGTGGACAGAACGACCTCCAGCCGGAACAGCTTCTGCAACCGGTACGGCAGGACCCGGTCACGAAGGAACTCGATGTGCGTCATCGTATCGAGCCTGTCGGTCCGGCCGGGATTGCCCGACACGAACACCAGCTCGCCATCGCCGGCGCCTTTCTCGCTCCACTTCAGGTAATGCTCGATCTGGGCGGGCTTGCCGTCCTCGTAAACGCGGAAGAGGCAGATGTCGAGGTCGTAACGCGGGTATTCGAAGTTGTCCGGATCGCCGCCGAAGAAGGCGATGTCCTTCTCCGGCGCGAAGACCAGTCGAACGTCGGTGTACTTCTTGTAGCGATAGAGCTGGTACATGCCGCCGTGATAGAGGGTGACCACGTCGCTTCGCAGGCCGGTCTCCTTGAGCGACTCCTCCTCGACGGTATTCATCGCCGCCCGCCGCGCCAGGTTCGCTTCCGCCGGGCTCATCTCCGGCTTGACCGCCGCGTTGATCCGCTCGGTGACGTCCTCGATGTTCTGCAAGACGTTCAGCTCCAGGTCCATGCACCGGACTTCCTCCGCCAGTGTTTTGGCATAGAAGCCCAAGGCCATCAGGTCTCGCTCCTTCGTGCTGAGCTTCTGAAGGCAGTCGGCGCCGACGTGGTGATTGGTCAGCACGAGCCCATCGGCAGAGACGAACGAGCCCGACCCGCCGCTATTGAAGCGAACGCTGGAGCGCTGCAAGTGCGTATACCACTCCGGCCCGGGCGCGAAGTTGTGCTTCTCCTTGAGCAGTTTGTCCGGCGGATTGTTGAACAGCCACATCCCCTCATCCCCCGGCGCCTCCGTCGGGATCATGCAAATCATCACAATCATCGGCAGAATCGGACTCATCCATCTGGTTAAGTGATTCATCGTGATTCCTCCCTGATCTGACTCAATTGTCAAAGGGGTGCATACCCCCAATCCCACCCACATTACCACAACGAACCGCCCCGGTCCACTTCCTCCAAGGAGGTTCGCCTTTGCACAGCCCGCCAAATTGGCTTTGTTTGACGCCTGCGTCAAAAGTCGGGACATTGCAAGAAGATGTGATAAGTGTTTATTTTGTATGGATTTATGTTA
>JAFGJR010000079.1 GCA_016928975.1 Sedimentisphaerales bacterium | reverse complement strand
GCAGACTGTGGGTAGTGGTGTGAGGACGTCGGGTTTGCATTGGGCACAGCGAGGCCCGGGTTCAGAGAACACGGGCCTCGCTTCGCTCCTGATTCCACTGCGATGTCTCCGGCAAACGAGTGGGTTCCTGCGGGTGCGTGGTCTTTGGGTGAAAGGAGAACAATCATGTCTGGAAAACGGGTGGCGGTATGGTGTCCATTGCTGATTGTGTGTCTCCTTGTGCCGGCCGCATGGGGCCAGGCGCTGTGGGCGTACTACCCCGTTCATGAGAACGATTTCAAAGACTACTCGGGCAACCAACACGATGGCACGCCCGTGGACGGTGCGACCACCATGGGCGACCCCGTACGGGGTTGGGTGGCGACCTTCAACGTGGAGGGGGAGAAGCCCAGCCGCGTCAATTGCGGGACCGAGGATCCCTCTGCCGGGGGCCAACTGACCGTCGCCGCCTGGCTGCTATGGCGCGGGACCAACGGTAACTGGCAGGGAATCGCCGGCAAGAGCTTCAGCTATGAGGACAGGCGCTGGGTCTTCCAGCTTCGCGACACCGACGGCATGATCCAGTGGGGAGGCGCGGATAACGCGTCCCTGCACATCTGGAGCGACGTGGCGCCGGCGATCGACGAGTGGCAGCACGTCGCCGGCACGTGCGATGGGGAGGTCTCCAGAATCTACATCAACGGCGAGAAGGTCGGCGAAGGGGCTGGGAGATTTGCAGCGGGAGCGGCCGAAGCGAACGTCACCCTCGGATTCGGCGAGGACCGCAGTGACTATGATGAGTCGTTGAACGGTGCGCTGGATGACATCTACATCTTCACTCGCGCGCTGGGGCAAGAGCAGGTCCGCGACCTGACCGACGGGATTCTGCCCGACTTCACAATCGCCCGCGATCCGACCCCGTCCGACGGCGATCCGGGCGTGATGTTCCCCATGCTGTCCTGGACTGCCGGTGATCGTGCCGTGCTGCATAGACTCTACGTGAGCACAGCGCCCGATCTCGGGCCCGGCGATTTCGTGCCGCCTCCTTCGACCAGGACGACCGTCTATGTGCCCGACCTTGAGCCCGGCGTCACGTACTACTGGCGCGTGGACGAGGTGGAGAAAGATCTCAAGACGATCCACGCAGGGGACGTATGGAGCTTCACGATGCAGGCCCTGACGGCGTATCTGCCCAGCCCGGCCGATGGTGCGGTGGAGGCCCCGATCGCGCCGGACCTGACGTGGCAGCCCGGCCAGGGCGCGATTGGACACCACGTCTATTTCGGCACGGATGTGAATGACGTCAACCAGGGCTCAGCCGATACGGACAAAGGCACGCGGGCTATCAACGACGCCAACTACGCCCCAGGGATCCTGGAGGCTGTGACCACCTACTACTGGCGAGTGGATGAAATCCTGGGCGACGACGCCGTCATGCCGGGACCAGTCTGGGGCTTCACTACGTGCCTGCCGGTGGATGATTTCGAAAGCTACAACGATGAGGTCGACCAGAGGATCTTCCAGACATGGATCGACGGGTATGGCTACACCGAGCCGACGGTCGTGCAGGGCAACGGCACCGGTTCGACGGTCGGGCATGCAGAGCCTCCGTTCGCCGAGCAGAAGATCGTCCACGGCGGCTTGCAATCGATGCCGATGGACTACAACAACGTAGATCAACCACACTACTCGGAGGCACAGCGGATCTTCTCGCCTCCCGTGGACTGGACGATCAATGACGCCAATGCACTCGTCCTGTACGTCCGAGGCAAGGCCACGAACACGCCTGGCCAGTTTTACGTGACGGTCAGGGACGCCTCCGACCATGAGGTCTTCACCGGCCACAGCGACCCACTGGTGGTGACCAGGACCACGTGGGTTCGGTGGGAGATTCCACTGACGACGTTCAGCGAGCTTGGCGTGGATGCGACCCGGATCAAGCAGATGGCCATCGGTGTGAGCAATGAGGTCGATCCGTCCACCGCAGGCGCCGGAAGCCTGTACGTTGACGACATCCAGGTGATCAAAGTGGCGCCACAACCGTAGAGCGGTTGCGTGAGAATCCGGGATTCAGGATTCGAAGTCCGAAATTGGGCGGGGCCGGTGTTTCAATGACACCGGCCCCGCTTCTCTTCTGCGCTCGTCGGGGCGGCGCGAAAGCTCTTTGACATAGGAATCCAGGGCCGGTATATTCCGAAGGATTACCTTGAATATTCGGCAAAGGAGAACAGATTTATGAATGCTCACACGGACCCCTTCGGGCGAACGCCCGACGGACAGGAAGTCCATATCTACACGCTGACCAGCTCCAAGGGGCTGCGCGCCAGGATCATGAACTTCGGCGCGACGCTCGTATCCATCGAGGTGCCCGATCGGCATGGCACGCTGAGGGACGTCGTTCTTGGATTTGATGCTCTGGAGGGATATTTCCAGCCCCATCCGTACATTGGCTCCACGGTAGGACGATACGCGAACCGAATTGGCAACGCGCGATTCACCCTCGATGGCGTCGAACACAAGCTTTCCGCCAACGAGGGCGTCAACCAGTTGCACGGCGGAAACGTGGGCTTCGACAAGAAGCTATGGAGCACGCAGGAGGCGGTGGCCGCGGACAACGAAGCGTGGGTGAAGATGACGTACCTCAGCAAAGACGGCGAGGAGGGCTATCCGGGCAGCCTGCGCTGCACGGTCAGCTACGTCCTCACAAACGACGATGAGCTTCGCATCAGTTACGAGGCCCAGACCGACAAAAAGACCGTTGTCAATCTGACCAACCACAGCTACTGGAACCTCGGCGGGCCGGACAGCTCGGGTATTCTCGCCCACGAGCTGCTGATCAACTCCGGCAAATTCACGGCCATCGACAAGAACCTGATCCCGACGGGCATGATCGCCAGCGTGCTGGATACCCCCCTCGATTTCAGTCGCCCCAGAGTCATCGGGGAACGCCTGCACCATCTGGGCAAGGGCTACGACCACAACTACGTTGTGCGAGGTGATGCCAAGGCCATGAAGTTCTGTGCGAAGCTCCGCGAGCCGCAGAGCGGGCGGGTCATGGAGATCCTGTCCACCGAGCCGGGCATCCAACTCTACACGAGCAACTACCTCGACGGCTCGCTGACCGGCAAGGGCGGCGGGCCGCTCAACAAGCATGCGGCGGTTTGCCTGGAGACTCAGCATTTTCCCGACTCTCCGAACAAGCCGTCCTTCCCATCCACCGTGCTCTCGCCCGGCGAGAAGTTCACCAGCACGACCGTGCACAAATTCGCGACGGAATGATCCGACGCTCGCGCGGGACTCGATGCGCTTGTTTGCGTTCTTCTCAGGGCGAGCCTACTTGCCCGGGATGCTTGCGTCCGTGGCGATTCCGGCGATGGCAGTCTCAGTATCGAGCCAGTGCTGAGCGAGAAGCCCCAGAAGCACAGCCGATCTCTGCGCCAGGATGTCTTCGGCGGTGATGTGATGGATGCCCTGTTGCTCTGGGGCATAGGTCCAGAGGGCCTGGCCCCGCTCGCCGGCGTCGGCGATCAGCATCAGCCGGTCGCTCACCACCGTCAGCGCCAGCAGGGACAAGTCTCGGATCGCCTCGTCTTCGACGAGGTAGACCTCGTCGCCCGTGCACCGCCAGAGTCGCCCATCGGCCAGGAAGTGGACGTCGAACAGCTTGACGAAGCTGTGCGGGTCGGGCCGGTAATCCGGGGCCGAGAAGCTCGCCAGCGCGAGGGTCCCTTCCGCCGTGCCGTCCGTCCGCCAGAGGACAACCTCGTTCGGCCCGGCGGACGTGGTGAAATAGGCAATCCGGCCGTTACGGATGAAGTTGGCGGGCGACGACGATTCGGGGCCCGGCTGAAGGTCTTTGACCAGGCCCGTTCCCTCGGGCGCTCCGTCGCCGGCCCACAATTCAACCCCGGTCTGCGAGCCCTCGGCGGCAAAGACCAGCCGCTCGCCCAGCACGGCCAGAGGGGCGTTCGGGTCCCCCGTGACGATGGCCACCTGCGCTGCCAATCCGGTCCCCTCGGCCGTGCCGTCGCTGGCCCAGAGGCCGTCGGGCATCGTGAAGTACAGCCTCGCCCGCATCGCCGTCAGGTTCGTGGGGCGCTCGTCGCCGAAATCCCCCAGTCGCCAGGCGTCCTGTCCGTCGCTGGTCCAGAGGCTGTAGCCCCGCTGGCGCTCGTAGACCGCGAAGTACATCCGCTCTGCGACCGGCACGAACCTCGCCGGGGCGGCAATCGGCTCCCCGATCCTCGCGACCCGGACCGGGCCGGCCTTGGCGTCCAGTTTCCACAGCTCCCGCGTGCTCGCGTCGGGGACTACCGTGAAGTACAGGACCCCATCGAGCGAGGTCAGCGAAAGCACACTTGGCCGGTCGCCGCTGCAGAGCGTGTCCTTGACGATCCGCGGCGGGTTGCCGTCCCGGCCCAGCGTCCACAAAGCCCAGGAGAAGCCGTTCCTGGCGATGAAGAACAAGCTTCCCGCAAGCTTGGTGAACCGCTGGGGCTCGGACCATCCCCCGTCGCCCAGCGGGATCCTGGCCAGACAGCCGGACCCGTCGCCGGCATACAGGCCATACGTGCGCTCGCCCGTCTCGCCGCAGAGGTACAGCCGGCCGTCGAAATGGATCATCGCATCCTCGCCCAGGAGATGGAATTCATTTGGAGATCCAGCCCCTTCTCCTGGAACAAGTTCTGGTGCGTAAGAATAATCAGCATCATCTTCAATGTCAATGTTTGATCCGGCTTCTTCAAGTACATCAAAAACATCGAGGTTATTAACTTCCCCATCTTCATTAACATCATTTCCATCACAGAAATTATTAGTCAAAGAACAATCATCAGCTCCAACGCTCGCAGCCAATACATTAAAGGATGAAATGCTTAAAGTGCCTAGATCTGGGGCTGGAGTTTTGGTGACATAAAAAGAAATAGCATTCCCTCCATAATCCTCAACACTTTCAGAATTCCCATCACTATCAATATAAACGGTCCCACCTCCATGAATGGGAAATAAATCATGAAATCCCGTCTTTGTTAGATTTATAGTCCCCTCACAAAGCTCTCCACCTGTTTTGTCGAGGGCTTTGGGGAAATTTATTGTGTCCATTGGAGAGACGAATTGGGAGGCGCTCATGCCAACGTGTCCAGCACCTCCACCACCACTAGATTGGAAATAATTTTTAAAGTTGAAAAAATTAGTTATCCTTGGATTAGAATAGTAATCTAGTGGGACACATGTACTTGCATATAATCCAGGAAAACCTTTGACTGGAAATGTTGCTGTTAACGGACCATTAAAAGACTCCCCTCTGGATTCATTTAATTCAACTGAAAAAGATTCAATACCTCTTGTTGGACCTTCAACACTTGCTGAAAGAGACCAAGTGACTTCATCACCTACCTGGTATATTCCACTCGGGCCAGATACTCCGTAAGAGAAATAAATGTCTTCCGCATTTGCGATTCCAGGAAGCATGAGGATTGAGATTAGCGTGAGCAGAGCGGTAGGTGAGAGGCGGGGATGGAACGTGAGTATCCAGGCGTGGACGCGAGCGATGCGAAGCCAATCGGGCAGGGCCCACACCGCGCGAAGGAGGCAGTAGAACCAGGCCAGGGCCAGGAAGGCTGCGGAGGCGGCGAGGGCAAGTCGGCCGCCCAAGCGGCCAGCGTGCAAGGGGGCATCGCAGGCAAGGGTCAGGTCGGCTGGGTCGGCGACCGCCAGTACGATCTGCGAACAGACCGTCCCGCGACAAGCAGGCCCGCCGTCGGCGAGATCGGGACGAGGTGGATTCTGCCGCTGGGAGCCAGGGTAGAACGTGCCGAGCACGACGGACAGGAAGACGAGAGCCGCGTTGCGGTTCATGGGACGCCCTTTCCTTCAGAAGGTGTCAAAGCGGACTCCATGATACCGCAAACCGGCCGCAAAGACAAGACCCCCGCCCGCTCACTCCAGCCAGCGTGCCGCGGGCGTGGAGAGGAACTCTTCCAGGGGGATGCCCTGGCCGCCGACCAGGAGCTTGCGCTTCACGGGAAAGCGCCGACAGAAGGCCTCCGTGCCGGCAAACGTCTGTCGGCGAGCGGAACTCTTGACCTCGACCGCGGCAATCGCATCGCCGCGCTGCAATACGAAGTCCACTTCGCGGTTGCGGTCCAGCCAGTACGAGACCTCGACCCGCTGGTCGCGCGAGGAGTTGACGAGGTGAGCCCCCACGACGGTCTCGACCACCCTGCCCCAGGCGCAGAGGTCTGTTCGCAATGCCTGGAGATCGGGACCCCGCTGGGCAGTCACGAGGGCCGTGTTCAGGACCAGTAGCTTGGGGCTCGATCCCCTTCGTCGGACATGACCCGGGGCGTACTTCTCGAGGCCCAGCGCCAAGCCCGCGCCCTGGAGCAGGTCCAGATAATGGGCCAGCGTGGTCTTGCCGACCTGTCTGGGGCCGGCCAGCACCTGGGTGAATCGTCGCGCCTGGAGCATCCGCGCTCGCAGGGTCTCAAATGCAGGCCGTGTGTAACGTTCCATGCCACAGGATGATGTCGAACAATTCGACTGTTGTCATGGGTATTCTTACTCAATACACTGAGCAAAATGTCGTGCCGGCCCAGAGACGAAGGGTTGGCTCAGGTTTTGCAGACGGTTTGTCATTTCGCGGCTTTGGCCTTGCGGCCGTGCTTCTGCCGGGTGTGCCGCCTGATGTTGCGGTTGGCCCGGAGGAGTCACTGTCCGTTTGCGACCCAGGCGATTCAGAAGCAACCGCCCACCTTGCAGGCTGAGGGGGCAGTGTGGCGCGATGGATGCAATCCGCAATCGCCTACGCCAAGTAGACCTTGTCTCCCGGCTGGATGGGCGGGACTTTGTCGCGCTTCGGCTTGATGTCCTCTGCTTCCAACGCGAAGCTTGGGGCGATTTCGAGGATGCAGTCGGGTGAGCCGTCAGCGGAGCGCGGGACCTTGACGCCGGCGGATTCGAGCCACTGTGCCGCTCGCTCGATCATCATCTGGCGGGTCGTCTCGACGCTGTCGGGTCCGGTGGCGTTCTTGGTGGGAGCGAACTGCTCGCCGCGCTCGATTTCGAGGATCACGGAACGCTCCGTCATCGGCAGGGCGTCGAAGATGAAGGACTCGAGCTTGATGCCATTGGGCTTCTGGGGGTCGATCGGGTTGCCGTCCGGGTCGATGCACTTGATCTTCTTGTCCGCCCGGTGCAGGGGCAGGGAGAAGCCCTGCGTGTTGAGTTTCTCTACAAAATCCCTATTGATGATGTGAATAGCTATGCTGCCCAGGCGAAAGACCAGCGAGCCGTCGGGGTCGCATTTCTCGGCCAGCTCATCGGGCAGGTCACTGTACTCGATGACGGTCATCTTGCCCTCGACGAGACAGAAATTGCCCACTCTTTCCTTTGGCCCGCTCTTGATGACCGCCTTGGACGACATCTGGGCCTTGTCAGTGGCGTGCAGCCCGATAAAAAGCGGGTCGAACAACTTGACCAGGGGGTTGTCCACCTGCCAATAGCTGAGGTACTCAATGCCTCGCTCCTTCATGTCGGCCAGGGCTCCACTGTGGTGGAGGGCCCGGATGCAGCCGCCGTGACCGTCGGGAGATCGGGCAATCTCGGCCTTGTCGGCCAGAAGAATCCGGCCATCCAAATCGAAGTTCGGCAGTGTCCCTTGCTGAAAGATGAAGACGTTCCTCGGATCCAGCCGGTAGAAGCGGTTGGATTCGAAGATGCGGACGGTTTCCGCATGGTTCATGGGACTGGTCATGATGTACCAGGGACAGGTTGCACTGTACCGCTGCGACACTGCCGCAATCGTCTCGGCGAATATCTGGAACAGGGTCTTGTGCTTGAAGGGACTGATGGGGTAGTTGCCTTTCGGCCCTTCAAAGCCCAAGCGGGTCCCCTGACCGCCAGCAACCAGCAGGCCGGCCACCTTGCCGGCGGAGATCAGGTCGCTGCCCAGCCGGACGGCCCGGTCGTACTTCTGCTGCTCCTGGCTGTTGCGCGGTCGAGGGCTATAGGAGGAAGCTGGCTGAAATTCCGTCTCCCGGACGAGCTGTTCAGACGGGTGTTTGACCAGGGTCTCCACCCACGGACAGATTCTCGACCAGTCCAGTTCCCGGACCTGTTCCAGCAAGCTCTTCTTCTGATTCGAGCTCAACTGGGGCCAGAAGGCCAGAAGATGCTCCTGATGGTGCTTCAGAAGCTCATTTCTGGCCTGGCTGAACTGCTTTTCGTTAACCATAAGCCTGCTCCAGGGCCTCCAGACCCCGCCGCAAGATGATCCTAAGACAACTCGAAAAAATTTCAAGTTGCACTGGAAAAATGGCGAAATTTTATTGACAGCCCTTTGGGGCGGTGCTAAGATTCAGATGAAGGCCGGTGGGTTCGAAAAAGGCCAGCTTATTATATAGTCGGTATTGTCATCATAATCTCGATTCGTCTTTCATACCTGAACCTGCCAGCCTGAGTAGATGATGTGGGTAACATTCGTGAGGAGCATCTGTATTCTGTGCCCACAACTGAAATTCCGATAACAGCGGTGTTTCTGTGCAATTAGACTGGCCGTTTTTCTACCGTAACCAATGTCTGTGACACGAGGTTCGCAAGACGGTACTGTAAGTCGGGCGGCAGGAGCACTTATCGCTACCATCGTTATATGGGTCGAAGGAGTTCTGGAGTAGAAGAACGGCCGGACTGCGAATCTCAAGAGAAGTGAAAGGAGCAAAACAATGAGAAGAAAAGGTTTCACCCTGGTTGAGCTGTTGGTCGTGATTGCGATCATCGCTCTGCTGATGGGCATTCTGATGCCGGCATTGGCGCGTGTGCGTCAGTTGGCGTTCCGAATGACCTGCGGCACCAACCTGTCGGGCATTGGCAAGGCCATGTTGATCTATGCCAATGACTATGAGGATGAGCTTCCTCGCGCCGGCGGACGTAACACGCAGTGGGGCTTGCTGCCCAACGCCACCGCCTGGATGCAGACGGATCGGCGTCAGGCCTTCGGTCTGGCGGCCGATGGCACCGGCGGCACGGCCTCGATCAGCTCCTGCTTCTACCTGCTGATCAAGTACTCGGAAGTGACGCCGAAGTCATTCATCTGCAAGGGGGATGCAGGCACGAACGAGTTCAAGCTGTCGGACCAGACGGGCCTTCGGACGGACTTTGAGCTGATCGACGCCTGGGACTTCGGCCCGCCGGACCAGTCGTTCAAACATTGCAGCTATACGTATCACATTCCGTTCGGTCTGTATGCGTTGACGACGTCGAACGAGCCTGGATTTGCGGTGGCAGCGGATCGCAACCCGTGGATCAAGAGCCCGGCGGCGGATCCGCAGGTATGGACGGACTTCCGCCCGGACGTGGCGTATG
>JAFGJR010000078.1 GCA_016928975.1 Sedimentisphaerales bacterium | reverse complement strand
TCGTTCGTGTAGCCTTCGAAGTCGTCCACGACGACTGTCTCCTCTGGCGGGCAACAGAAGAAGCGGACTTCGCTCAAGCCGCACTGCGCGACCAGGCCGCCCCAGTTGCTCTGGATCGTAAGCCGGACATATTTTGCCGTCACGCCGCCCAGGTCAACGGTGGTATTGTGGGCGTAGGCGGCTCTGCCGGGCGCGCGGGCGAATTCCACGTCGCTCCCTTGTGTCCATTTGACCCCATCCGTGGAGTATTCAACCATCACACTCTTGGCGCCGAAGCCAAAGACAGACTCCATCGGCTGGTTCGAGTTCCAGACCCACATCTCTTTGAGCGCGTAAGGCGCGTCGAACTCATATTGAATCCAAGCGGGCAGGGGCGCATCGGCGGCGCTGAGCCACATGGCCGTTTCCAGGGTCGAGTGGCCGTCGTTCGGATCAAGCCCCGAGCCGTCGATGGTCTTCTCCGGTCCCATGTCCGCGTTGTAGGAACTGGAGGCGCTGGCAGCAATAGGCCTGACCACCGACGCGGGAGGCTCCGCCGCGAGGGACACCAGAGCGATGCCGAGGACCGCCCAAAGGCTAATCGATGCCGCCCAGACTCCGCCGAAACTCCTGCCGATGGCCATAGATACCCTCCCTTTTGCACGCGCGCTGCGCAAGGTCCGTCCGGAGACGATTGCTGACCGATGACAGGCCGCACGGCACACACTTCCGCCGGCCTGCTATCACCATTGTAAACGTCGAAGTCTCCAGGTCAAGGGACAAATCCGGGTTTCCGGCGACATGACGGCGGCCCACCAAGAACGTCACTGGAGGGCCAACCTGATTTCGTAGAGCTTGGGCCAGAGTCTGCCGATGACGAGGAGGTGCTTGGACTCGGGGCGCCGGGCGATGCCCTTGATAGCACTGCTCTTACTGGAAGTCGAAGAGCGACTGCGTCTTGACCATCGTCACCTGCTCGGGATAGGCGGCGAAGGTGTGGATGTGCAGCTCGTTGCGTCGCGCCTCAAAATCGATGTAGCAGAACGGCTGGAGGCTGTCCACTTCCTGCTCGGGGAACTTGACGAACACGCCCCGGCTGCGGGCGAACCGCTCCAGGTCCGTGTGGCTTTGCCGATAGAGGTTTGGGCTCATCTTCTCGATCTGGAAATCGGTCATGTAGCTGACGCCCCGGCTGAGCGTGCACTTGTGGGTCCGGGGCCCGCGGAACTGGAACCGCTCCACCAGGCCGCGATGCGGAAGCAGTTGACCGGGCGTGCTCACCACTTCACTGAGGCACACATCCCCCGCAAAAATGCTCACCACGTGCGTACAGCCGGTGACCCAAATCAAGGCCTCATACTTCTCCGTTTTCAGTTGCCGGGTCGCATAGAGCTGGAACAACTCCGGATGCAGCGGCCTTTGGAACAGGCTGAACGTCAGTTGATCAATGGCTACATTGATTTGCGGCGATTCCATAACAACAAGCCCTGTCATACGTTGCTATCTTTGTCGTTATTATACAAGAACCACCGGCCCAATTCAAGTGCAATATCAGCACTGATAGAGTCCTTCGGGACGCTTATGGGACGATTTTGCCGCAAACTCAGGAATGTCAATGACTAAGGGCCACCGAGAATTTTCGTCGCAACGCGACAAAAAAAATCCTCGCGAATCACCCAGGATTATGGGCGGAAAAAGAGGGCGTTCACAATGGTGGCAATGATGTCGTAGAAGGCGTGAGTTCCCGCGGCGATTCCAAAGCCGCGAATCGCGAACAGGGCGGCAAAATAGACGCCGGCGGCCGTTCGAAACACAAACTCCGTCCAGGTGAAGGGCCCCCCCCGTCCGAGGTGGCCGTTGATATACATGATATGGTGATGGTGGGCACTAAACAGGGCCGCGGAGATCAGCACCGATAAGATGACGGCGTTCTTGTGATCCATCCCGATGACATCCTGGAACAGGACCATCAGGGCGCAGATCAGGACCAGACGAAAGATCAGCTCCTCGTAGATCCCCGCCCCGACACCGGTGACGACATCGGCCATCAGCGAGCGGTGCCTCGTCTCGGTGGAGGTTGGCTGCGCCAGGAGCAGCATCGCATTTGTGCGAGTTCTCGAGCGCTGTGTCGGGTGGCAGCGGCAAGCGCCAGCCTGCGGATGGCCCACCAGACGGATGGCACCATCGGCAAGCTCCGAAGACTCCGCTTGCCGCTGCCACCCGACCGCCAAGCCATTCGCACCGAAACGCGGCGTCCGCTCATCAATCCCGGCGGCCTGCTCCGACACGACGGCGCATGGTTGGATCGCCGGCGGGGCTTGGGGCCACTGGGCCCGTCTGGGCGAGCCCGAAGCCGGACTGTTGAAAAACAGGCTCAAGACGATCAGCGGGACCGCCAGCAGGATGCATTCGAGCACCATTGGCATGTAGTCGCTGAGGCAGAACCACCACGGCTTGCGAGAGGCGACCTGTAGGCCGAGCACAATGACCACCACCACGAGCGGCGGCGCGATCCAGGCCAGCTTGTTGCCCGCCCCCAGGTACATCAGGAACTCCTGCAGCCACACGAACGCCACGACTCGCACTTGCGTGCGGTTCAAGACGTCGGTATTGATCAGAAGGGTGCCGATCTCGTAAAAGAGAAGAAACGGCAGCAGGAACACGATGGCGTAGATCGGCCGGCTGGTCCGTTCCAGGTAGGAGTCGCGCGCGAAGTTGAACAGTTGGCTTGTCGTGAAGCCGAGCTTGCCATTCTTTCGGCCGGCCATCCGGGGCTACCTTTCGGTCGTCGATTGCACAGTACCCGGCGGGGAGTCCGTTCGCCGCCGTGGCACTGTGAGTGTACTGAGCACGAATTGAAATTACAAGAGCATGAGCACGACGCGAGAACAGTTGCTGGAGATCTATCAGACCCTTTTGGAGTTCTTCGGGCCGCAGCACTGGTGGCCGGGCGAGACGCCCTTCGAGGTCACCGTCGGCGCGATCCTGACACAGAACACAAGCTGGAGCAACGTCGAGAGGGCCATCGCGAACCTCAAGACGGCCGACTGCCTCGACGCCGCCAGGCTGCACCAGATCGACGCCGCCGAGTTGGAGAAGCTGATTCGCCCGGCCGGGTACTTCCGCATCAAGGCCAAGCGCCTCAAGAACTTCATCGACTGGCTGTGCACCAACTACGGCGGCGACCTGCGGAATCTCGAAGACGTCAGCACAACTCGCCTGCGCGAGGAGTTGCTGAGCATCTCCGGCGTTGGCCCCGAGACCGCCGACTCGATCCTGCTCTACGCCCTGGACCGCCCCGTCTTCGTCGTGGACACGTACACGGCGCGCGTAATGGTCCGCCACGGTCTGATCGGTCCGGACGAACTCGACTACCCCCAGTTGCAGGACCTGTTCATGTCCAATCTCGACCCCGACGCCGCCCTCTTCAACGAGTTCCACGCCCTGCTCGTGATGACCGGCAAAGACTACTGCAAACCCAACCCCCGCTGTACCCCCTGCCCCCTCGACAAGCTCCCCCACACCACCGATGGCGGCTGGAATTCAGAGGCTTGAGCCTTGCCACCGCCGGGCCTGTGAAGATACAATAGACCAAGAAGGGAACCGGAATCGAAGGCAGGGAGACGATGTGTGGAGAGTAGGCCAATGAAAACAGCAAGCAGACGGCTCAAGGAGACAACAACCGTGGGAATGATCGAGGCAGATATTGAATTGTCGAATCCGAGTAAACCCAAGCTCAGGCCCTTGAAGGTCCGGGCAATGGTGGATGCAGGGGCAATGACCATTTGCATCCCGGAACACATCGCTCTGCAACTGCAACTGCCGGAGATCGAGAAGCGCGAGGTCACAACGGCAGACGAACGATCCCATGTGGTTCCGTACGTCGGTCCCACCCAGATCCGGTTCGAGAACCGAACGTGCTTCACCGGGGCGTTGGTGATCGGCGACTCCGTCCTCCTTGGCGCGGTGCCGATGGAGGACATGGATCTCGTGGTCTCCCCTTCGGGAGGGACTATCACAGTGAATCCCAAAAGCCCGAACATCCCCTCCGCCCTGGTCAAATGAGCCCCTGATAGTGGAACAAAATGATAGGTCCCCTCCTGGCTGGGATGAGGACCGGGTCCGACGGGTCATCGCCCATTACGAGCAGCAGACCGAAGAAGAGGCTGTCGCCGAGGATGAGGCGGCCTTTGAGAACGAAACGCTTGCCGTAGTGCAAATACCCAAAGAGTTGGTCCCTGAAGTCCGAAAGATCGTCGCCAAGTACGAGAGGAGGAAGAAGGCAAGCACATAGCACATGCCGTGCGGGCACGCGGCTCCGCCGGCTGGGTGGCGATTCGGGATAGGAATACGGGGCTGGGAACGAATCCCCAGCCCCGTGAGTCGCACTCAGACAAACATGTCCGTCAAGAGCTTGCGGTTGCCAGGCGTCGTCAGGATCAGAGCTTGACCTCCGGTGCGGCCGGTGGCCCATCCGGCCAGCAGGCGTTCGGATCGTCCAGGCCACATTCCAGCCAGTGCTCCAGGAACAAATCCAGGTCCGCTTGGTCCACCTTGCAGTCCCTGTTGAAGTCCATCTCGGGATATTCGACGCACATGGGTATGGGGGGCTGAGGCATCGACTTGCTCGCCTCTGCTGTGCCCCCATAGGCTCCCATGTTGATCCTGCCGCCGTTCGGGTACGGCTCATCCCCGACGGGCGAGTTCGGATCACCCTTGTCCAAGCACGGGCTGTCAATCGGGTCGGTCACCCATGCCTCGGCCACAGGGTCCCACCGCCCAACCGTGGACATCAGATGATAATCCCCCTCAACCCACTTCCCATCAGTATCCCAATAGCCGGCTGCAGCAAAGAAAGGTCTTGCATCCAAGTCATGCTCGCCCGGATTGATGTTCCCATATGGACCTGAACCATTTGCGAAAACAGCATTGTGGTTGAGCGTAACACGTCCCCTGGCATCCTCATAATAGATGCCGTATCCTGTGTTCTGTGCGATGATACTGTTGACAACCGTCGCGTTTGAAATACCTTCGGTCTGGACCCCGTGTCCCTTGTTGCCCACGATAGTGCAGTTGCGAGTCTGCGCGTGCGAACCATTCCAGCTAATGACAGCCGTGCCGTGGTTGGCTGACACGATGCAGTTCTCCATTTCGGCACTGGACCAGTTCACAAGGCAGACACCCCTACCCTTGTTGTCGCGCACGATACAATTGACCAGCTTCATGCTGCCCTGACCATCATCATATACGCCTCCGGTCGCGTTGTTCGAGATGACGCAACGGGTAAAGAGCAACGAGCTCACCCACTGCTGATGATAAACACCGGTCGAGGCATTTGCGGAGATAGTGCAATCCGTGAAATTCGACGATACCCCGTGGGACCAAATACCCACACCAGGTCCGTTATTCTTCTCAATGACGCAGGCGATGACAGTACCACGGGGGTCCCGCAGCCCAGCCAAACCGTTTCCGGTAATATGAGAGTGCTTTAGTTCTCCTCGGCAGTCTGACATGCCGTACTCTGCGTTCTCTGCAATGAGGCTCCGGAGCACCACAATGCCTGCCCCGCCGTCGCAGGCAATTCCAACACGATTAAGGTGCAGCGTGCATTCCTCTACTCGGGGCTCGGTATCCAATCCTGAGCATGATATGCCAGTGACCGCCCTTCTGATAGTGAGGCCCCGGACTACCGAGAATCGGGCCTCCGCGTTGCGAAAGGCAATTGCCACGCCGACATCGTTGCCATCGATCACCGTGCTGGCAATCACATCAGGGTCATTCGGATCACGACTGGTCACCGTGATTGCCTTGCCAAAGAAATCGATGTGCTCCTGATATACGGCGGGATGCACGACAACTGTGTCGAAATCCCGTGCATTATCGATCGCCTCCTGGATGCTCTGGAAGGCCGCTGGGTCGTTGGGATCCACGTGGAGCGTGGCGGCGAGGCCTTGTGAGGCCGCACACGCTACGGTTGCGATGACCCAGACCATTCCGATTCTCTTTCTCGTCAACATGATTCGTACCTCCATTTGAAACGGCTGTTTCAGTTGGTGACCATTGTTTCGCGTTGATGGTCTCAAAACCTCATGAGATCATTGTTGCACGTGCGGCGGGGCGGGCGGGCCTTGCGGCCAGCAGGCGTTCGGATCGTCTAGGCCGCATTCGAGCCAGTGCTCCAGGAACAGATCCAGGTCCGCCTGATCCACCTTGCAGTCGTGATTGAAATCCATCGCCGGATACTCAGCGCACCGCAGCCCGCCCAACGACATGCTGGCCTCAGCCGTCCCGCCATATGCCCCGAGATTAACCCTGCCCCCGTTTGGGTAGGGCTCGTCCCCGACAGGCGTATTGGGATCGCCCTTGTCGATGCAAGGACTGTCGATGGGGTCCTTCACCCAGTCCTTGGCCACAGGGTCCCAGCGCCCCTGTTTGGACAGAAGATGGTAGTCACCATTATGCCAGCCGTCGGCCCAGTACCCGTTGTCTGCGAACCAGGGCGGCTCGTGGATGTCGTGCGTGCCCGCAGGCCAATTGAAATAGGCATTCGAACGATTGCCATACACGTTGTTGTACTCCGACAAGGGTGGCGTGGCACCTCCTTTCACCCAGAGCAGGCCGGCAGTACCGTTGTAGGCGATGATACTGTTCGACACTGTGACAGTTTCGTCATCCGGACAGTGGACGCCGGTGTAAGTGTTCCCGACAATCGTACAATTCGTCACGGTCAGTGGCCCGGTCGAGGCCGCGATGCCCCCGTTGTTTCCAGCCACTACACAACCGATAATGCTGCCATAGCCACCCGTCACGCCATCTCCTCGGTTCTTCGTAATCACACAGTCTACGACCCTCAGGCCGTTACCGGTAACGCCCTCATCGGAATTCTGCGTTATTAGACACCGTCTTACCGTAGCCGTGGACGGCCATTTCCACTCGACCGCGCTGTGTCCATTCTGAACGGTCAGGCCATCGAGAACTGAATGCTCCGTCTCACCGTGCTCGAATGTGATTACCGGCCAACTCGTACCACCGCCATCGATGATCGTAGCAGCAACAACCTGGGGATCACTGGGGTCTATGCTTCGAACGGTTACGGCCTTACCTTCGAAGTCAATCCGGCCTTTGTAGGTGCCCGGATGAACAACGACCGTATCGAAGTGCCGGGCGGCATCGATCGCCTTCTGAATGGTCGGGAAAGCGGTAGGGTCGTTGGGGTCCACGTGGAGCGTGGCGGCGAATCCTTGTGAGACCACCAGCGCCGCAATCAGGATGCCGCCGACTACTCTTGTCCTCTTGTTCGCCAACATGATTTGTTCCTCCTTCTGAAATGAAATGATTGATCTCGGTTATCGATGTCGCACCGATGACTGTCTCCGTTGCTCTCCGTTCACAGGACCCGCCCTCCGAGGCGTCTTGCCAATCCTCCTGATTGGCACCTATTCCGAACCACAATTCTAACTGCTGCCGTCCAAGAAGTCAACTCCTGGCACCATTCCCTGCCCGACGATTCTCTCTCTGACTTCTGATGTCGTGTCCATAAATCGACCCTTTCAATACATAGACGCAAGTGCGCACGGTGAAACGAGCCGTCCAGCACACTGTCTGGACCACGGTCAGAGGCTCCAACGGAATGAGAAGACAGCCAGCCTGCCCACCTGTCATTCCCGCGTAGGCGGGAATCCACGCACGCATCGAATGACCCTGGACCCCCGCCTTCGCGGGGGTGACATGGCAAGGGCCCTTCTGTTGGAGGCTCTTGTGTCGTTTCTGCCTTTGATTCGCCGGAATGGCCTTGATCCTGCGCGACGACGAGTTTTTTTCAGGCAGAATCGATGAAACAGCCTGTCGCGGCAGGCAGGGTCCCGACTGGGCAGAAGGGCAGGCCTTCCAGGCAACAGGTAGCATTTGCGGCATTGCAGGGTGCCGACGAGGAGCTTGTGGGAAGGCGCGCAGCGAGTTAGACTGCTTCTGTCGGCTCGGAGGAATGAGTACGTCGTCATTGGAGGCTCTGCCGATTGGCCGGGTAGGATTGAGGTCTGTGACGAAACCGGATTTGAAAGGCTTGGACGATGTGGAGATGCACCTTTGTTTTGACCGTGGTCGCAATTGCGTGTGCCGCACAGGGACAAGCGTTCGATTACTTCTCGCAGCCTTACGGCGAGCTGCTGCCGGGGTCGAGTGAACGGGTGGGGTTGTGGTGGGCGCCGTCGGGGTGGAAGATCCCGCGAGAGCGCGAGTTGCCGAGCGACAAGAGCGAGGCGATGCTGATCCGGGCGGCGAAGAATGAGGTGGAGGCGGCACAGTTCGTTCTGCGGCCGGCAGCGGCTTTGAAAGGGCTGACGATCACGGCGGGGTCCTTGACGGGTCCGGCAGGGGCGAGAATCGACATGTCGAATGTCGAGGTGCTTGAGGTGCGGTACGTCAACGTCACGCGGCCGACGGATCGCAGCAGCGTGGCGGGGTACTGGCCTGATCCCCTGCCACCACCGAAGGGACCTATCGACCTGGAGGCGGGGAGGAATCAGCCGTTCTGGGTTCGAGTGAAGGCGCCACGCGATGCGCGGGCCGGCGTGTATCAGGGCAAGATCGCTCTGGCGGCGGAGGGGTTCAGTGCGACTGTCCCGATCCGGGTCGAGGTGTATGACTTCGTGCTGCCCGACCGGATGACGTGCACGACGGCGCTCGGCTTCAACCCGGGCAACGTCTTTCGCTACCAGAGGCTCTCCGATCCGCAGCAAAGGCGAGAAGTGCTGGACAAATACTGGGCGAGTTTCAGCGCGCACCATATTTCGCCCTACGACCCCGCGCCGCTCGACGACGTTCGAGTGACATGGCCCGACATCCAGCCCCCGAAGCGAAAGTGGGAAGGCGGGCGGGAAGTCACGAACGAGAGGCACAACGGCCAGCGAGCACTGCTGGTCTTCGACGACCGCGCTGACCTGAACGTGCAGGCGAGCTACGAGCCCCTCGTGGAGATTCCACAGGGCGGATTGAGACTGCGGTTCTGGTACCGCACGGCAATCCCCGACCAGGTCTTCCTCGTGACGCTGAATCACCACGACGCCTCCGGAAAGTGGATCTCGGGCGGCAACAACGACATCAGCCTGGCCGGCAACGGCCAGTGGCAGGAGTTCGACCGCGTCATCCGCCAATTCCCCAGCGGCGCTAAGTCCGTCCGACTGTACCTGCGTGCGGCGAGGTGGACCGACGAAGGCGAGCATACGGGTCTCGTTTGGTTCGATGACGTCTCGTTGACGGACGCTGCAACGGGCAAGGAGCTGATCGATGGCGGCGGGTTCGAGCCGCCGGCGGAGCAGGAGGTAGAGACGCAAAATCTTGCGTCTCTACAGGCGAAGCTCGATTTCGACGCCTGGGACAAGGCGATGGCGCGAGGGATCGACCACTACCACTTCAACACGTTCCGGCTGGGCATCCCGGGCCTGGGCGGCGGGACCTTCCACGCGCGCAGCGAGCCGGAGCTGCTCGGGTTCGGCGAGGACACTCCGATCTACAAGGCCCTCTTCCATAGCTACTGCACCCAGATGCAAGAGCATCTGCGAACGAAAGGCTGGCTCGACGAGGCGTTCGTCTACTGGTTCGACGAGCCGGACCCGAAGGATTACGCCTTCGTCAGCAACGGTTTCGCCAAGCTCAAGGCCGCCGCACCCGACATCAATCGCATGCTGACCGAGCAGGTCGAGCCCGCGCTGATCGGCGGGCCGAACATCTGGTGTCCCGTCTCCAGCCAATACGAGCCGGAGCCCGCGGAACAGAGGCGGGCCCTGGGCGAGAAGTTCTGGTGGTACGTGTGCACCGGCCCGAAGGCCCCCTACTGCACGCTGTTCATCGACCATCCGGCCACGGAGCTTCGCGTCTGGCTCTGGCAGACCTGGCAGCGAAAGATCGCCGGCATTCTCGTGTGGGAGACGAGCTACTGGACCAGTTCCGCCGCCTATCCCGACGCGGATCATCCGCAGAATCCGTATGAGGACCCGATGGGCTGGACCTCCGGGTACAGCACACCCGCCGGCCGGAAGCGGCCGTGGGGTAACGGCGACGGGCGGTTCATCTATCCGCCCCTCGCCGCCGCCGACGGGCATCCGAGCGCGCCGGTCCTCGAAGGACCCGTCGACAGCATCCGCTGGGAGATGCTCCGTGACGGGATCGAGGACTACGAGTACCTGGCGACGCTGCGACGACTGATCGACGCCAAAGCCTCGAACCTCAGCGAAGCCCAGCGAAGGGAGTATGCCTCGCTGCTCGACGTGCCGGCCCAGATCACCCAGGATATGACCACCTTCACGAAAGACCCGGCTCCGATCGAGGCCCGCCGCGGCCGCGTTGCCCGAGCCATCGCTGACCTGAACCGGCTTCCATGACGCTGGTCCGTAAGAGCCTCTGACACAACGGCCATATGGCCGCAGGCTGCTCCGGTGTCATTCCTGCACTGCAAAGGCGTAACATCGAATGGCACTGCCGTGAGTTTTGGGGCTTACGGGCACGCACGCTCTCCGGAGGCATGAAGGGA
>JAFGJR010000077.1 GCA_016928975.1 Sedimentisphaerales bacterium | reverse complement strand
TCCCTTCATGCCTCCGGAGAGCGTGCGTGCCCGTAAGCCCCAAAACTCACGGCAGTGCCATTCGATGTTACGCCTTTGCAGTGCAGGGGTGACAAGAGAGCCCTGCGACCGCCGGGCGAGTCACTGGGACCGGCGAGCCCGATCCTCGGCTCGTGTGCCGTGATATGTCGTCAGGGTGTACTGGAACGTGCGCTGTGATCGTGGCGGCAGCGACAGAGTGAATTTGACGGTATCGACATCGACCTTCTCGAACTGGCCGAATTCGCCGATTTGCTGGATCGTCCAGTACGGCGTGCCGAAGTTGCGGCGGATTTCCACCTGAACGGGAATCTCGCGGGTGTTCCTGGCCTTGACCTCGAACGTGCGGACCTCGTCCCAGCCCGCAACGTCTCCATTCCGGTCGAAACGGTAGTTGTCCGTCGCGAAGCTCATCAGCGCGGGCTCGACCACGGTGTCCGAGACCGGCCCGAGGTTCAGCTCGACATCCTCGCCGATCGGGATATACTTGAACGACGACTGACCCACATAGGACAGGTGCGCCTGCTCGTCGGCCGTCCGGCAGACCCGCAGCATTCCGCCCGGGATCGGGGTCTGGCCGAGCTTGTGCTCCCTGTCGTTCTTGAAGCTCAGGAAACGCACGACGCCGGGGCCGTAGCGGTCCTCCTCGTACTTGTACAGGTTGACCACCGGTACGTCACCGGCCTCGAAGCTCAGCAGGCGTTTCGACCAGCCGTTGGGGATCGTCTCGGTCCCTTCGATCGTGTAGAGGAAGTACTCGCTGAGCCCTTCTTTGACAACCTCCTTGGGCCGCGAGGCAGCCAACGGCGGCGCGAGTATGGCGCCGGCGGCCTTCTCCACCCGCAGGAACTCATCCTTCATCACGCGACCCTTCGCAGCCGCCGCGCGCGTCACCGGCGGTCTCGGACGACCGTACGGGTACTCCCGACGCGCAAGCTCGGCAATCTGATCGAGGAGATGAACCTGGCCGACGATGAGCCGGACCTGGGCGTTCTCGTAGTCTTCGCCGCTGTTGTTCGTTACGCGGACGTAGGTTTGCAGGCGCATCGTCTTCTCATCGCCCGACAGCGTCCCCATGTAGAACGCCCGCCAGGACAGGCCGCTGGTCAGGTACGAGATCTCGACGGGGACCTTGCCGCTGATCTCGCTGCGGACGTTCCACAGGCCCAGATTCCGCACTCGCGGCGGATAGACCAACTCGGCAATCTCCATCGCGTCGGGCCGGCCTCTCGCCAGCATCTCCAGGCTCGTCGGATCGATCAGCGTATTCTCCCACGAGAACTGCAACGCGTTGGCGCCTTGCTTGACGATCAGCGCCCGGCTCTCTCGCACCCAGGTCAGGTCGGCAGAGTTGTAGATCGTCAACTGCACAGTGTCGCGCGGAGGCAGTGTGACCAGATCGACCTTCGCGTACGCTGTAGTCGCGGCAACGAGAAGCACGACGAATCTCGACAAGAAGAGACTCATCATGTCACCCCCGCGCAGGCGGGGGTCCACGGCCGTGCGATGGGTTCCGGGATTCCCGTTTCCGCGGGAATGACATGCCGGCCGGGTGGCAGCGGCAAGCGCAGCTTGCCGATGGTTTGTCCATCCGCCCTCGGCAAAGCCTTCGGCCTTGCCGCTGCCACCCAAATGTGAACTGTACATCGTTGTCATTGGATCTGTCCTCTCTGTGGCTGGCGTTTGCTCCAGTCCTCGGCCCGGACGCCGTTGTAGGTGGTCAGCGCGTACTCGAACGTCTTCTTCGAGTGCGGCGGCAGATCAAGGCTGAACCTGACCGTGTCCAGATCGACCTTCTCGAACTGGCCGGCGTCGCCGCTGCTCTTGACGTCCCACGACGGCGATTCGAAGTTACGAGTGATTTCGACCCTGGCGGGCACATCGCGGCTGTTCCTGACCTCGACGGTGAACGTCTGGACCAGGTCCCAACCAGAAATGTCCCCGTCTCTGTCGAAGCGGTAATTCTCGGTCGCCAGGTCCATCAACTTCGGCTCGACCGCCACATCCGCCACCGTCCCGAGGTTCAGCTCCACGTCCTCGTTGACCGGGATGTATTTGAACGAGGACTGGCCTTCATAGGACAGACGCTGGCGGTCATCGACAGACCGGTACACCTTCAGCTCGCCGTCGGGGATCGGGGTCTGGCCGAGCTTGTGAGCCTCGTCGTTCTTGAAGCTCAGAAATCGCACGACCTGCGGGCCGTAACGATCCTCCTCAAACTTGTACAGATTCACGACGGGGACGCTCCCGACGTCGATGCTCTGGAGCCGCTTCGACCAGCCGGTCGGGATCGTCTCCGTGCCCTCAATCGTGTAAAGGAAGTATTCGCTCAGGCCCTCTTTGACGATCTCCTTGGGCTTGGCGGCAAAGGCTACAGCGTCGCGCAACTCGCTCAATTGGCGATCAAGCATCTCGCGCTGCGGCGCCGGCGCCATTGCCGGCATCGGCACTACTTCCCCCGGCCGGCCGTAGGGGTACTGGCGCCGGGCCAACTCAGCGATTTCATCGAGCAGATGCACGCGGCCGACGATAAGTCGGGTCTGGGCGTTTTCGTAATCCTCGCCACTGTTGTTCGTGACGCGGACATAGCCTTGCAGGCGCATCGTCTTCTCGTCTGGCGAGAGTGTTCCCATGTAGAACGCTCGCCAGGTCAGCCCGCTGGTGAGGTAGGTGATCTCGACTGGCACCTTGCCACTCACGCCGCTTTGAATGTTCCACAGGCCCAGGTTGTTCACTCGCGGCGGATACACCAGCTCTGCGATCTCGATCTGGTCCGCGTGTGCCCTGGGCAGCATTTGCAGACTGGTCGGATCGATCAGCGTGTTCTCCCAGGAGAATTGCAGGCTGTTGGTGCCTTCCTTGACGGTCAGCGCCCGGCTCTCGCGAACGAGCGTCAGGTCCGCAGAATTGTAGATCGTCAACTGCACCGTGTCCCGCGGTGGCAGCGTGGTCAAGTCCACCTTCGCTCTCGCGACGCCGGTCACAAGCAATATCATCAGTAGTACACTTATAGGTTTCATAGGACAACTCCTGTACTTATCGGTGCCCGGGAACCTCCCGCCATGTCACCCCCGCGAAGGCGGGGGCCCACTCTATGGCTTCCTGGATTCCCGCTTTCGCGGGAATGACATACGCGGGCTTGGGACGACGCTCTCGCCATGTCAGAGACCTCTATGGTCGGACGTTGCGGCGATGGTAGTGCATGGTCAGCTCCTTCGTCGCCGGGCCCGCCGTCGTTCTCGCGGGCAGCTCGATCTCGAATTGGAGAGTGGATGCATCCTTTTTTACGTACTTCATGGTGCACTCCTCCATATCCCACTGGCCGGGGATGTGCTGGATCATGGTCAGCACGGCGGGGCTGTCCTTGAAGTTCTCGATCTTGGCCGTGATGATCTCGTCGGTGTTGAACAGCACGATCTGATTGGAGTGGTTCCGCTGGATGTCGATCTGGGCGTCGCGCATCTTGCGCTGCGTGACGACGATGTCCCGGCTGTCGCCGATGTACAGCTCCATCTTCTCGCCGACCGGCACGAGCGAAGCGTTGTCCTCGCCCAGGAAGATCGTGCCGCCGTGGCCGTCCTCCTGATAGATGCGAGCTTTGCCGCCCCACAGGGCGAATTTGCCCAGGCGATTCTGCGGACTGTTGGTGATCTCGTAGCTGACCGGAATGCCGACGTTGCGGTTCTCGAGCCGCTCCGGGTCCCAGGACAGCGTGGCGGCATCGAACGTCCAGATCTTGCGGATCGGCACGTTCGGCTCAGTGAGGAACAGCATCTGCTTGGTCTCCTCGTGGTCGATGCCCTGCTCGAAGGCCTCGCCGTAATCGAGCAGCACGCGAGCCTGCGCGAAGTCCTCGCCGGAGAAGTTGCGCAAGATCAGGTAGCTCCTGAGATCGACGAGGGTCTCGGGCTTGTTGGCGACGGCCTTGTACGTGATGAGCCGGTCGATATTGCTTAGCAGGTAACTGATGCGGACGTTCTCGGCGAAGTCGCCGCTGCTGCTGATCTCCCAGACCAGCGCCGACTCGCCCGGCGGATAGCTGACGCTCAGCAGTGTGACATCAGCCGGATGATCGAGCACCAGCAGGCGGATCGAGTCTTCGTCGATCTGCACGCCCTTCCACGAGAAATCGACCTTGTTGAGTCCCTTCTGGAGCGTGAGGACCCGCTCCTCCTCGATGAGCGTGGCGTTGGGGTTGTCCAGTCGGATCACCGTCGCCGCCCGCTCCGGCAGCGCCACCAGCTTGATCCTCGCCTGGACCGTCGCCCCGCACAGCAGAATCAGGACCATCATCGATACAGCACGTTTTGCAGTCATAATTGGTCTCCTGAAGAAGTTGGCCACAGAGGACACAGAGAACGGATTTGTAGGGTGTGCCATGTACGCCATCTCTGTACTACAATCCTTCGAAACGTTGTTTTTCATGCTCGATTCTTGCTTTGAGCGTTTGTAACATCTTGATACGCAGTATGT
>JAFGJR010000076.1 GCA_016928975.1 Sedimentisphaerales bacterium | reverse complement strand
GGGTGACGCCGAATAGATGTTTGGGATTCCCGCGAAAAAATCCCGCGACCGTCTTGACAACGGCTTGCTCATAGATGTCCCCGGAATCTCAATACCACCCCCCGGGGACTTCGGAGTATCAGGCCAGTTCCCACATGGCGTCAGTCACCCTACTCCTTGCCTTGATGCCGAGACTCCCTACCAGCCATATACCCGCGAATCGGTGCTGTTCAGGTATACTAACGTCCGGCATCAATCTCTCCATATCTTCGTACGTGGTTAGAGCCGGGTTGATGTAAACCAGAAGAAAACAGGCTGGCCTATAAGGCTTCCCACATTTGGCTTGGATGCGTTTGTTGATATCTTCAATCAAGCCCTGATCGAAATCAACGCCGGACCCGCACCAGGGCGCGTCAGGAAGACCGCGTGCGTTCTGCCATTGCACCTTGGCATCGTGGGAGTCGTAGTAACAGGTGGTGATCTCAATGCCTATCCGAGCGTCTCCGTCCTGATAGATCAGGTCTGGGGCCCGATGGTTCGGGTCTGGGTCCGCATCTCCTCGCCGCTCGAATACATAGCTGGCTTCCCTAATGCGGTTGTACCCCGCGATGAACCTATCGCCGACTGCCCGCTCATGGTCTACCTGAATGCTATCCATATCTTTACCGTTCCCGTGTGGCAGATTGACCGACGGCAGACACAGTCCTTTTCGGTCCGTGCTGTCAGATGCCGATGGCCGCCTTGTCTTTTGCGGAGACTTTCAACGGCTTGCCATACTTCTTGCAGAAGAATCGCACGCATTCAGGGGCTATATCGATGGCCTGTTCATCGTATGCGTGTGTTTCCGGATTCGGCCAGATCAACGCATAGTCGCCGCGAACCTGTCTGAAGCGTTCTCGATCCTTCAAGGGCGCAAAGACGCCGCCGGGGTTGTCCTCCACCACCAGCGGGCGAAAGTCCAGTTCATAGATGGAAACGTCCATCTCATCCTCGAACCAGAGACGCAGGACATAGCCACCCACATATTCCGCCTTGAGCAGTCCCTTTTCCTCTCGGTTCTTCCACAGAGACGGATCGTCTGCCACGGCAGTCCATTCTTGCCAATTCATAACCTACCCCACGATGGAAACAGGGCGATGATGCCGCGCGTTTTCCCACTGCTCAAGGAGCTCAGACTCGTGAGCCTCGACCCACGTTTCAACCAGTCTACGTAACATCGGCGGCAACTCCTTGCCCGGCCTCATCCAGTTCCTCGTTTTGATTTCGATACGATACTCACCTACGTCTCCCTGGTACTTCACATGGACATGCGGCGGAGCATGATCGCTGTAGTTCAGCAGAACCACCATCGCGCCCTTCTTAAACGGATGTGAAACAGGAGGCACAGGATTCAACTCCTTGGGTCATGATCTGTACATAAACGCACGAACGTCCGACTATCGCCTGTTCGAATCCTCCGCGTACAGTCATCATAATGCCACACGTTGGACAAGTCAACCACGCTGCCGGAAAAACCGCATCTCCCGCTACCAAGCACAAGGTGGTCAAGGACCTCACGCTCCTACTCTGTGAGTGAAGAGCGATTGACTGCAGATGGTCCATGTCTGCGCTCGTGTGTTGTGCCTCCTGCACGTAAACTGGGAACAGTCACGAATGGCGGTTCCTTAGGCGGATTCTCTCGCTCAGAAACCGCGTTTGTGGTACGGAAACGCGGTTTTGTCCGCTTCCGGCGACCTTACGGGCACCATTCGGGACCATCACCAATTATTGCCTTTGTCCTTGCCGGTTGCGTGGCCTCCCACACAATCCCACAGTCGCTCACACGTGGGTCTTTCAATTCCTCGAAAACCAGCCCATTCATCGCACTTCGGCAAAAGGTCTCCATTTCGATGTGGCCGGTCCTGACACACACTAACCAGACGGCTATCATGGCGGATGCGGCCTGTAAGGGCAAGAGAGAAGTGGAAAGAAACAGTCCGTAGACCGTAGGCTGGAGACCGAAGGCCCGGCTGGGGCCGTTGAATCGATGATTGGGAGTCCGGTTGTCGGTATTCGGTAGTCGATTACTGCCGACCGGCTACAGACTACGGACTACTTCCATCGGTTGTCGGTAATCGGTAGTCAATAGTCAGTTATGGCGGACCCGCTACAGACTACGGACTGCTGGCTACTGGCTCGGCGCAGCCGAATGCGCGCAAACACCTCCACGTCCCGCCGTGCTCCTGTATGAATAGCGGCTGTCAGGCGGCGAATGTGGATGGAAAAGTGGGAAGAAAGACTGGAGGCTGGAGACCGGAGACTGGAGGGAATGCCCGTTGGATTCACGATGTGCGATTTATGATCTATGACTTGTGATTGATGATTGTAGGGGGGCAGGCACGTAAGTCCGTGTCTACAAGGGGTTTATCGGCGTTCATCGCCGGTTGAAACCGGTAGTCGGTAGTCTGTTGTCGGTTATCAGTCGAAGAACTGGATTCCAGCGTTCGCTGGAATGACATACGCGTCATTTGCATTCCTCTGCGGGCCTCAGCGTCCTCTGCGGTGAAGAGAAGAAGGAACGCCTCTTCCGGCGTCACTATGAACGGTGGGGCAGGGGCAGATAGTCTGGAGTCCGGAGTCCATAGCCTCCGGTCTACGGTCTACAGTCTCCAGTCTGTCGTCCCAGGCGATGTAGGCTGTGTACGGCGGCGGATGATGGCGTATAATGGCGTCAGAAGCATGGTTGTAGAAACAGGCTGATATACGCGGCGTGCGGGGTGGCCCCCGATCAGGTCGGGGGCAGGCTTTGGCCCGGCGGCTGCGGGACTGGGGCCGATGGCAGGCAGACGAATAGACGAACATACGTTGCGAGTGCTCGAATTCGAGGACGTGAAGAACATCCTGGCGTCGTTTGCGGCCAGCGATCTGGGCCGGGATGCCGCCAGGGCTTTGTATCCGTCGGTCGATCTGCGTTGGGCAAAGGCTCGCCTGGCGGAGACGACCGAGCTGACGGCGGTGCTGGAGCGAGGCGAACGGGTCCCGATGGCCGGCCTGCGCGACATCCGGCCGGTACTCAAGGAGTTCGGCAGGAAGCAGACGGTGCTGGAGCCGGCTCAGTTGCTCGATATTTCCGATACGCTGGCGGCCAGTGGCAGACTGAGGCTGTTCCTGACGAACCTGGAGCCGGCGCAGAGCAGCCACCTGAGTGCCCTGGGCGAGAAGCTCGGCGACTATCAGTCGACGGTGGATGAGATTACCCGATGCATCGGCGGCGACAAGCGCGTTCGCGATGATGCCTCGGATAAGCTCAAGGATATTCGCCGCCAGATGGCGGAGTTGAGCGAGACCATTCACCGTCGATTCCTGAGCATCGTCTCGTCGCCTTCGATGCGCCGGGCGGTGGAGAACGACAATTTCCTCCTGCGTCACGGCCGGCCGGTGGTCGCGCTGAAAGCCAATTACCGCATGGCCTTGCGCGGCACGGTGCTGGATCGCTCCAATACCGGGGCGACTCTGTACGTCGAGCCGGACGAGATGGTCGAGCTGAACAATGAGATGGAGGACGCGGTCTTCGAGGAGAAGAAAGAGGTCGGCCGCATCCTGTGGCTGCTCACGAAGATGGTGCTTGACCAGCAGGAGAGCATTCTCGACAGCGTCAAGATGCTCGCTTTGATCGACCTGACCTACGCGAAGGCGAGATTCGCTATCGCCTATGGCATGCACCCGCCGGACCTGGGTCCCGGGGCATCGTTGCATCTTCGCCAGGCGAGACATCCTTTACTGCTGCAATTGGTCAGCCGGCAAAAAGGCTGCGAGGTGCGCGAGTTGAAGGATGAAGTCGTGCCTATCGATGTGCGCTTAGGCGACGACTTCGATCTGTTGCTGATCACCGGGCCCAACACGGGGGGCAAGACCGTCGTCCTCAAGACGATCGGCTTGCTGGCCGTCATGGCGCAGAGCGGCATGCCCATCCCGGCCCATGCGGGCTCGCAGGTGTCTGTGTTCCGGCAAATCTATGCGGACATCGGCGATGAGCAGAGCATCCAGCAGAGTCTGAGCACGTTCTCCGCCCACATGCGCCAGGTCGTCAAGATTCTCAACGAGACGAGTGACGGCACGTTGGTCCTTCTGGATGAGCTTGGCGCCGGGACCGATCCGATCGAGGGGGCGGTTCTGGCGACCGCCGTGCTGGACAAGCTGCTCGAAAAGGGAGCCAAGATGGTCGTGACCACCCATCTGGGCCAACTCAAATCCTATGCGTACAGCACGCCGCGAGCCGAGAATGGTTCCGTGCAATTTGACAGTGAGACTTTGGAACCCACGTTCCGGCTGATGATCGGAACGCCGGGGAGCAGCAACGCGCTGGTCATCGCCAAGCGACTGGGGATGCCCAAGGCCGTGATCGGTAAGGCGAGCTCCCTGCTGGAAAAGGAGTCCGACGGCACATCCGAGCTGATCAACCAGATCCAGGCCACGCGCGAGGATTCCGAGCGGAAGCGGTCCGAGGCCCAGTCGCTGCTCGACGAGGCCAAGGCCGTGCGGTCCGACGCCGCCGAGAGATTGCAGCGAGTGGAAGAAGAGGGCCAGCGGCTCAAGGAGCAGGCGGACCAGGAAATCGACGACTCCATGCGTTCGATCCGCAGGGTGATTGACGAGTTCGCGGCGGAGATGCAGAATGCGCCGAGCCTCTGGCAGCAGAAGGCGCGAGGACTTGCCGATAGGGTCACCGAGCTGGCGGCCAGCACTCCACTGGCCGTGCGCCATTCGGATTTCATCGAGACCCTGCGTCGCGGCGACAGCGTGTACGTGACTCCCTTCCGGCGTGAAGGCATCGTCGAACGCATCCGCAAGAAACGCGGCACGGTCGAAGTCTTCGTCGACAGCAAGCAGGTCGAGGTCCCCTTCGCGGAAGTGTCCAAGCGCCAGCAGGTGTGACAGTCGTCACGCCATCGCTGCTTCCAAGATCTCGAGGAGTTCGTCGTCGTGCAATTCGATGGGATTGCCCTTCATGCTGCTGGCTTTCTTCGCTTGTGCCGCGATGGCGGGCAGGTCCGCGGGGGACAGGCCGTATGTGCCTAGGCCGGGCAGGCTGAACTCCGCGCACAGCTCCTGAATCCAGGCGACAGCGTCAGATGTCTTTGCCGAGGTCTTGCCGGTCAGGATTCTCGCGACCTCATCGAAGCGGGCCAGAGTGGGCGAATCCGGAGCGCGGGTCTGCAACGCGTGCGCGTTGAACTCCATGACAAAGGGCAGGAGCTTGCCGCAGATGACGCCGTGAGGCGCATCCGTCGCGCCTCCCAGGGGCCCGGCGAAACCGTGCACGGCGCCGAGTGCGGCGTTCGCCAGCGCCAGGCCGCTGAAGAGACTCGCGACCGCCATGTCTTCGCGAGCCTCGGCGTCGTCGCCGTTGCGGAAGGCGCGTCGAAGCGAGCGTCCGGCTCGCGACAGGCCCTCCCGGCAGATGCCGTCCGTCACTGGATTGGCTTTGTTTGAGACGAAGGGCTCGATGAGCTGGGTCAAGGCATCCAGACCCGTGCTCGCCGTCAATTGCGGCGGCATGGAATGCGTCAGGAGCGGATCGATCATGGCCAGTTGGGGGAGCAAGAGGCGGCTTCGCATGCTGACCTTCACCCGGTGCTGTGGCACGCGCAGGACCGCATTGCGGGTGACTTCCGCTCCCGTTCCCGCCGTCGTCGGCACCGCGACGTACGGGACCGGCTTCTCCCGCAAGGGTCTGCCCGCACCGACGACTTCGAGGTAGTCGAGCAACTCGCCTTCGTTCGTCAGCATGGCGGCAACGGCCTTCCCGACATCGATGACGCTTCCGCCTCCGATAGCGATCACCGTGTGGCTCCGTGCTCGTCGAGCCGAGAGGATCGCGGCCTGGGCCATCTCGGTCGTGGGCTCACCGGTGATGTGGAAGATCTCGCACGTGGTTCCCACCGAGGCCAGTTGATCGAGGACGCGGTCAAGGCGATGTGGATTGCTCCCGACCAGCACGAATGCACGACCCCCCAATTCACCGACTCCCCGAGCGAGCTCATCGGCGGCGCCGGGGCCGAAGACGATCCTGTCGACCGTGGAGAATTCGAATCGCATATACACCTGCCTACGTGCCGGCGTAGTCCCAGCCCCGCTCATCCGGGAACACGTTCGTGAATTTCACGCTGCTTCGCGGCTCGGCCATCATGCTCTCGACCGTGTCACGCCACTTCTTGTAGTGAGGTGTCTCCTTGTGCCTGGCAGGATCATCCGCCGTGCGATAGGCTTCCACCAGCACGAATCGCGTCGGATCGTCCTGCTGCTGAATCACATCGAACCGGGCGACACCGGGCTCCTTGACACTCTGCTCGGCGTTCTCGACGCTGGCGGCGCGAAACGCCTCCACCTGGTCCACCTTGACATGCACGTGCACATGGATGATCAACATGGTTATCTCCTTACCGACACTGCTTTCTGTGGGCAGTGTAGCATCGGCGGAGCACCTATGCAACACGTCGTTTCGACGGTTTGGGTGACAGGACCGCTGCTCTGGAGCTGGGACTTAAGGTGTAGCCTGCGGGCTCATGCCGCCTCCCCGTTCAGACTCAACCACGGCAATCTCCTCCAAGGAAGGCACTCGCCAAACCGTCAACTCACGACCGTCGCTGACCCCTATCAACGTCCTCCCATCTGGAGAGAATGCCACTTGATGCATCCGGAAGGGCATGTGGAAGGTCAGCAATTCCCGCCCGGTAGGCACGTGCCAGAGCTTGACCGTCTGATCGTCGTTCGATGAGGCCAGGGTCCTCCCATCCGGCGAGAATGCCAGCCCCCCGACAGCTTGTTTGTGCCCCACCAACTCGCGGAGGAAGGCGCCGCATTCGGCGTCCCAGAGCATGATCCTGCCAAATATGGTTCCGGTGGCAAGGATGCGACCGTTTGGACTGAACACAGCCGAATGCAGACCCCTTCGGTCTCCCTGGATGTAGTAGAGTGGTCTGATGTCATTCAAGTCCGTGCACGACCACACGGCAATAGAATGCTCATCGAGGATTTCGGCGCTCTCGCCAGTCAAGATCCGGCTCCCATCCGGAGAGAAAGCAATACCATGAATCGCGGAATCATGGGGCTTCCACGATTTGGCCATTGTATGATTGCAGTAGTCTTCTATCCGGACGCTGCCATCCGACCAGCCGATCGCCGCCAACCCGCGGCTTCTGCAAACGTCATAACCCAACGCTGCGCCGGGGGCTTTCCCCGACGTGATCTGCCAAGCCCATCTTGACTGCGACAAGTCCCACTCTGCAAGGCCGTTCGATCCATCGAGGGTCCTCCAGACAATGATGCCGGTTTCGCCGTCTGTGAACGCTATCGGCCAGCCCGGAACCTCCACATCCCTGAAGGCGGCTCGTTCGATATCGTAGAAGAGGGTTTTGCCTTCGGGCGTGCCGGGACCTGCCACAACCGCAAGTCGTCCGTCACGAGAGAAGAACGGTATGCACCTGGACACTCGTTTCCGGGCTGTTTGGGAGCCTGTTTGCCGCTCGATGTTCCAGATCAGCACATCGTGATCGAAGCCCGCCGAGGCAATGCGCTTGCCGTCCGGAGACAGGGCCACCGCCCGGATCTCGCCTCGATGGCCCCAAAGCGGAGCCATCTCCCGAAATGGCCTCGCAGAGACATCCCACAGGCGCACGCTGTGGTCCTGCCCTCCGGTCACCATGAGTGTTCCATCGGAAGAGAAGGCGGTATGAGTGATCTTGCTGCTCGGCGTTCCGGAAACGGGACATGTGACACGATTCGTCTTGAAGTCCCACAGCGTTCGTCTCATGTCCCAGTTCATGTTCGAAATGAACAGCTCCGTGGTACCGGGAATGAAGCGGGCATATTGCCAACCGGCGTTGAAAGGAATGCCATTCGCGTCTGCGAGCGTGGCAATCCGGGTCCGAGACTCAACATCCCAGACATCGTATCGTCTGGTCCCCATGGCGCATATCGCCAGGTACTTGCCTTCTGATGAGAAGGCCAGCGCACAATCTGCGTGATCGGTTTTGTACAAGTTTGGGTCCTGCGCGTCGTTCTCTGGAGCCGGGCCCAGCCACGCCATCGCGGCAGCGGCACCGTAATCCCACAGCCCGATTCGTCCGGTTCCATAGCCTATGGCCAGGAGGGTGTCCGTGGGGGAGAATGCGGCGAAGGCGCCGCAGTATGCCGGGCCTGGGAATCGCGTGGAGAGCTGGAGACTCGCGGCGTCCCAGATGAGCACCGACCCTCTTCCTGTCGCGGCGGCAAGATATCTGCCATCCTTGGAGAAGGAAACGGAGATGATCTTACTGTCGGCTGCCTGGCGCAGCAGGATCTTCCCGTCTTTGTCTCTGACAATGACCGCCTGATCTTCACCTCCCGAGGCCAACATCTCACCATTGGGCGAGAAGGCGACGGACAACACAATATCCTTATGACTCGCCAGTCTCTTCTCCTGGTCTCCTTGGGCCTTCTGCCAAAGGTATCGCCATTCCCAGCCCCGTATATCGTCGTTCGGAGCCATATCCAGGTAGGCGCGCAGGAGTTGCCGGGCCGCGCCGAGATTCCCATCGCCCAGGAGCTGCTCCGTCGCCTTCATATCCGCCGCATAGAGGTTCACGCGTGCGTCCTTCTCACTGACTTCGGCCTGATCGCGGGCCAGTTTCGCCGCCTCTTCCGCCGCCACTGCACGTTCCTTTTCGAGCGTCAACTGACCCGAGACGATCCGTTGTTGTTCCGCTGCCTGGTTGGCGCGGACCATCTGCCAAACGCTGACGACTGTCGCGACGATCAGTATCGCCGCGACGGCTGCCGCTGAGGCGAAGACAACTCGGTTGCGCCGGATGAGCTTGCGGAGCTTGTACAGAGCGTCTGGTGGGCCGGCCAGGACCGGTTCCTGGTTCAGATATCTCTGAATGTCCTCGGCCAGGGCGTGGGCGGTCTGGTAGCGGCGCGTACGGTCCTTGTCCATCGCTTTGAGCGTGATCCAGTCGAGTTCGCCGTGCAGACGGTGGCCCCAAGCGCGGACGTCAGCGCCGCGGTGCAGGGCCAGGCTCACGGATTCGTCCCGTTCGATGGTGCTCAGTCGTGCGCTGGGTGTCTGGGGGTCCTGCTCGCGGATCATGCGCCGCATTCCCTCGGGCCCGCCCTCGCGAAGCGTCTGTGAATCGAAGGGCAATGTCCCGGTCAGCAGCTCATAGAGCAGGACGCCCAGCGAGTAGATGTCCGTCCGTGTGTCGATGTCCTGGCTGGTCATCTCCGCCTGCTCGGGGCTCATGTACTCCGGTGTGCCGATCATCTGCGCCTGCTCGGTCACCAGCGTCCGTTCCGTCAGCGACTGCGTCAGAGCCTTGGCCACGCCGAAATCGATGATCATCGGCACCGCCTGCTCGCCCTCGTAGGCCACCAGGATATTTGAGGGCTTGATATCGCGATGGATGATGGCCTTCTGGTGGGCATGCTGCACCGCCTCGCAGACCGCCAGGAACAGCTTGAGGCGTTCCTCAATGGTCAGCTTATACCGGTCACAGTGCTCGGTAATCGGTACGCCCTTGACGTACTCCATCGCGAAGTACGGCCTTGCGGCGTCCGTGGCGCCGGCGTGGAAGACGTGCGCGATGTTGGGATGATCCAGGAGGGCCAGAGCCTGGCGCTCCGCCTCGAAGCGTGCGATCACCTGCTTGGTGTCCATCCCCGGCTTGATGACCTTCAGGGCCACGCGGCGTTTGACCGGCTCCTGTTGTTCTGCCAGATAGACGATCCCATATCCGCCCTCCCCGAGGATGCGAAGCAGCTTATACGGCCCGATCTGCGACCCCGGACCTTCGGCCCCCGGACCGTAACCGACCGTGGGCACGGATTCGTCCCCCTCGGGTTGCTCCTTCTCTCTGGCATTGCCATCCGTCACAGCGTGTCTCCATTACCGAGCAGAATCCCCCGGATTATACCGGGCTTGCGTTTGCCAACAAGGTCAAAACCGTTGACAGGACCCTGCATTTGCACTATGACTTGGATGCGGATTGGGGCCGTCGGCGGCACGTCCGCGTGGAATCAGGGGTTGGTCGTTGGGAAAGGCAGAGGCGGCAGGCGTGGCGATTCTGGCAGGGATAGATGAGGCGGGATTCGGGCCGCTGCTGGGGCCGCTCCTGGTGTCGTGCGATGCCTTCCGGGTCGAGCCGGCGCTGCTGGAGGCGGATCTGTGGCAGGTGCTCAAGCGCAGCGTCGGCAGGACGCGAAAGCACCTTTGCGGCCGCCTGCTCATCGCCGACAGCAAGAAGGCATACAACCGTGAAGAGGGGCTGGGGCACCTGGAGCGGACCTCGCTGGCGGTGCTGCAAGTCATGGGATCAGAGACGCAAGATCTTGCGTCTCTACTGAGCGTTCTGTGCCCGGAGTGTCTGCCGAGATTGTCGGAGTATCCGTGGCATCAGAACATGCAGGAACGGGGTCTGGCGGGCGGGCGGGCCGATGCCAAGATTGCGGCGGGGGTTTTTGCGGATGATCTCCAGTCGCACAGCGCCAGGCTTGTCCATCTGCGAAGCTGCTGCCTCGACGTGGCTTACTACAACAAGATGATCGAGCTCGTGAACAACAAGTCGCAGGTCCTGTTCATCACCACGACCCGCCTGATTCAGAATCTCCTCGACGAGTTCCCGCGAGAGGACATCCACGTCCTGATCGACCGGCAGGGCGGGCGGGAGCACTACCGCGAGCATTTGCTTCGCAGCTTCGGCGGCATGGACCTGAAGATCGTGCGTGAAGACGAGGTGTGCAGCGTCTATGAGCTGCGCACCGCCGCTCGCCTGCTCCGGCTGACCTTCGAAGTCAAGGGCGACGATCGTTACCTCCCGGTGTCGTTGGCCTCCATGGTCAGCAAGTATGTCCGCGAGCTGCTGATGGAGTGCATGAACGACTACTTTGCCAATCTGGATGGGGGGTTGCGGCCGACGGCGGGGTACTGGAAAGACGGTCTGCGTTTCATTGAGGATTTGCGGTCCCGCCTGCCGAACATTAGAATAGAAGACCGCCAGTTGATCCGGTGCCGATGATGGCTCGCCGGGACTTCTCGGGGAATCGTCGATGAGTACGGCTGATCTTCCAGGGAATCTGTGATGCAGCAGCGTAGCGAACAATCGTGGCTCACGACCGTCTCGCTGGGGGTCATCGCCGTCGTGGCGCTGGCGGCGGCCCTGGTCTATACGCGGAGGGTCATGATCCCCTTCGTCGTGGCCGTGTTCATCGTGGCGCTGGTCGCGCCGGTCCACGACTTTCAGGTCAAGCGTCTGAGATTGCCTCGCTTCATCGCCACCATCGTGACGTTGCTCATCGTTCTGTTCGTGATGGCCGTGGTCTCCCTATTTGTCGTGCAGGCGATCCGGACGATCGCCTCCGCAGCGGGTGAATACAGCACGAGTTTCGCCGGGATGGCGATCAGGCTCCTCAAACCGATTGAGTATGTGTACAAGCAGGAGGAGCCGAAGCCTGCGCCCCCGGCGCCATCCATGGACCCGAACGCGAAATCCCCCGCGACGCCCACCATTCGTGAGCCCGACAGGAAGCAGCCGGAGGTGCTGGAGTTGTATCCGCTGCTCGAGGATGCCGGCAGGCCGGCGACGTTGAAGGTGGAGCCTCAGCCCGTAGGCCGGGCACAGGATTCCAATGCGGCTATCGACGCCAACGCTCCGCTGGGAACGGGCGCAGACCATTCGTTGCGAATCGACACCAAACAGATTGCCAAGGACCTGGCGGAAAGTGCGAAACAGGTCGTCAGGGACATGGCGAACAAGATGTTCACGATCTTGACGAACACCGTTCAGGTGATTTTCGGGCTGGTCTCGGGCGTACTGTTTGTCGTGATCTTTGTGGTGTTCCTCCTGGCCGGCCGCAACCCTCACGCCGAGCACTCGCAGGTCTATAAGGATGTTGTCCAGAAGATCGGGCGATACGTCGGCATCCACTTCATCATCTCGGTGGTGACCGGTGTGCTGGTCTGGGCCTCGCTCACTATCATCGGACTGCCTCTGGCAGGGGTATTCGGCGTGGTGGCCTTCGTGCTGAATTGGATCCCCTCAATCGGCTCGATGATCGTGACCGTGTTACCAATCCCGATTGCCGTGGCGGAGTTCCACCAGAGCCCCTGGCTCATCGTCCTGGCGATTGTCGTTCCAGGGGTCATTCAGAACGTGCTGGGCAACATCATCGAGCCCAAGCTGATGGGCGAAGGGCTGGATCTGCACCCGGTCACGATTCTTCTGGCCCTGTCGTTCTGGGGGCTGGTCTGGGGGATTGTCGGCATGTTCCTGGCGGCCCCGATTACGGCCGCCATTCGAATCGTGCTGATGCAGTTCGAGATGCTGAAGCCCATCGGCAATCTGCTTGCCGGCGACTTTGCACAGCCAAAGCAAGGGGACTGCAAGAAAGCTTCGACACGCGTGAAGGGGGGGCTCGTCCACGGAGGCGCCCCCGTCCGCTCGGATTGAGACATGGCCGGCGCAGGGCCTGAGCCGGCGACCGCAACGTGCCGGATGTCTCCGGCGCCCGGCGCTTGCTATGTCTTCTTCGCCTCCTCCATGAGCAGTTGGATCTGCCGGTTCTCTTCGCGGATGATCTTGTCGATGGTGTCCTTGCTGGCAGGATCGCGGGCGAAGTCCTTCAGGCCCTGGTAGAAGATCACAACCTCGTTGGCCCGGCGAATGGCATCCTTGACAACCTGCCGCCAGTCCTCCTTTCCGGTCGGCCGGCCGATCATGTCCTGTCGGGTCCCGAACCACGTCAGTCCCGCCATGACCGGGGGGTTGGACAGGACGTAGTCATCCGGGTCGAACGTGCCGAACTCGCCGGTCTTGTCCGAGAACCGCTTTCTCATGCGGGCCCAGATCTTCTCGTGCTTGGCCTTCCACGTGGCCAGCCTGTAGTATAGATCGCGAATCCGGGGATCTGTGAAGGCCTCGGCTGCCTTGAGATAGAACTTCGCTCCCTTGTGCTCGATTTGCTCCGCGATTTGCAGGATTTCGAAGACGCTGAATTTCGTCTCCATGCCGTGCCTTTTCGAAACAGATCCTATTGTCTCCCTCAGGAGTCCTGCGCCATCGCCGCGACAGGGCCGAGAGGCGACGCTCCCAGGCGGCATATGACCTCAATGTAAAGTATTATAGCCACTGAGGATAATAAGTCAACACCCAACTCCAGGCGGCAGGTCGGCGCTCACCGCGACGCGTCAGATTCGCCAACGTCCTATAAACACTCGCGATGGAGGGCTCTCATCCTCAAAAAAAAATGAGCTGCATAAGGCAAACATCGCTCGCGGTTGTTATATTGGGGAGTCGGTCCGTTTCACGGCTGTCCGTGACATTGCGACGACCAACCGAGAGGCAACAAGAATCCGAAAGGAGGAAAGCGATGCGTTGGACAAGCGTGCCTTTAGCGATGGTGGTCCTGGTGGTGGCAAGCGTGGCTCCTTTGGCGGCCCAGGAACGACTTGGGGACCTTGTCGCCATGGGCGGTTATGACTGGGTGATTGGCCGCTGGGCGGCCACCACCGACCATGGCGAGAAGGCGGAATTCCGGTATGACTGGGTGTGTGACAAGAGCGCCGTCCTGGCGGAGACCACCATAGGTGGTTTCAAGTATGAAGGCATGATCATGCTCTTGCCCGGAGGTGGCGAGGCAGTCGATGTCGGTGCCGACAACCGGGGAGGTTTGTGGAAGGGGAGCTGGACGGAGGACCCCGCCGGGCTGGTCCACAGAGTCGAACATGTCAACGCTCAGGGCGACGTGCGCAAGGGCGACATCATCCATAACAGGATCGATGCCAACACGATTTCCATCGCGATCTATGCCGTTGAAAACGGCAGCCGAAGTGCCGAGCCCTGGGTCAAGATGGCCTACAGACGCCAGACCGGCGCGCCGGTGGCAGCCTCGTCGTCAGGACAGACGAGCAGCTCGACGGACTACGAAACGCTGGGGGACATGGTCTCGCAGGGAGGGTACGAATGGCTCATCGGGAAATGGACGGCGACCAAGGACGGGCGGACCTATCAGCTTGAGCATATCCCCATCCTCGATCAGCATGCCGCCCTCGTACGTGTGGCGATCGATGACTTCAAGTACTGTGGCATCGTCACCTATGCCCCGGCCCGCCAGGAGATCGCCCAGATCGGCGCGGACAACATGGGTCGCGTCTGGAAGGCGACGTGGGAACAGGGAGACGAGGGTGCAGTGCACAAGGCCGAGGTCTCCAGGCCCGACGGCACTGTGCAGAAAATGCAAATCGTCTATATCAGAGGCGACAACGACACGCTCAAGACCAAGGAGTACAGCATCGAGGGTGGCAGCCCGACGCTCCGCGACGAGCTGACCTTCAAACGCCGGAAGCCATAGCGACGGAGAACGGTCAGCGGCTGGGGACTCGCCGACCGTGCAACATCCGTTCGAGGTCAGAACCGGATGCGGCCGCCGAACATGTAGATCGGCCCCCCGAGGTCGAAGCCGGCGTCTTCCTTCTCAAAATCGTACTGGAGTTCAATCGTTAGATCCACGTGGCGGTTGACCGACACGGCCAACCCTGCCAGGGCGAATGGAAACAGACCGTGGGCGAGAGTGTCCGTGCCTCTGTCCCGCTCAACGTAGGTACCGTAGTCGCCGGGGTGGCGCGGGTCCTCGAACGTCTCGGCATACTTGTACTCCCAATTGTCGAGGAACCAGAAGTACCCGATGCCTACCCCGATGTAGGGGCGAATACGTCTGTTGTAGCCGAAGGGGTACAGACGGGCCGCCAGTCGTACGTCGAAAATCCAGAAGTCGTCACCGTACCATTCCTCGAACAACACGCCTTCATCCTCCTCGACGTAATGGTCATGGAACGATCCCAGCGAGGAGCCGCCGAGCGTGAGGGCCAGGTCGATGTGATCGTCGGCAAACACCGGGCTGGAGATCTCCAGTTCCAGTCTCGCCCGAGTCGTCGTCTCACAGTCGACAGGGTCGTGCGGCAGGGTCTGGGCGCCGATCTTGAGGCCGATCCCGGGACCGGACCCAGCGGCATAAGCGGTCGTCCATCCGAACGAAACGACGAGCGCGCATAGTATGACCTTTGCGAAGTGGCTACGAATTGCATTGCATGAGACAGAACGGATGCTGTGCTTTGGCTCACGTGTGTCGCACGCTCTGCGGGTACCCCATGTAGGTGCCATGTCCTCATCTCCATCGCGTGGCTGAAAATTGCCGGCCTACTCGTGCGATCTTTCGGCCCTACCTATAGAAGGCACCTGGAGGCCGATCAGTAACGCACGAAGGCTGTCAGATGTGGCATATGCTCCCACACCCCGGAAATACCTGGCATGGTGAGAGACGGTGGAGTCTTCCCGGCTCGCTCACCGGACATCGTACCGTACGAACGACGCAAACGAGACGGCGAAGAAGAGAATGTTGAACAGGAGCAAGGCTCCAATGTCCCAGGCCGCCTGGGCCAGTGATTGCGAGAACCGATAGTCTCGCTCCTGGAATTTGGGCACAGTGGCGAAATCCACCGGCTTCTTGGAAATGGCCGTCCAGTTTTCGACAGAGTATTCACTGTCAAAGAGCAGGTGCAGACTGTTCGGGTCGTCCTTGTCCTGGTCCAGAACGTATCGCGTGAGATCGTCCCGGTACTGCCTGGTCTGCCGATACAGGTCCGCGCACCGTTGGATTCCCGTGCCGGCGATCGTCTCCGCGGCACGCTGATAGAGCACGATGGGCGACAGGCACACGGCGTTCCTGCCGGCATGGGCCTGTGCCAGCATCCGGTTGTACAGCTCGTCCCACAGCTTGCTCATGGCGGCCGCCTTCTCATTGCAGTACCGCGCGGCGGCGGGCGCGTTGACCGAGGGATGATTGCGGTCCTCCTGCCAGAGCTCATGGGCGTTCTTGCCGTACTTGCCGGCCTCGGCGTCACGATCGTACTGGAGCATCGTATTCACCAGGCTGTCGCGGAATTGCCCGGTCGACGGAAGGCGGACGGCGGCCTGTGCGATGATGCTCCCGAAGCTTGGGATCAGCACGACCACGCCGGCCCACAGCAGCAACAGGATGACGATGCTGCTGACCGAATGAGTCACCCGGCTGGAAACGAACATGCCCAGCAGCAGAAACAGCGACAGATAGAGGATCGACAGCAGAAAGACGGCCAGGAGCCGCAGCCAGTCCCCCGCGTCGATCTCGATGACCCGCGAAGAGGCGACGATGACGAGGTTGATCAACAGCCCCACGAGCAGGGGGATGGCGAACGCGATCAGCGCGCCGGCGTACTTGCCGATGAGGATCTTGTGACGCGGGATCGACCCCGACAGCATCAGGCGCAGTGTCCCCGCCTCCTTCTCGCCGCAGAAGCTGTCGTAGGTGAACAGCAGCGCCACGAAGCTCAGCGGGATCGCGATGATGAACACCCAGTCGATGTCACTGAATCGCTGAAGCAGGAAGTTCTCCCGGCTCCTGACCCGCGGCGTCCGACTGCTGAAGACATTGGCGCCGACTTCGTTCGGCAGGTATCGTTCGAACCCTTCCGCGCACAGAGTCAATGGCTTGGGCTTCCTCCAGAGGCTCTGCCACGCGAACGCCAGCTTGTACAGTTGCGTGGCGCTGCCGGACAGCGTCGAGAGGTTCTCATTGGTCTGGGTCCAGTAGTCCTGGGATTGCTGGTTGTACCGGGCCACATAGACGAAGCCGCTGACGGAGAACAGGGAGATCGTCAACAGCAGTGCCAGGGTGAATCGCAGGCTCAGCAGATTCGCCAGAATCTCCTTGCGTATCAGATCGCGGATCACGGGCATGCTCCTGCGTCAGCGCACGTCGTATTTCATGAAGGCCACGAAGGCCAGCGCGAAGAACAAGGCATTGGCGAACACCAGTGCCGACAAGTCCAGCAGGCCGGCGCGCAAGGCACGAAGGAGATTGGGCCGGTAGGTGAATCGCGGGCAGTCCTGCAGATCGAGCGGCTGGAGGTTCGCGATTCTCCTGTCCTTCCACTGCTGGAACTGCTCTTCGGAGATCTTCTTGTCCAGGTACAACTGATATTGCTGCTGGTCGCCGGCCGTGCACGGCGTGACAAGGGACGTCGATCGATAGTCGTCGGTCTTGGCTCGCACGTACTCCTGGAGCTCGCGTCGGTGCACTCGAGCGGCATCGATGAAACTCTGGCAACTGGGCGTATCCGTGCCCGCCAGGGCCGACATCACGTTCTCATACATGCACACCGGCGAAACTCGCGATAGACTCGTGGCGAGACCCTGTTGCTGAAGCAGCGTCCCGACGTGAGAGTGCTCGATCTGCCAGGCCTTGTCGATGTAATCTGCCCAGACCTGCTCGCGTGCGGCGTTGCGCCGGATCAGCGAGTCCGCCCGTTCCTTGTCACAGACCAGCGTATACCGGCGGAAGGGGGTCTCCTCATGCTCGATGCCGTGCCCGGCCAGGGGAATTGTGTTGCCGGCATCGGCGGACTTGAAGAAATACACTTCCTCGAGATCAAGCAGTTTCTCGATCATGGGACCCACCGGCTCGAGGGGACGGATCTGGGCTGCCAGGTAGCCGCCGGTATTGGGAACGACCATCGCCAGCACGATCCAGAGAAACAGTCCGAGCATCAGGGAGGTGGCAGGATACCGGGTGGAGCAAGAGATGAGCAGCCCGCCGTTGAAGACCGCCGAGATGAAAAGCAGCGAAGCCACGTACATGATCCCCAAGCGGACCCAATCCGATGCGGCGAGATCCACGACCGGGGAAGCCGACAACATCAGGATCGCCACCAGAAACGCCATCGTCAGAGGCACCGCCAGCGTCATCATGCCCGCGAGGACCTTGCCCAGCAGGATCTGATGACGGGCCACAGTGCCCGAGGCGGTTAGCAGGAGAGTACCCGCCATGCGCTCGCCGGATATGGTGTCACACGCAATCAGCAGGGCCAGCAGGCTCAGCACCGTTCGGTACAGCAGCGACAGATCCAGGCTTTGCAGGATTGCGAGATAGGGATTGGCGGCGACGGCCCCTCCGCTCAGCTCCGGGATGGAGTGGTCGTCGATCCGGACGGAGTTGCTCACCTGGCTTTCAATGCCTTTGTTGAAGACCGAAAGCACAGCGGGCGGCCGGAAGACGCGGTGATTGCTCATGACGTTGTCGTAGACCTTGGACGCCCTGAAGTCCGCGTCGTCGGCAGCCACGTTGTCGTGGTATTCCTTGCATCGCCGCTGGTAATCGCTCAGCAGAACGGGCATGAGCACGGCCGTCAGCACCACGGTAACGATCGTGCCGACGAGAAACTTGAACGTCAGCAGGTTGAGCAGCAGGTCCTTTCTCGCGATCTTCCAGATCATAGGCAGCACGCACTATTCGTTGCCGGCGGTCACTGGCAGGCCCGCCTTCTCCAGGGCGGCCAGCGCTCGCTTGTGATTTCCGTCATACCCGAACCAGCGATCCACAATCGTGCCTTGGCGGTCGATGATGCAGCTCATCGGCACTATTGCCGTCTTGTCGCCGTAATCGTCGGCTATCACTCGCCTGGCGATCGTCGAGCCGTCATGGAGGAGTGGGAACGTCAGCGGGTTGTCGCGCAGGAAGGCTCGGAGGACTCGTTTGTCGTCGGTCGAGTTGAACCCGAGGACGACAAGACCGTCGTTGCCATGTTGCTCGTACAGTCGCTGAAGACGCGGCAATTCCTCGCGGCACGGAGGCGAGCCGCAGTGCCACAGGTAGAGCCAGACGACCTTGCCGCGATAGTCCGACAGTCTGGCTTGGCCGCCATCAGACGTGCGCAGTTCGAAGTCCGGCGCCTCTTGCCCGCTCTGCACGAGCATGTCTTCGATCTTGGGCATGTCAAAAAGGTTCCAGCCTTCCGGCGGCGACCAGGCAAACGTCTTTCGCGGTATGTCCTCGTTGACGTTGACGTCCGACCATTCCTCCACGAGCATCTGGTTATCCGCTCCGCGCGCGATCTCCTTGACCCTTCGCGGCAGGTGATCGCGCTTCGAGATCCAGAGATGCCGGGTCCGTTGGGCCTTCATGTAGCTGATCTCGATGACGTCGCACTTCTCCGTGCCGATCTTGTTCGTGCCTCGACTGCGGATTCCGTCCACGTAGGGATCGAGAACGTCCGTACGCCCATGGAAAATCCCTGGATCGAGCACACACGCAAACCAGGCGATCCCGAGCCGGGCAATTTCGCCGGCAATCGATTCGTCACCCGTCAGCGCCGGTCGTTTCAGATAAACGTCCGATCGTGTGCTCTCGTAGCGTTCCTGACCGTCAAACCAGAGATAAGGGCGGCCGCCCGACCAGAAGACCCAGAGATTGTCGCCGTCGCCGACCAGAGTGTTGTCTCTGAGGCTGGCGCCGTTGGTGAAGGCGATCCGGAACAGGTCGGGCTTTGCCAGCCGGATCCTGTAGTTGGAGGCCCGGCCCTCCGGTTCGCTACAGGTGCTTCCATAGGAGAGGGTCCGGGCGCTGCGCATCGCGTCAAGCATCGCATCGTATACGGCGTGTGCGGCGGGCTCATCCTTGACGATCATTGTCGGCCGCCATCGCTCCGGCGACATGCCGAGGACACAAAGCGCCCAGCCCTCCAGCACGAGGGCCCCGCCCACGATCATCGTCCATGTCCTGGCTCTCTTTGTCATCTGCACGGGGGAGACCTCTTGAGATTGCGGCGATCAGTCACGCTCGCGTGAGAATTGACGCCGTGTGAGCAGGGCGATTCCGACGGCGCTGTAGACCGCCGTTAACGCCAGACTGTGCACCACGCAGGCGATGCTCTTGGGCACGCTGTATTTCCCGACGGCAAAACTGTACTCCCCATATTCCCCGTGGGCCAGTTTGAACAACAGCTCGAAAGGCGGCCACACGTATCGGACGAAGCCCATGAACATGCCCTTGGAGCCCTGCGGACCCGTAAGGCCCATCAGTATGGTTACCACGAGGTAACCGGCGACGATCACGACCAACAACAGCAGCGAGTTGTACGTTCGCCGAATCACAACCGACAGAGATGTCGACAGTGCCGCACAGGCGTTGAACAGCAGCCAGGTGGCCAGCAGCCACGGGCCAATGCCCTCCACCGACCCTTTCTTTGTGATGACGTGGAGAACTGTCGCCACAATGGCCGCCAGGATCAGGTGCACGGCGCCCTGCAAGGACAGTCCGAGCAGACGATAGAGGTAGATCTCGCCCCACCAGAAGGGTTTGGTCACGAGGACGCAGATTCTGCCGGAGGCGATATCGTCTCCGAAGATGCCGGCGCTGAGGGCCAGGGGCAGGAGAAAGCCGCCCCAGATGAAGACGACCCGGCCGTACTCCGGCTGCTCCGGGAGGAACAGCCACCAGAAGACGCCGTAGATCGTCAGCCACGCGCCGTGCACGATCCAAATGTAGCTTCCACGGAGGAACGTCTCCTTCATCAGTTCGTAGGCTCTCATTGGCTACGTCCTCTCATTGCATAGACGCAGGAACACTTCCTCGATATCTTCGCTTTGCAGCAGGACGCCGGTGATTCGCGCCCCGCCCTTGGCCAGATCGCACACGATGTCCGGGACCTCCGCAGGATCGCTCAGCCCGATGACCAGCTCCGTATCGGACGCACTGAGCACCTTGGAGGCCGGCAGAAGTCTTTCGGCGATCTGATTGCCGCCGGAGACAAGCTCCACGCGCAGCCGGCCCGCCTGGCTGGCAGTAAGCTCATCGGCAAAGCTGATTACCTGCCCGCGGTGCATGAAGAGATAATCACCGGTCAGTTTCTCCAGCTCGCCCAGACGGTGCGAGCTGATGATGATCGTGGCTCCCGAATCGCGCAGTTGTTTGAGCAGGTCGCGCAACTGGACGATGCCGATCGGGTCGAGGCCGTTGCTTGGCTCGTCCAATAGGATCACCTGGGGGTGGTTCATGATCGCAACGGCCAGCGCGAGACGCTGTTTCATGCCCTGGGAGAAATCGGAGCAAGGCCGGTGAGCGAAGTCCTGCATGTGCAACTGCTCGATGGATTCGTCCACCTGCGTGGAGATGGCAGGGCGGGACAGGCCCAGCAGGGCCGCGTGATAGCGAAGGGTGGCCTTGGCGGAGTAGCCGCCGAGGAACACGGAATGCTCGGGCATGTACCCGAGTCCGCGACGCGCTTGCACCGAGCGAGCAGGATGCCCGCAGACGGCTACGCCGCCCTCGGTGGGCAGGATGAGTCCGGCGATCAGGTTCAGCAGGGTGGATTTGCCTGCCCCGTTCGGCCCGATCAGACCGACAATCTGGCCCTTGTTCACCGACAACGAGACGTCTTTCAGCGCGCAGACGGCTTTCGTGCTGTGCGGCAACAGCTTCGCATAGACCTTTGTCAGACGTCTGCACTCGACGACCGCCGGCACCCTGGTCTCGTCGCCGGTGGTCTGGCTGGCTGTTTGTGCGAGCAATGTCTGTCTCCTTTGCGGGTCAATGTCTTCAAGGTGGTCATGACGGCTCCGGGAATCGCCAGACGATGTCACGGCCTCCGCGCCGTTCGAGCGGCTCGGTGATGCCGCCGTTATCCTTGCGGTCGTCGTCAACGCTGTATACGATGAAACCCTTCCCCTCGGGGCGGTAGAGCAGCGACTGCTGGGTGAATGGGTCGGTCAAGCCCTTCAGGTCGAGGGCATCGAGCGTCGACGGCCATGCGCCGTGGCCCTGCTTGTAGCGAAGCAGCGCCAGGCCGGCCAGGGTGATGCGCACGCTGGCGGCCGTCCGGCAGTGGATCCAGTGGACGCCCCAGACGAAGGGCGCCACGTTCTGAGTCACAAAATGCCCCTTGAAAAGTCCGTCGATCTGCTTGTACTCGGGCGAATCCCTGGAAACAAAAGGACCCTGGAGCGTACGCACGAGCAGTCTCATCATCTGCAAGTACGACGCATGATCGGCGATGAATCTCGGTTTGAACGTTAGGAAGCGGAACTTCAGTCGATAGGCGGGCCCCGGCTCGGCAAGCTTGTCGGACCAGCGTTCTCTTCGCAACGCCTCGAACAGCTCATCGTCCGGCAGACTGAACAGCCGCTCGCCCAGCAGCAGTCGCTCCGCGTCTATGGCACGGATCAGAGGCTCGGCATCATCCAGGCTCGTCAGCAGACCTTCGATCCTTTTGTAGTCCTCCTCATCGGGCGGTGCCGTCTCGCACAATCTCCGAATGGTCGCGCACGAGTAGCCGATCATGGCCATCCGGGCCAGGTGATTGTCACCGCCCGGCACGTTGCGGGGCGCATCGGCAAATCGCAGCAGCGTGGGGATCAGATCCCAGGCCTTCTGCACGTGGCCGGCCTCCGTTTCGAGATAGAGCTTCGTGCCCAGGACGCGTATAAGGTCGCGCATGTCTTCCATGATGGGCAGGCTCAGGGATACGTTGATATCATAGTCGTCGGCGAATTGACACGCGGGGCGTTGCGTTCCCTGCTCGACTGTCGCGATGGCCTGGTCGACGATGTCCTGGCTCATCAACTGCTTCAGTTTCGCGACGTCCTGTTCCTGCTCCGCCAGTTTCTCTGGTCTGTCCGTCTTCCTGAACGGCGCTCCGGAGAGCTTACCGAGGTCCTTGAGCAGGTTCTTGTCGGGAGCGGGCTGGGTCTTGAGCATCGACGCGGCCTTTGCGTAGAGCAGCGCCGCGTTCTGCTCGTCGGGGACCTTCTCGGGCGTCACGTCGGCCAGGCGCATGGGTCGGCCGTCTTTTTCCAGGGCCGCGTAGGCCTCGCGGAGCCTGGCCGTCGCGCGCGACAGCGCCACGCCGTACATCGTGCCCAACGCGACGACGACAATCCCGATCCCTGTCAGCATCCACTTCGATCTCTTGCGCATGGGTCTGGCTCTTCACATCTCGTGTCTCTCACCGGCGCCTGTCCCTAACGGCACTTCGGGATTCCAAGGCCGGTCCCATTCTGGAGACGGTTCAGAAGCAACGACGTTAAACAGAAAATGCAGATTTTGGGCGGGAATCTGTGCCGCCCCGGGTCGATGGGAACCGAAGACGCGGCAGAATGCCTGCTGCCAGCAGCGGAGCCGCTCGGGGCGTCTCCGGAATCGCTGCGCCACGGAATGAGCGCGGACATTGAGCAGGGGTCTGCGTCGCTGTGGTGCGCGGGTGGCCCGGCCGCACGGAATGCGATCATCTCCTGTTCAGCCGTGCGTGATTCGCCAATAGCCGTATACCTTTGTATCGCAACTCGCTCGGGAACCACTCATACCGAGGCGGGACGATCATACCATCCGCGTCATGTAGCTCCAGCCTCCTTGTTTTGTCACGATCTTCTGACGGGCGGGACGGTCTTCGGGTATACTGTGTGCGCTTTTGAAGGGTGTCTACTCATGGTGAGAAACGCCTTGGTCACTTCTGTCGTGGCGATTGCATGTCTGTGTGCCCCTGTAGGGGTGGGTTGGAAATCCGACTGCGCCGCGGGTGCGGGCTTGTCGCAGGGTTTCCGCGATCCGCCGATTTCCGCTCGGCCGTCGGTGTACTGGGTGTGGGTCAACGGGCTGACGGACAAGCGGCAGATGACGTGGGAGTTGGAGGAACTCAAGGCCAAGGGGATCGGCGGGGTGTACATCTTCGACGTGGGGGCGCAGGATCCGCAGAAGATCGTGCCGGCGGGTC
>JAFGJR010000075.1 GCA_016928975.1 Sedimentisphaerales bacterium | reverse complement strand
ATTCCGGGGACATCTATGAGCAAGCCGTTGTCAAGACGGTCGCGGGATTTTTTCGCGGGAATCCCAAACATCTATTCGGCGTCACCCGGTCCGGGGCGATCAGGAGGGCGGGTTCGGATTTACGATTTGTGAAGTATGATTTGAGGAGGAAAGTGTGAGGTTTGATGTATGATGTTTGAAGCAAGAGGCGGGCATGCGGGGGGACGCCGGGGTGGCTTCAGGTTGCCGCGATTCGCTCGCAATGACATCGGGGGGAATCTGCGTCCATCGGCGTTCATCGGCGGTTGAAAAGAGGACCTGGATTCCAGCTTCCGCTGGAATGACATACGAGATCAGCGTCTATCTGCGGTTGCCTTTCCCTTGCGACGCTCGGCGCCCTCTGCGGTGAATAAGGAATCTGGATTCCCGCCTTCGCGGGAATGACAGGGTCGTAGTCGATGGTTCCCTTGCCCTCTTGCCTCCGGTTCTCTGCGTCCGTGCGTGAGAACACATGGATTCCAGCTTTCGCTGGAATGACAGGAAGCGGATCGGTGTGCACGGCACACTCTACAGATCTCCGTGGTGGAGGAACTTGGATTCCCGATCCAGTCGGGAATGACATGCCTGGGGGAATGGCATTTCACAGGTCCCGCCGGCAGAAGCAGAGCATTGCCAGGATCACTGCCGCCACGGTGGGCACGCCGTATCCCAGGAGGATGCGCAGCAAGGAGAAATCGCGGAATTTCTCGCTCTCGAAGAAATCGGGTTTTGTCGCCTTCGGCGCTGGCGGGGCTGCGGAGAAGACTTTCAGGAAATGCTCCACCCCGTCCGGAAAGACTGAAGGTTCCGGCTCGCGCGCGTTGCTGTCGGCCTGGGTCTGGGGCGTGCGCAGCGTCTGGCGAAGCTGGGTCGATATCGCCCGGCTCAGACTGATCGGTGAGAATTCCTCCAGGGAGAAGACGCTCAGAATGAGGCCCACCGGATACCAGAGGAAGACGAGCACGACCAGGGCCAGCAGCGGACCTCGCAGCAGCGTTGCGGCGAAGAACGCCAGGGAGGTGAGAAACGTCAGGACGAGCCCGACGACGCCCATGGCAGTGATGATCCCGTAGGCGGTCACCGTATCGTCCGGCACGGGCCGCTTCGCCAGAGTCACCACGATGACCGCCGGGACGATTACCGCCAGGTACACACCCCAGATGAGCACGACCCGCGCCGACCAGGCGGCCAGCAGATAGGCGGAACGGCTCACCGGCCGGCTCAAGATCCCGTCGGCCACGACGTCCGTCCGCGATCCCGAGACAGGACTGACCCCAAGAGCGACGACGACGAAGAACCAGGGAAAGACGAGGTAGGGAAACAGCAGCGAAGCGATCAGGGGACCGTCCTGGAACCGAGTCCAGTTCCCGGCCATCAGCATCAACGTCAGCACGACCGTGGCCCCAAACCAGAGCCGCACCAACCGGCTTGCGCATAAGGTCGTCAAATCATGCTGGAGCACCGCCAGGTACGGCATGATGCGTGGCCCGAGTTTCACAGCCTCAGCAGTGGAATCCATGTGCTTCATGCTCCTGTAGCAACTGCAGATAGGCGTCCTCGGTGGCGTTCGGACCGGAATGGACCGCCTTGAGGGACAGGTGGGCTTCATCGATGCATTTCAGAACCTCAGCCAGCGCGCCGGCGCAGCTACGGTTCCTGGTCGTCCGAATGAGCAAGGCCAGGCCAGCGTCCAGCCGTACGTCAATGCCCTCCAGCCTGGCAAGGTCATGCGCCAGACGCCGGATCGCTTCGACATCACCATCCAGTTCCAGCTTGAAATCGTCGCAGAGCAGTCGTTTCTTCATGTCTTGCGTCGAGCCGGTGAAGATCATGCGTCCCTCATGCATGACCCCGATGCGGTCGCAGATCTGGTCGATGTCGCTTAGAATGTGCGTGGCGACCACCACCGTCTTGGCCTTTCCCAGCTCGCGGATCAGGTCCAGCGTGAACCGACGTGCCGATGGATCCAGACCGGCGGTAGGCTCATCCCAGAGCAGCAGCGGCGGGTCCGCGACGAGCGAGGCGGCAATTCCCAGCCGTGTGCACATGCCGGTCGAGAATGTCTCGATCCGCTGATCGGTGGCCCCAAGCAATCCCACGGTGCGAAGCAATGCCGATATCCGCGGCTTACGCACCTGGCCTGGCAACCGGCACAACTTGCCCAGCAGGTCCAAGTATTCAATGGGCCGCAGATGACCGGGAAGCCTGGGGTTCGTGGGCAGGTAGCCAATCTGGGAGCGGACACGAACGGCGTTGGGACCGCATACCTCGCCGAAGATCTCCGCCCGACCGGCCGTAGGACGCTGTAAGCCCAGCAGAAGACGCAGGGTGGTCGTCTTGCCCGCGCCGTTGGGGCCGAGCAGCCCGAAGACAGAACCCTGCGGCACGTCCAGATTCATATCGTTGACCGCGATCAGACGCTGCCGGTATATCTTCGTCAGATGTTCCGTGTGAATCGCTGATTCCATCCCGATGTCCCAACACATGGTCCGTCGAACGGACGTATCCTATCGGACGTACGCGGGCACCGCCATCTCTTGCACGAATCACAATGGCTCGTTATGAACATCCCTATTGTACACGGCATTCTCACGATAGGCAAGTGACCGATGGGTCGGCGATCATCCACGTCTGATTCAGCGAAGTTGCTTGTGGGGGGGACGGGGCCTGTTCTTGCGCTGTCGCGGGATTTTCCTTGACACACAATCGCCGCCCATGTATGATGTTTCCATAACTGAATAGCGAAGGATAGGAACAAGTTCGGAGGGTCCCTTCGTGGCCGGGAGCGAAATCTGCCGCCGGGGCACGAAGACCACAGGGATGATTCGAGATGCTCGGCCGGGCAACTGGCGGGCAAAGCCCACCCTGCCGGGCGGACGGACGCCCTTCCTGCGAAACAAAGCCAATTGCAGGAGAGTCTGAAGTTGGATGTTTGAAGGGTCAAGGAAGGGAGCGAGCCACGGAACCGTTCATGCGAAGCAAAGCCAATTCGCTCGGGCCCAAGACAGACCCTGTGGGACCTGGACGAGCGATGGGTTCCTGGATTCCCGCTCCCCGATCTGGTCGAGGACAAGCTTCGCGGGAATGACATGCCGGGCCGGTGGTGGGCACAGCCCACCGTACCAAGCAGCCGAGGGCTGTTGTGCGAAACAAAGCCAATTTCGGGCGGCGGTTCGGAAGAAGACGAGGGGCGGTTCTGCGAAACAAAGCCAAACGGCGGGAGCGTCATGTAGCACCCCCGCCCCCGGGGTGGTCCCAGCCGGGGGCGGCTGGGCCACATGGGGGCTGATCCGGCCTGTGAAACAAAGCCAAACTTCCGGTGGGAATGCGGATTGAAGCAGACAAGGGCTCTCTTGCGAAACAAAGCCAATTCCGGGCTGGTCCTCTCACCTGGCGCCGGAGGCTTCGAGGAACTTGATGAGGCTATGGGCGGCCCGATTGTATGGGACGGCAAGGGCGTGATCCTGGGCGAGTTTGATGACGGCTCCGTTCAGTGCGTCGATCTCCGTTCGCCTGCCCGCCGTCAGGTCCTGGAGCATGGAGGACTTGTGTTCGGCGGTGTCCGGGACCAGGCGCTCGTAGAAGACCGACAGGAAGTCCTGCGCGTTCTGCCAGTGGGTCGTGTATCCGCTGGCGGCCATGACGGCGAACACCTCTTCGACGATCGCGTCCATCAACTCCCGGGTCACGGCATGCTCCGCCAGGACGCCGTAGGGCACGTTGAGGATCGCCCCGAGCGGATTCAAGGCACAGTTGTACAGCATCTTGGCCCACAGGTCCTTCTCAATCACGTCGGTTCTCTCGCAGGGGATTCCGCCGGCGCTGATAGCGAGGCACAAGGTCTCCACAGCCGAGGCATCCGCGCCGAAGAAGCTGCCGATGTGAATGCTGTCAGCGTGCACCGTGATCTCCACCTCATTGGGCCGATGCCGGCGGAAGCCTGTGATCACGCGTGCATTATAGATCCGGTTCCTCTCGAAGCGTGCGGCGAAGACCTCGGCGTTGCCCCAGCCATTCTGAAACAGCACGAGCTTGGCGCTGCTATCCGTGCAGGCATTCTGCCCGCTGAGGTCCTCGGCAGCGGCGGGCGAGTCAAACGACTTCGTGCAGATCAACACAAAATCGTACGGCCCGCTGCACGCTTCCTGCAGCGAGCGATAACAGCGAAATGCCCCGGGTTTGGCATGAACGTCACCGAAGATGCCCGTTCGCGTCAGCCCTTCGCTCTCCAGCGCGGCCACTGTCTGTGCCCGTGCGAGGATATCCACCTCGCTGCCCGAACAGAGCAGACAACTGGCGATACCCAGACCAACGGCGCCGCCGCCGTAGATCAGCACGCGGATCTGCTCATGCGTCCGAAGATTTCCTTGCCTCTCGTTTCTCATACACGACGTGGCGCGCACGGCGACTCACTTGACGCCAAGTTTCTGCCGCAGAGCGTGCAAGTTCACAACATCCTCTCGATTGTACTCCAGCAGCCTTTGCAGAGCCTGGGCATCATTGTCGTTGACGTAGTCCCACCACAGGCGGACCGCCATGAGTCCGTTCATGTCCTGGAGCCGCCGCTCGATGCCCAGGCGGGCCTCGACGACCTTCAGCCCGCCTTTGAGGTTCTGGAGCCAGCACTTGTACATCAGGTCCGTATGTGCGTACTGGCGACGCAAGTCAAGGTTCAGTCTCTGTTGGAGAAAAGGCAGATCGAACCGGCTGCCGTTATACGTGTAGAACTCGTTCACGCCCTCCAGCAGGTGCAGCACACGCTCTGCACTGATTTGATCTCCGACGAGCTGTCTGACCCGCTGCCGTGCGCCGCGCATCACGGCCACCCCCACTACCGTCAGGTCACAGCACGTGCGGCTGAGGCCCGTCGTCTCAATATCCAAGTAGCCGTAGCATTTGACGTTGCCCTGTTCCTCACTATGTGCGTTCTCCTCTCCGGGTGGACAAAATACCTGTATGCTCATCACAGAATTCCTTCCTGTCGCATTCCCGGCAATGAGATCCTCGCCAGATCCCGTCGAATTGCTCCATGATCCGGCCAATGACGACCCGATCGGTCGTGATCAGTCCCGACTCGAAGTTGCGCCGGCGAGCGCTCTTGGCTCCAACGCCGGCGCCGGTGAGATTGGCGCTGCCGGTGTAGGCCCATTCGCCATCCACAACTGCGCACTTGATGTGGACCCGCGGACAGAGCATCCGCTCCAGCCCTTCGGCCAGATTCGGATACTTGTCGAAATCCCGGCGGAAGATCGGTCCAGGCTCCTTGGCGTGGAGCAGCCGGATCTCCACATTGCCCCGCACCAGGTCCGACAGGACCTCCAGAAAAGGGACCATCTTGCCGCGCTTCTGCACGTGCAGGTCCTTGAGATCGGCGGTCGCCAACCAGAGGAACCGCCCGGCTCCGGGAATCATCTCGCAGACGACCTCTTCGTATATCTGCTTGTCAGTAATGAACTTAAGCATATGCGACCCTGCACGTGTTTCGCGGTCCGTCATTCGGAGCCGTAATGGTGAGTGTACCGCCAGTCGAACAGACTGGCAACCTTCTACGTCAGGGATGCAGGCCGTCAGCGGCGCCAGGACACGCCTGTTTTCTCGAGGCCGGAATTTGGATTTTGCATCGGCTGGGTTATATTCTATATGAGGGCGGTGACCTGAAGTAGCAGCGTCCGGATGGAGGCTCACAGTGCGGCATCATGCCGCTCATTGAACTCTGGATTTCGCATGGCTATTCACAGCATATCCGCAAGTACCGTTCTGCTGACCCTGCCCCAGGAACCGGATCGGAGCGGCGAGCTGGAGGCCACCGCGCGGATGACCACCCCCAAGATGAGCCACCACGTCATCGTGGATTTCTCGCGCGTGGAGACGATGTCGTCGGTGACGATCTGCGGGTTGATCATCCTGAATCGCTTGCTGAGCACCACAGGCCGGCAGCTCATCTTATGCTCCGTCCCACCCGGCATTGTGGCGGTCTTCCGGCGAGTGGGCCTGCACAAACTGCTTCAGTTCGCCCCGGACAAGTCGGCGGCTATGCAGGTCCTGGAGCAGTGTGCCTGCGCGTGAGGGCAGCAGAGCAGATTACTCGGCGGCTGCCCAGCAGCCACTGGTCGATCAGATCGTCGGCGGCGTCAGGCAGAACACCGACCAGCCAGGCCAGGTCCACGATGGTGAACCGCTTGCGGATCTCGTGCACGTGCAGGACGGCGTCCCGGACCCACTCGCGCGAGCAGCCGATGTCGCGGATAGAGACTGCCCCGCCGGCTCGTCGGAGCCAGTCCCGAACGACGACAGGGCTCTTCACCGTGCCGGCCAGTCTCGTTCGCAGCTCGTCCCAGAGCGACCCGCTTGCGATCTGCAGACGGACCCGTTCGTAGGACGGCGCCTTGGCTGCATATTGCTTCGCGACCGCCGCTGCGACCGATGGCACGGCCCAGAACGTCTCATCCACTGCGGCCGGCAGAGCCCTGAGCGAAGGACTGTCCGTCGCAAGCACGCGTTCGTACAGGGCGGCGGAAAGCAGTGTGCCGATTCCGACCTGGCGTCCATGAAGGTCGTGAGCGCCACCGCGGACCGCCGCCATCATATCCAGTGTGTGGCTGAGCAGATGCTCGCCGCCACTGGCCGGGGCACTCGTGCCCACCAGCGTCATGGCAAGGCCGGTCCAGAACAGGGCCTCAAAAAGCCCTTTGACCGCCTCGCTGCGGCCGTCCCTTATGTCTTCCGGGTGGTCGAGATACAAGGGCTCCAGGCTGGAGGCAATCCCGGCACAAAGCTCACAATAGTATTCGCCGAGCAGGAGACGGTTCGTGATCCAGTCGGCGTTGCTCTGGAACTTGGCGATGGTGTCGCCAAAGCCCGCGGCAGTCATCTCGTGCGGCGCCCGCTCGATCACGGAGGGCTCCGCGACCACAGCCACCGGCGGCCGGGCCTCGATGAGCGTCTTCACGCCTGCAATCGTCGGCGCCACATTGGCGGCCGAATAGCCGTTCATCGACGCCGCCGTCGCCACGACGATGTAGGGAATCCCCATCTCAAACGACGACCACTTGCTCAGGTCGTTGACGACGCCGCTTCCGACGGCGACCACTACCGCAGGGTGCATATGACGCAGTTGCCCCAGTAGCCATTGGACTGTCACATCGTCGCAGATCGGACCGCCTCTGGCACTGTCCGGAACGATCACCCGGCTCACGTCGAGCCCGGCGCCCCTCAGCGCATCGTGCACCGCCGCCCCGCAGACCTTCCACGTGCGTACGTCGGCGACCACCGCCACACGTCCGCCGCCGTTCTCCCGGACGATCTCAGACACACGGCCAATGGCACCGACTTCGTACACAAGCCGCTTGACGGGCACTTCGTGCACTCTCCCGCACGCACAGGAGAAACTCGTTCCCAACAGCCACGACAACTCCATCGATCTGTTTCCCGTAGAGACGCAAGATTTTGCGTCTCCTGACCATTCGCATTTCCTACGCCCTGGATAACGCCGTACACCTGAGACGCAAAATCT
>JAFGJR010000074.1 GCA_016928975.1 Sedimentisphaerales bacterium | reverse complement strand
TCTTATCCAACCCTTGCGTGGACGTGGTGATTCACGCATGGCTTGCTGGGCAATCCTAAGCTTGCTCATAAGTTGATTTCGCATCAATCTGTTCGTCTGTGCGTCCATGATGATTCTCCTGACGGGCCAAGCATTCAATAGCACCAGTCTATATATATGTAGACTGGTGATCCATGTGCGTCTACCTATATATAGACCATTATCGTCAATCCGTCTATATATATGTAGACATTTCTGCGTCTCGGCACACAATCGGGGCCGACTTCATCGTCAAAGCGGCAATTGGAGCACGCCCGCCTCTCTCGTCGACAATTGTCCGCCGACACTCGATGCCACCGAATAATGAATAATGAAGACGCGATCCTGGCACCCCCCATGCTGCTTAACGGACCGCCATTCTAAGCTGTCCCCGGAATCCCCTACTGCAAGCTCGAACGTCAGCGCTCTCGTGCGGCGCGGCAGCGCCGTACCAAGCACTGCTTCGTTCGACGTGCCTGTTCGTTCTGGCTTTCGCCCCAACTAACCAACGCCATATCCAACATTCTTTCCGTGATTGATGAATCCTCAATTTGAATACGCGCCAGCGTCTGACGGAACCAGACGTGATACCGGTCAAACATTACCCAGTGGCATGGAGGCTGTATTCTCGCTTCTTCCTTGGCCAGAATAGTTCCGGTCACATCCCAGTGGTAGGCCATGTGTGTGTAGACATCGAAAATGGGAGTTGCAAAGAGAATGTGGTGCCAGAAGATTGCCCATACTGGGGCACGGTTCTGGAAATCTTGCCTCAGGTGTTCAGAACCGTTGTCCCCCAAGTACCGTTGCATGTTCTGAACAAAGGCGTTGAACGCTTTTTCGTGGGGGCTCCACAATCTGCGGGGTCGGCCATCTCTTCCGCTGAATTTCCACTCAGTCAGTCTTCTGACGGCATCAGTATTGCCCTGTCGCCCGAGTTCCAGATACGGGAAATAGTCAACGGCGTCGTTCCCACGATAGCTGGCTGCCCATTGTCTTACGAATTCGGCATTGATCATTCGATTTCTGTCTCCGTGGAACGGTGCCGGTGAACCTCGGCGCGGCTACGCGCCGTAGTGTTCCACAGCCTCATTAGCGATCCTCCGATGCGTCTAGTCTCTTCCGGGCGTACGATATGAAGGACACCGGATTGTCGTTCACGATCTTGCGGAGAGCGAAGCCCTGCTTGCCCACTTCGATTCCCACATGGCCAAGTTCAATCACGGCTCCAGCCAACAGCGCCGCGCCAGGTTGACCAAATAACGTCGTCAGAAAACCGCCAGCAATGACACTTACTGTCAGCTTAGAATTCAACACCAGACTGAGTGCGCCTGTGACTGTCTCGAATCCCCATTTCCGTACCGTGGAGTCGTAGTCAGCAACGCGTGTAAGGATGTCATCTTCAATGTAGGACCGAGAGCGCCCTGCATAGTTCTGATATGCGAAAAGCCGGAGCCTGCGTAACCTGTCCTGTGCTTCCTTGTCGCACCGAAACTCGACAAGGTGCTCCCATTTCAGGCGTGAACCATCGACCAGCTTCATATCCGCGAGCGTGACGACTGGAGACGGGACTGTCTCTTCCTCCTCATCCATCCACGCCGAGGTCGCCCCCGTCGCGGAGGCCACGGGGCATTCCTTCAAATTGAAATCTCCTACGAAGGAGAAATACTGGCATGCGGCTTCGCGTTCAATTCCTTCGTACTGCTCGGCTGAGAGGCCTGAGATCTCGGGCTTCCCACCGTGGCGCTTGATCCACAGTTTTAGCATCATGTAGCAGGTTGCACTATTGACCGCAAGAGGACGGTTCGCGGATTCCTGGCGGGCTGAGAACTCCGGTGGCAACAGCTCTTGCTTCTGAGTAAGGAACTCCAGCGCTTCATACTCGTCGCGCACCACGTCCGCTGCGAAGAACACTGGGATTACGTAGTCAAAGTAGAGAGCGGTGTTCTTCAAGTCTCCAAAGGCGACTGCGGTATTGCTGTACGTATCCATTTTCAGGGTGTCCACCTCTGCGCTAGCAAGGGTTATACCTGTCCATATAAGGCGCCACCTCGTGATTTCCTGCCGACATGACACGCCAGCCGACCGCGTGGCGATGGGGAGGAACCGGGGACACCCTCCAATTTCCGCCTTCTCTCATCTGCTTTGCTTTCCAGCGTTCGCTCATTCGCGCCCATCCAAACCCATTTCGGCCTCACCAAATCTATCAGGCCAACGGGAGGCCGGAAGGCTCATACTCGGACTTCCACCAGCACCATATCTCTGGCGACTATTATGGCAAATCCGGAGGCCAGAGGCAAGCGAAAACCCGGCTTCGTCCGGCCTGGGTCGGACTATGTGGTGGCAAGCTGACCGAATCCGTGTTCATCAGCGTTCATCTGCGGTTGAAAGGAGTTGGCGGCATAATCCGTACAGGAACATGAGCGGCTGAAAGTCACTCTAACTCAGCTCAATCTCGAACTCGCAACTCTCTGCCCCCTGGATGATTGACTGCTTCAGTTTCACCTTTACCGGCTTGCCGAACGCGGCTTCGAAGAGGGACTTATGCCATCCCGCGGAGCAATAGCACCAGGTATCGGTGGCGAACGATTGGCGGGTGTGCTTCACCCGTCCGCAGTAACACCAGTCGTAGCCGCCCACGATCGTGTTGGGGGCTTTCAGTTTCAGCCTTCCTCCGCCGATGCCTCTTTCATTCAGCTTAGCGAGCAATTCCTCGACCGATTTCGATTCGGCCATGAGCTGCTTGGCGCGTTTCTGCTGCGTGGGGCCGCAGCATTTCATTCCGCAGGCCTGCATGACCTTTCTCGCCGTGGGTCTACCCGCCTCCTTCTCAAGACGCTGGACAGCATTCTTTATCCACTCGGCTTTCTGTGCGTAGTCCGAGGTCTCATCGAATCGCTCCGTTTCGATGATGACCTTCTCAGATACCGCCGCGCCAGCTTCCGCGTCGATGCAGCGCTGGAACCGGGTCATCCACCCGCCGAGTCTTTGGGCCTTTGCCATTCACTACGCCTCCTTCTGAAGACCCTCGTATCGATTTGCCATCAACCACTTGGGAAATCCAGGCCAAATCAAAAATCAAGACCGCCCTGCCGTCACGCGAGCCACGGGCGGCTGCGCCCTTTGGCGGTGACTTCCGCGATGATATCGCCTGCGAGGATCGCGTTCTCGCGGACGTGGAAGTCGAACATGCCGACGTTGACGAAATCCGCGCCATGTTCAAAGGCGAAGCGGAATCCATCACGAGGATGAATGGCCCCCGCCGCAAGGACCTTGAAGGCGATCCAGGGCTTCTTCACCGTCTTCATGAATTCAATCGTTTCCGCCGGGCGGGTGCACCACATATTGTCATTACGCGGCAAACCTTGCTTGGGCCGCTCCGATTCCGGCGTGGCGGACCAGTACTTGTCGCTGTGCAGCGTCTTCATGAAGAAATCGACATCGACGCCGGCCTTCAGAAGCGTCATCGGGACTTCCAGATCGTGGCCCGCCGTCCCGGCGATCAGGCCGTTCTTCCTGATGAACTCAATGACCTTGCCAAACAGATCGATCTGATTGAGACGCACCCAACGGTCGGCAATATTCCCCTGGATGAAGGCGCCGACCGCGCCGTTGTCGACAGCCTTCTGGATGGAGCTGATGAGGTCGGCGGCGTCCGGGTATGTCTGGGCAATCCACTGGATCTTCCCGCCTCGCTCCTTGCGATACTGGCCGTACACACGCATCGTGGGGTCTTCACCGTAGGCGTTGGGACTGTCCACCGGCCCGATGATCGTGTTGACGCCGCATTGCTCGCAGGTCTGCCACAGGTCCATGATCTTGCGATCAGTGAAGTAGTGCCTCATCAGGGCGGCCATGTAGATCAGGTCCCGGTCGTGCGCGCTGCCGATGATGGGATTGGAGCCGCAGATCAAGCGACTGATCGTCACTCGCCCTATTCGCCCTGCCGGCATCGGCATGTTCACCCTTTCATCATTCTCTGTCCACCGGGTGCCATCGGCTGTAGAATGTATACGACAAAGGAACAATCGGCCAGGCATTTCACGAAAGAAGGTGACGACCGTGCATCGGCTCCAGGAGCAGACACTCAACGTATACTCAGGAGATGCGCAACGTGACTCAGCAATTCCGTGCTGCAGCGATAACGGCGATGGCGATCTTCATCCCCTCCGGTCTCTCCTTTGGCCAGATGGCATATCAGGTCAAAGAGGCACATCCTCGACTGCTGATCGAGGATGTAAGAGAGATGGCGCGACGCAGCGACGGGCCGCTCGCCGGGGACTATGAGGTCGTCAAGCACCGAGCCGGCGAGGCCGTGCGCAGGGGCGGTATCCAGTACATCTCGAACGCCTGGGCCATTCCCGAGGACCTGATGAATTGCGGCATCGCGTACCTTGTCGAGCGACAGAGGGGACATGAGGCCCAGCCCTACGCCGAGACAATCATCCAGCAGTGGGGCGACGGCAGCCTGATCGCCAATCGCCAGGGCAGCCCCTTCGGCTATCACGCGCTGGCATACGACTGGATCTACGATGCTCTGACGCCGGAGCAGCGGGTGCGATTCGGCGACGCCCTGGGCTCATGGCTGCGTTACTTCACCGACAAACCGGAAATCCTGCTCAAGTGGGGTCACTGGGAATACAATCAGACATGGGGCCCGATCCACCTGAACATCGGCAACAGCCGCGATTCGATCACGCAGAAGCTGTTCATCGCACTGGCCATCTGGGGCGCTGGCACCGCGTACGACGCAGATGCCAGGAGCTTTCTCGACTCCTGGAACCAGCGTGTGCCAGGGGAGTGCATCCCGGCATTCGACCGGATGGGCGGCGTCTGGTCGGAATCCTATGGACACGGTGCGTATGGACCGGTGACAGTCATTCCCTATGCCTTTCACGCGTGGCGAACTGCGACCGGCATCGACCTGTTCCAGCAACTGAAACCCTGGGGCTACCCGGTGGAATCGCCGCGATGGGTAGCGTACACGATGATGCCTCACAATGAACGTACCGCCTGGATCGATGACGGCGACGGCTCGTACCCTGCGGCCTTCGCCCGCGCAGCGCCAATGCTTCGAGACGAGCTCTCACAATGGTTCGCCGACCGGGGCACGTCGTGGCTGCGAGAGCGATGGCAGCGAGTGACGTGCTATGACCCTTCCATCCCTTCCGTCGCGCCGGATACGCTCCCGCTGGGTTATCTGTTCCCCGGCGCCGGGCACGTCTACATGCGCAGCGCCTGGAACGATCCCAACGCGACCTGGGCGTTCTTCGGCTGCGGGCCGCAATTCGCCGGCCACTCACGGGACGACGAAGGCCACTTCCTGATCTGCAAGCGAGGCTCGCTCGTTTCTCGCCAGGGCGGACAAGGCCATAACGACACAGATTATTATGCCGGCGGCTCGCTGATCTACAACATCGTGACGATCTTCGACCCCAGCGAGAAGTTCCGGCGCGATAAAGGCAACGAGAACGACGGCGGCCTGCTGCGACACGTCTACGAGAGCAGCGGCCTGCCGCGGGAACGAGGCCATATCGCAGCCTTCGAGCACAACGACGAGTACACCTACGCCGCCGCCGACATTGCGAAGGGTTACAGTGATAAGAAGGCTCGTGAGGTGACGCGGCAGTTTCTGTACCTGCGCGGCCAGCCAGAATTCTTCGTCGTATTCGACCGCGTGGAGGCAACCCGGGCGGACCTGCCCCGCCACTTCTTCCTCCACGTCCCCACGGAGCCGCTGCGTCAGGAAGACTGCCTGACATGGCTGAGTCTGCCCGAGGCCGACGGGGACGAAGCGGTTCTGTCGCACGGCCGGTCGCGGATGTTCCTGCATACCCTGCTGCCGGAGAAGGCTGAGATTGTGGTCCGAGGCGGCCCCGGCAGAGCGGCCCGGGGTCACCCGCTCGAACCAACCGCCCAGTACAATCACATGACCCCGGGGCGACTGAAGCCGCCGATCTGTCCCTGGCGAATTGAGGTGGGCGATCCGAACAGCGGGAGTCGTTCCTTGTTCCTGCACGTCTTCGAGATTGCCGACGAGCAGGCCGTGCGACCGGCCGCTGTGACGTTCGTCCCGCCGGCGGGAATCGATATTGCCGACCGGTGGCAGGTGCGTTTCAATTCGGCCGGACCGCTCGGCGGGGCCGTCTGCAATAAGCCTCTGACGACAACCGTCAACACTGAAACGCAGTACCGATAAAGGAGTGGACTCATGAAGACCCAATCTGATTTGAGCCGCCGCCAATTCCTTCAGACTGCCGCACTGACAGCGTCTACGCTCTCACTGGCGGATGCACCGGCGGCACAGTCTCCCTCGCCCGCGCCGGGCAAGCCGAGAATCGGCTGTCTGAGCTGGTGCTTCCACAGCCTGGGCCCCGCCGCCGACCCTGAGCCGGTCCTCGATGTCATCGGCGATCTGGGCTTCGACGGCGTCGAGCTGATCGTGACGGCACGCAGAGATCTCAAGGACTTCTGGACCGACGCCAGGATCGACCGTCTCAACCGCAAGCTCGAGCAGAACAAATTGCGTGTCTCACAGTTCGTCGCCTTTCAGCCGGTGGTCGAGGACCTGTCGAGCACGGAACCGGCGGCCCACGAACGGGCTTTGGACTACTTCGAAGCGACGTGCCGGATCGGCAAGAAGCTGGGGGCGCCAATGGTCAACATCGTGGCGCCCTGGGCTCGCGAGTTGAAGGGTCCAACGGGATATCTGCCGCGCTACTATGAGGTCGACAATCCCGAACGCGGTGAGAAGTTCCACATCGACATTGCGGAGGATTTCGATTGGGACCGCGTGTGGGATGCGTACGTGGAGACGACCAAAGCCTGCCTGGCCAGGGCCAAGGCGCACGGCCTGAAGTTCTCCATCGAGCAGCATACGCACTGCCTGGTGCCCGACGCCGCGTCGTTCCTGCGCCTGTGGGATCAGATTCGCGACGACGATCTGGGCTACAACATCGACGTGGGCTGGACGCTGCTTCAGCGCGAATACCCACCGGTGGCCATCCACAAGGTGGGCAGGCACCTGATGAACGCCCACATGCGCGACATCGATGGGCAAATGCGGCTGTTCCCGCCCTTCGGCAAAGGGGTGATGGACGTCCAGGCCATCGTCGCGACCCTCAAGCGGATCGGCTTCAACGGCTACGCCTCCATCGAGCAGGACATGCACCCCGGCGATCCCGATATCAGGGACACTTGCCGGGAATACCTTCGAATCATGCGGGAGTGCGTATGATCTCTTGCCGTCTCTTCCTGTTGGCAACATCGCTGCTGGTGCTCACCGATTGCGGATGGGGTCAGTCTTCACTCCGCAATCCGAAATCCGAAATCCACGATTGGGAGCCTGTGGGTTTGTCCGGCGGCGGAGGCATGTTCTCGCCGGCGATTTCGCAGGCGGACCCGAACCTGATGATGCTCAACTGCGACATGAGTGCGGCCTATATCTCCGAGGACGGTGGCCACACCTGGCGGATGATCCACCACGGCCAACTGCGAAGCGACACCCAATGCCGCCCGGGCTTCCATCCCTCCGACCCCAATGTGATCTACGCCTCCTCCGGCGGCCGGCTTCGGATCAGCCGCGACAAGGGCCGCACCTTCACGCCTATCGGCAATCTCAGACCCTCGCTCGCCGGGGAGATCGCGATCAATCCGTCCGATCCGCGCACCCTGCTTGCGGGCACCCGCGATGGCGGCTGCCAACTCTCCCACGATGCCGGCGAGACCTGGACCGTCTGCACTGGGCCGCAAGGTCGCGTAATCGGCTTCCACTTCGAAGGCAGTCGTATCCTGTTCGCCGCCACCGACGAAGGCATCTGGCGATCCGATGACGGCGGACAAATATGGGTCGACAGAACCGACGGACTGCCCTGGAAGGAGATCCAGGGATTTGCCGGCGGCTCTGATTCGAAGATGGGCCTTACGGTGCTGTACTGCACCGTACCCAGCAAGAAGCAGAGCGGCGCTTTCACGGGTGGCGTCTACCGTTCCCTCGATCGCGGCCGGACCTGGCGACTCGCCATGGGCGAGGGCATCAACACCAGCACAGGCAAGAGGGACCAGTGGTCGTATGGCGACATCGCTCAGTACAGGCAAATCCTGACGACCGATGCGGCCCCGCTCACCGTCTACGTCATGAACACGAGCACCGGCTTTCATCCGCCCTATCACGAGACGGTGTACCGCAGCGACGACGGCGGCGACTCCTGGCGCGCCACGTTCTATCAGGACCCGCGATTCGCACAGTACAACGTCGCGCCCAATTACGTCACCGCATCAACGGGCCAGTCCTACAAAGGCGGCGATACCCCCTTTGGAGCCGCCATCTGCAACAGCGATCCGAACCGCTTAATCCTCGTCTATAGCCAGTCCTACATCACCCACAACGGCGGCCAATCATGGTTCAACGGTGATACCTACCCCGCCCCGGGCGCCACTCCCGGCCCGGGCAGCGCCTGGACGTGCACCGGCCTGGTCGTCACCACGACGTGGAACTACTGCATCGACCCGTTCGAGCGCAACCGTCATTACATCGCCTACACGGACATCGGCTTCGCGAGGTCCCTCGACAGCGGCAATACCTGGATCTGGTGGGACAGGAACACCTGGGCCCCCTGGCGAAACACCTGCTACGAAATCGCGTTCGATCCCCAGATCCCCGGCAAGATGTGGGGCGCATTCTCCGACGTGCACGACATCCCGAACGACAATATCATCTCCGAGCGTCACGGCCACAATGGTCCCGGCGGCGTCTGCGTCTCGCGAGACTTCGGCGCCTCGTGGAAGTCCGAGGCCGATGGCCTGCCGCTTCGGCCGGTGACTGGGATCGTGCTCGATCCGGCCAGCCCCAGGGACTCTCGCACACTGTACGCCGGGGTCTTCATGGAAGGCGTATACAAGTCCACCGATGACGGCAAGGTCTGGGCGCTGAAGAAGAATGGCCTGGGCGATCCGCTGAACATGCGAGTCTCCCGCGTGATCCTGCACAAGGATGGAACGTTGTTCGCGATGATCTGCGCCATGCGCCCGGCCCGCAGCAAGCCGCTCATGCCCGAAGGCGTCGGTCTGTACCGGTCCAGGGATGGCGCCGAAGCCTGGGAGAAAGTCAACGCCTCTCGGCTATTCTTGTACCCCAAGGACTTCGCCGTCCACCCGCAGGACAGCCGCATTATCCTCGTGGGCACTTGTGACGCGGGCGGGGGCGACGAGTCGGGCGGCCTGTATCGCACGACCGATGGCGGCATGACTTGGCAGCGCATCGGCCGACAGGGCCGGCAGACCTTCGGCGGGTACTTCCACCCCAGGCATGACGGCTGGATCTACATGACGCTTACCGAGGGCGCCCCCGGCGCCGGCCTGTGGCTGTCGCGGGACAACAGCCAAACCTGGCAGGCCTTCGACGCCCTCCCATTCTCCAATATCCAGCGTCTGACGTTCGACCCGTCCGACGATAACCTGATGTACGTCACCACCTTCGGCGGCAGCGCCTGGCGGGGACCTGCGACGCCCCACGGAGACAGCGGTGGATAAGAAGTCCGCATAGGCGCAAGCCCCTCCCGTGCGATGTCCATAGATCGCCCGGGGCCTTTCCGCGGCTCCGCGACGCAGTGCGCAACGCGTAACCCCTTGTGTGACAAGGACTTGCCGCCATAACACAGCAGTGGACAGAAAAATTGCTGCGCCTCCTTGTTTTCCATTGACACACAAATCGCATGAGTGTATTATGTCCATACAACATATCTGTAAATCGTGAATAACACCCTGTGAATCCTCGGTTTTTTGGAGGGCACGCCCATGACGATGGAAGCACAGATCGCCGCGAATCGAGCCAATGCACAAAAGAGCACCGGGCCTCGCACCAAAACCGGCAAGGCCATCGTCCCACAGAATGCCGTCAAGCACGGCCTGTTCGGACCTCATCGCGGAGGACTCGACCGGCGAAACAAAGCCAATCGGGGAGGTAGCAGGTAGCACCCCCGCCCTCGGGGGTGAGCCCCATGACCCCAGCCGAGGGCGGCTGGGCTACATCGTGGCTGACCCGGCGTGTGAAACAAAGCCAATCGGGGAAGTGTCAAGTGGGACCGACTCAGGCTCGGCGTGCGAAACAAAGCCAATCCAGCCGGCCGAGGCCGCTTGTAGTGTGCCCGCAAGGGCATCCCGTAGCACGGGCATCCCCCGCCTTCGCGAGGGCAAGCTTTGCCCGTGACTGTCATTCATGGGCGAGACGCCCATGCCACTGAAACGCCTCACGGCGTCACTGCGAACGGGGACGCGTGTGCGAAACAAACCCATTTGGAGGAAGTGTCCGGTGGCACCCCCGCCCTCGGGGGTGAGGCCCGTGACCCCAGCCGAGGGCGGCTGGGCTACATCGTGGATGACTCGGTCTGTGAAACAAAGCCAATCGGAGGAAGTGCCAGGTAGCACCCCCGCCCTCGGGGGTGAGGCCCGTGATCCCAGCCGAGGGCGGCTGGGCTACATCGTGGATGACCCGGCGTGTGAAACAAAGCCAATCGGGGAGGTGTCAAGTTCGAAGTGTGAAGTGTCGAGTGGAACGGACTCAGGCTCGGCGTGCGAAACAAAGCCAATTGCCGTTGTCTTACGCTCGCCGCGCGACTGAAATGGCGCCAAGGCCCTTGCCGGCGGGGGGCAGCGGACGTAGAATCAGGGCTCACGGGCGGGGGTGTCGGGGAGACTCACGGCGTCTCGTCGGGGATCGTACTGGCGCGCGAAGGAGACAAGGACATGGGAACGATTGCGGAAGGCGTGAGGCAGGCGGTGGAGAACTGCCTGAAGGTCCAGCCGGGCGACCAGGCCGTCATCATCACGGACAAAGAGACGATGGACATCGGCCTGGCCCTTCGGCGCGGCGTGGAGAAGCTCACCGGCGATATCCAGTCGTTCACGATGGAGGATTTCGGCCAGCGACCGATCCGATTCCCACAGGCCATCGCCGACGCTCTCAAGAACGCCGACGTCAGCATCTTCGCCGCCCAGGGCGCCAAGGGCGAGCTGGCAACCTTCCGGCAGCCAATGCTCAAGGTGATCGACGCCAATCCGAAGCTCCGCCACGCTCACATGATCGGGATCACCCCCGAGATCATGAAGGACGGCATGTGCAGCGATTACAAGGAGATTCAGCGGATCAGCAAGCTGGTCTACGAGAGGGTTCGCGACGCGAAAGAGATCCGCGTCGTGACGGACACAGGCAGCGATTTCACGGGTCGGTTCAGCCCCGCACTGAAGTGGATCGTCAGCGACGGCGACATCCGGCCAAAGCACTGGACGAACCTGCCCGACGGGGAGGTGTTCACCTGCCCCGCCGACCTCAACGGCATGGTCGTCATCGACGGCTGCCTCGGGGATTTCTTCACGGAACGGTACGGTTCGCTCGAGGACACGCCGATCCGCGTGCAGGTCCGGAACGGCCGCGCCCTCCGCGAGACCCTTCAATGCAAGAACGAGCAGCTTCGCCAGGAATATGACAGATACGTCTTCGAGACCGACGAGAACAGCAGCCGGGTGGGCGAGTTCGCCATCGGGACCAATACCGGCCTGACCCGGCTCATCTATAACCTGCTCCAGGACGAGAAGTTCCCCGGCATCCACATCGCTTTCGGCAGTCCCTACCCCGGCAAGACCGGCGCCACGTGGGACAGCAAAGCCCACGTCGATGGGGTGATCATCAAGCCGTCGATCCACGTGGACGGCCAGGCCATCATGGAGGAAGGTGTGTTCCGCCTGGACTGAACACGATTGCGGATTCTGGATTTCGGATTGCCGATTTTGGCTACGGTTTCGTCGCTCCGGGCGCAGGGTGGGAATCCTGCGATTGCAGGATCTTCAAGGCGTTGGCACGGTAGACCTTTTGCAGGACCTCGTCGCTCAGGGCCAGGCCGTAGAGCGGCCAGTGGTAGCTGGAGTGACTCCAGGCGTAGAAGTGCTCGTCCGCCGATTCCAGGACGCGGAACGTGAGACGGTACACGTCCATGCTGGCGTTCATGTCGGTCCCGTAGACGAGCCGGTCCTGGTACTTCTCGTAGAACGCAGCGGCGAAGCGGGGAATCGCCGCGGTCTCCGCGTACCGGGCGGAGATGTCCGCGTACAGGTTGGGGTGCGTGTCCAACAGCTCGCCCAGCCGGCTGAGGTTGTAGCAGCAGTTGGCGAAGTGGCAGGCGATGAAGGTGGTCTTGGGATGTCGCGCCACGGTCCGATCGAGGATGTCCACCATGCCCTCCAGGCCGACGATGCCGGGCTGATTGTCCAGCCGCCATTGGTAGGCGTTCATCAGCCCGTCGTTGTGGGCGTCCATCGGCAAATACATCCAATATGGATCTGCAACATGGATATTCACGGGCATCTTCAGCTCCGCGCACTTCTCGAACAACGGGTCCATGCGCGGATCGTCGGGGTGCATTCCCCACGCCGGAGGCCGGCTGTAGAACAGGCCCTTGCCCTTGTCGCCGAGCTCGCCGACGCCGCGTGCCCCGACCTTGTAGCAGCGTTCGAGCTCCCGGACGGCCGCCGGGCCGAAACCGGGCTTGTCATATCCGGTATAGTCCAATCCGCACCAGACCTCGAATCGATCCGGGTGCCGGGCATACAGCGCGTGGATGTCGTCGAACCGCTGGCCGGTCGCCTGCGTCATGACGATCACCTTCTGCACTCCCGCCCGGTCCATCAGACGGATCCACTCGGCCACCTGTTCCGGCGTCTTCGCATACACGTGGGCGTGCATGTCGATCGCAAGGCACCTGGCCTTCTCCACCACCGTCTGGGGGATCCGATAGACGGACGTGGGGCGAAAGTCCTTGAGCAACAACGTCTCCGGCGAGGCCGGCTCGCCCGCCGGACATGCGGCGCCGCCGGACAGCAGCCCCGCCAGAACGCCGAGACACACCCCTGGGATCCAACCCGGTCGCGCACGATTCATGATTCGTCTCCTTCACAGCGCTGCAATCACCCGCGTTCACAAAGCTCCGGCCTCGTCAGAGGCGCAGACGGCCGATACGACGGGCTATTGTACTCGTGAAGTGGCCACAGAAGAAGGGATTGTGATCCTGTGAGGGAGGAGAAAAGCACCGCGGCGTCACCGGTCCCGAAGCGAGCACCAGAGGAGGCCGAACCATTCGTGCAAGGCGATCGTGCTCTCCTGGAGAGCGTCCACGGAGGGAAGAAAGGTCCTCGGCGACCACACCAGCGAGTCGTACGTGTAGTTGACGGGGACCGGCACGATGACATCGTCGGGGAACTGCCTGCGGAACACCCGCTGGGAGCGAAGCATGTGTGTGGCGGATGTCACCAGGGCGATCCTCCGGCCTGTTCCCCTGGGGAGCAAGTCGGCCAGGAAGGCGGCGTTCTGTCTCGTGTTGAGCGATCTCGTCTCCGTCAGAATCCTGTCCTGGGAGACGCCCATCTGCAGGGCCATGGCCTTCATCGCTTCCGCTTCACTGTCGGCCTGCTCGCCGAACCCGCCCCCGCACAGGGCCAGCAGACCGGCGCCGCTTTCGTTGAACAGGCGGATGCCGTGATACGCACGGGAATGTGCTGGCCCGGCCAGATCGGCCTGCGTGCGAAGTCCTCCGGAAGCGTGCAGGCCGCCGCCGAGGATGACCAGGACATCGAGACCCCGGAGCTCTTCCATCGCCGCAGGGGCGTACCTCGATTCCAGGGAGTACGTCAGCAGTTCCGACACCGGTCGCAGACTGAACCCCAGCAGCACCAGCATGCCCGCCAGGACCGCCCACCATCCGATCGCCGGACAGGACGTACGTCGCTTCCACCTCGACAGCCCCAGTCCGATCGCCAGCAGGATCAGTACCCACATGACCGGCGCAGCGAGCGATTTGGCCACAACCATGCCCGTCACGCCGCGTCGCTCCGACTATCAGGTCCCGCACCGCTGGACAATTCTCGTGATCTCCGACCGTTCCTCCTGCGTGAAAACCCCCGCCCTTCGATCGATCTGCAACGCGCGTTCCAGGTGTTCCTTCGCCTGCGGGAGCTCGTTGAGCTTGGCGCAGACGCGGCCCAGTTGCAGCAACGCCTTGGCTTGCCGTTCCGTATCGCCGGACGACAGCGCCACCAGTCTTTCAAAATCCTTCTTCGCATCGGCAAGTCGATCCGTCGTGTTGGACAGGATTGTACCGCGCGTATCCAACAGATGCACATCATCGGGCGCGAGATTCAGCCCCTTGTCCGCGAGCGTCAGTGCTTCCGCGTACTGATGATAGTGCTCCTGCAGAATCCAGGCAAGGTCGTTGAGGATGCGCGTATCGTTCGGGTACTCGCTGAGCAGTCCGCGGTAGGTCTTCTCCGCCCGCTCGGCTTCGCCCGTCTGATAGAGACACGAACCGAGGCCGAGACGCGCATCGATCGACAGCGGCGACAGAGCGATCGCCTGCTCGAAGAGCTTCACGGCCTCCTTTCGCATCTCGATCGAGTCAGAGGCAGCCAGCACAAGCGCAGCGTTCCGCACGAGGGTCACATCCTGCGGCTTGGCCGAGAGATACTCGGAACTGATGTTTGCCAGATCCCCCCACCGCTTCTGCGCCACCAGCCAGAGCAGCCGGGCGTGCACTACCGTCTGACTGCTCGGATCCACCTGCCGGGCCCGCTCGATGCACTGTCCGGCCCGATCCACGTCGCCGGCGAGGCGATACAGGTCCGCGAGTCGGACAAGGGCCGCGACGCTGTGACTTCCGTCCTCGGTCCGACAATAGGCTTCCAACTCCGGGATTCCCTGCTTCGACATCCCGATCGCGGTCAGTGTGCGGGTTCGCAGAAGCATCAGCTTCTCATCCTGCGGGTGGCGCGCAAGACCCGCTTCGATTCGTGTCAGGGCCTCTTTGAGTACCTTGTTGTCTTCCTCGCTGACCCCGATTCCCACAAGGACGTCCATCACGTCCGTGTTGTTCGGGTCGGCCTGGAGGGCCAGATGCACCAAGTCCAGCGCGATGCGAGGATTCTTCAGGGCAAGCTCTGCTTTGCTCCGGACGGTCAGCAGGGCCGCATTGTTGGGATTGGCACCCAGAGCCCGGATGGCAGAGTCGCGGGCATTCTCGTATTCTCCCGCCTCCATGGCCATGCCGATCAACAGAAGATGGCCCTCCACCGCGGTCGGCTCCAGCTTGACCGCCTCTTCCAGCTTCCCTCGAGCGGCTCGGACGGATTGCGGTCCCGGTTCCGCCAGCAGGCATAAGGCCCGGAATTGCAGTAGTTCAGGATCGTGCGGCAGTTGCTGTTCCATCGCCGTGAGAATTTCGTCTGCTCGTTGCCGATCCTGGGGTTGACCGCGCAGAAGCAGCAACTGGATCGTGCGTCGTTTCAGTCTCGAATCCGCGGGATAGATGTTCGAGCCTTCCTCGAGAGATGCGATAGCCTGGTCGATCCGCTTGTTGCCCGCGTAGAAGTTGCCCAACAGGAGATACCCGGCGGCTCCATTGTCGGCGAAGGACGTCAGCTTCTTGTAGTCGCTCTCTGCCAGCTCGAACTGACCGTCCCGGGCGCGATTGGAGGCGCGCAGAAGATGGGCGTTGAAGTCCCCATGCCCGGCCACGTAGTCGTCGAGGAGTTGCTGGACCTCCGCCGCCCGACCTTCCGCTCTCAAGATCGAGGCTTTCACACCCGTCAGCGCGAACAGATCCGACGCGGTGGCTTCCGCCTCCTTCAGATAGCCAAGCGCCTGGTCGACATCCTTGGTCTGCCAGTAGACGAGCCTCGCCAGTTGAATTCGGGAGTTCGCGTCCCGGGCGTCGTTGGAGGCCCTGAGCTTCAGCTCTTCGATGGCCCGGGCGAAATCCCCCGACCGCATCGCCATTCGAATGCGCCAGGTGCCAGCAACTTGGGGATTCGTTTCCATTTCCGCAAGGACCCTCTCCGCATCGGAGAAACGGCCCTGGTTCTCCAGAAGGGCCAGCAGCTTGTCCGTCACATCGGTGGCGGACGGGTTGCGAACCAGCGCCTGCCGACAGACGTCTTCGGCGCGTCTGGCATCCCCCAGCTTCTCGTACATCCCCGCCAGCAGCAGCACCGGAGACGACCATTCCGGGTCCGAATCGATGCAGTACTGGAGCAGATTGGTGACCTCCGCCTGCTTGGACCTCCAATCGTCAGAGGAGAGCCACAAGGACGCCTGATGCAGGCGCCACAGGCGCCCGCTCTCGCCTTCCGCCTGCCGCAGTTCGGCAATCAGCTTCTCGGAGGCAGCCCGGTCCTGCTGGACTTCACGAGTACTCAGAAGCAGGGATCGAGCGCGGACTTCATCCGGCCTGCTCGCGATTAACTCGTTGAGGACCTGTATCCCGGCTGCCCGATCACCGTGCGTGATCTCCAACAAGCCAAGTGCCATCGACACAGACCGCTCCTCCCACGTGCCGACGACGGACTTCAATCCCTCGCGCAGGCAATCCCGAGCGGACGAATAGTCCTCATTGGCCACGTACAGGTTCGACAGCGAAACCCACGGCTCGGCCAGCTCGGAATGGTTCTTGCACGAGGCCCGGTAAGCGGCGATCGCGTCCGCCATGCGCTTGTGTCGGTAGTAGTGCCGCGCCAGCTCCATCTCCGCCCTCAGCGGATCCTTGCATTCCTGGATCGCCTGTTTCAACTCGCTCTCCGCCTTGTCGGGTTGCCCGAGGTAGTTGGCAACAAGTGCCTGGAGCAGACGAATATCCACGTCGGCAGGATGCTCCTGGCGCAGTCTCGACAACTCGGCGGAGTACTCTTGGAGCTTCGCCGTATCCACTTTCTCCTGCGGTTGCTCGGCCGTCACGTAGACGCTCGCCTCAATACGAAGCAGCTTCACCACGGTGTCCATCGGTCTCAGAGGTTCCGCGAGTCTCGCCGCTTCAAACGCTTTGTTCCAGTCCCGCAGTCTCAGGTACTCTCGCGTCAGTTGCAGCATCATCTCCGGGTTCTGCGGATCGCTGCGAAGATATCGGACTAACGCGTCGACCGCTCGCCTGGGCTGGTCGGTTCGACTGTAGGCTTCGGCCAGCAATCGCCACAGCTCGGGATGCGACGTCTCATTCACAACCACCGGCTGCAGAGTATCGATGAGGAGATAGAACCTCTCCTCCGCTCGGGCCACCAGGGCCTGGAGCCAGGCCATCTTCAGCCGCGTTTCTGCCGTCGCGCCTCGGGAACGGAGGATCCCCACGTACTCGTCCAGGCATTTGTGTGCCTCCTGGGCCTTGCCCGCGGTTACGTAGGCAGTGATCGCCGTGGGGAGCGCCTGGACTCTGTGTCTCGTTTCCGTGAGGGTGGCCAGGGCTTCGTCCGCGAGAGCGGCCGCCTCTGCCGCCGCCCCACGGCGGGCCGCCAACTCTGATGCAAACAGGAATCTGGCTGTCTTCCAGTCATTGATATCGAAGTACTGCTTCTCGATCGTATCCAGCGACAGCCGGTCGATGGCCTGCAACTCAATGGCAGCACGGTCGAGATGCCCAAGAGCTGCCCATTCCGTGCCGAGGAAATAGCGCATCTTCGGGTCGTCGGTGCCCGCCGCGTCGGCCATCTCGAGGTCTCTGCGAGCCAGCGACAGCCGGTCGCTCGCACTCACCCCGGGGATCTGAGGGGTCAGGCGATAGAACCGGGCCCGATAGGCCCGAGCCTCCGCGCAGTTGGGGTCGTAGCTCACGGCTTTGTTCAGCCACTCCAGCGCTTTGGTCTTGGCGCTGGGACCGCTCTCACGAGCGACGATGCCACTCATGCGCACACAGGCCTGCATATACTCCACGCGTTTCTCCGCAAGGGGCTCGAGCGCCCCCATGAGCTGCTCCAGTACCTGAATGGCCTCGTCAGGCTTGTTCTGCTGGATCAGTGCGTCCGCCAGCCACAGGGGTGACTGTCGGTCGTCCGGGACGTGGTCCAGTCGTGCCCGGGTGATGTAGGCAAGCTCGTCGAAGTTCTGGGTGCCGGTGTACAGCTTGACCAGTTGCTCGTAGGCAACCTCATCAAGAGGGTGCTGTCGCAGAACGAGGCGATAGGCGCTGATCGCCCAGGCGACCGCCTCGGGCTCCAGAGGGCGCATCGACAGGCGGGCCTTCGCACATTTCTTGAGGATATCCATGTCGTCAGGGTTCCGAGCGAGGTATTCCCTGAGGTTCTCGTAGGCAGCCGGCCAGTCCTTGCTCGCAAACGCAGCCTCTCCGGCGGTCAGAGAGACCTTCGAGAGAATGTTCCTGCGAATCTGACGAGCGGCGACCAGGGAGGTCCCAAGCGCCACTGTGATCAGGATCAGGATGACCAGGAATTTCACATTGATCTTCGCACGTCGGTTGTGATAGGACATAGCCTGTCCTCCCTAAAGTTCAACCCATTGACTCCCGTATATAGTCGGTCCGTAGAGCCTGGAAGATCACTACATATCATTGCGGACGATTGGATCGGTTGTGGAGAGGCCCGTCTCCAGGCCCAGAGGAACACCGGATCGGCTCTCCCATGTGACTTCCACCAGGGAACGGCCGATAATCGATGATCCGATTGACCGGTGTGACGCGAGCGAACCTGCTGCGCTACCCCCGTATACCCCCAGATGCGCCCCCCCGTTTGACACCGCCGCGTGAAGGTGAAGGTGAACCATGGGCCGGCGAAGCCCACAGAACGGCTTCGTCGGCAATCCTGTTGTTCACATCAGGCTGCCATTGACCAGACCGGCCGAGTTGATACAGGCCGGGTGGCGGTTCCTACCAACACCCAAGAGCAACTACACTTCGCAGATCGTCGCTCTGAGTCTCTCCAGCCACGCTTCGCCTATAAACGCTTTTAGCACCCGAATCGCGGAGGAATCGGGTGCCAAAAACGTTGCTTCTCCCGGACCATGAGAGGTCCAGGCAAGTTAGCCGATACGCAGCAGAGGCGTCTCCGGGCAGAGCCCCTTCGACGGATCCCCTGCAACGCACCTCATCACGCAAATCGACGCAGCTTGGCGCCGGCTACACCCAGGCCCAAGAACCCAAGCAGGATGGCGCCGGGGAGCGGCACGGCCGAGATGTGGAACACGTCGTTGTACGGAGCCCGCATCTCGAAACCGATGTCGCCGGCGGAATCCATCGTGAACGCCGAACCGAGGCTTACCATCGCCGAAGCGGCAGGGGGTGTGTTATAAGGGTGGCCGGAGATGGTCGTCCAGGCACCATACAGCGTGCCGTCGGTCGTCGTGCTCACATACAGACGAACCGACCAGTTGTCGTCATCGTCGTTGTAGAACGTCATGGCGAAGCCATCATAGGAGCCGCTGAGGCCGGCGTCGCCACTCGCGTGGATCAGCACGGTGTCATTGGAATGATCCAGTTCGCCGCGCCACCCATAGTCGCCCTCCATCGTCGGCCAGGACGGGTAAGCAGTCAACGGCCCCGCGAAATTGGATCCGCTACCGGTCGTCACGGTAAACGTGTCGAACTCCTTGAGCAGGTCGTCGGTCACTTTGACCATGTCTGCGGAGGCCTGTCCCACAAGCAATCCGACCAGAAGAATTGTCAGTAAAAAGCGTTTCATTTCTTTCTCCTTCTAACGCGAGCCAGATACCGGCCGGCCTGCCGATTGGCGCCCACCGGCGTCTGCCTCGTACTCATTTGTCTCACACACTCACGATGATCAACTCGCAATCGGCCTCAAAGGCCGATTCTCGTCGTTGCTCTGCATGTCCTTCGTACAGGACAAGGCGTACAACGAAACTCCGGTTTTCAACCGTGCACCGGAGGTCCTCGAGACGCGAGTCGCCCAGGTACAAACAGCAACTGGTGCAGTAAGGATGCCACCTTGCCCAGGTAGTATTGCGGTAGAAGGTCCAGGCCCGTGTACTCAGGCTGGACGAAACAGCGGATCATTGCACAGCACGGGAATTCGGGACCGATGGCGTGACTGTGCCCGATCTGATAGGGCCCGCCGTCGTGATACCACTCCGGGATGAAACCAAAGGACAGTCTCTTCACCCACGGAGCCGTTCTGCACAGTCCCAGGCCGATCAAGGCGTACAGGCACAAATTCAAGCTGCCAGGCTCATACGCCATAACTTGTAGCGGCGCCGCCTGGCGAATCTGCTCTACATGTGCCGTGCGCATCAGCTCGACGGAGGTCATGTCGAGATCAGGCGTGCGGTAGGAATGCGCAGCCGGACCAGCGGCAAGCTGGATCGGAGCCTCCTCACAAACAAGCGGCATCCCCGTCACTCCAGCATGCGGCTGACCCACCGGCACCATGTCGGCATGGACTACCGACACGGCAGCCAGAGCCATAACGACAGCTATGACTTTCTTCTGCCCCGCAGCCATCAGATAATCACCCTACACTCCATGTCCAAGATTACTTTACGTATATTAAGCCAGAACGCGTGAGAAATGTCAAGATAAATCGCCTGCCACGCCGTTCTGTGCATCCCCAGCACCCTACTGAATTCATCCTAAACCATTGTCTTTCCACGACTTACAGAACCTCGACGGGGGAACCGCGGCTCCTTCCGTGACTACCCGATTTGTCAAATAATTCATCGCACGGACTGCCGGGACTGGTGGCTGTCACACTCCCGGCGGATCATACGGACGACCCCGCGCCTGATCTGACGGATTCGACGGTTCGCCGATGCCGGGAGTCAGGCTCGGGCTCAATCAGCCGGTCCATCACCCAGATCTCTGCAAACATCAGCAGCACAGCAACGGGCATCATCACGATCCCGGCAAAATCATGGAAGAACTTCTGCGCCACGTCCGCATTGACGACCAGCATGAGCACCGCCGTCACTGAGATCCTGGCAATGTTGCACAGCACGGCGACAGGGATGCTCGACAGAAGCAGAACGGCCTTCTGCAGCCGCGAGCGATTCACCATGCAGGCGATGAACGCGGCGACGATGATGAATGCCGTCAACATGCGGAGGCCGCTGCAAGCCTCCGCCACGGCCAGCGGAGTGTTTCCGTTCAGTGTCACGACATTCCCCTCCTGACTGACCCGGACGCCGATCACCTCCAGAAGGAATACCGATCCGTTCGTCGCCACCCGCTGCAAGGGCCCGCTGATCAGGTTGTGAACCCGCCCGGGAAAGGGGATCATGAAGAACAGGAACAGCAGAATCCATTTCACTCGCTGAAGCACCTGCCATCCAGCCACCAGGAGAACCAGGCTCACGACGGTCAGCACGAGCGAGTAGCGCTCCGCCGACTCAAACATGAACAACAGCCCGTACGCCCGTGCCGCCTGCGCCAGCACGAGCAGGCCTATCCCCCACAACCATCTCGGTCTCATCGGACAGCGCCCCAGGGCCTTCCTGTCGCGCCACACGAGAAAGACCGCGACCAGAGGGACCAACTGTCCCGCCGAGTAGTCATCGTTGGTCTGCCACTCATCGAACAACCCGGCCATGACCGGCCAGTAGGACCATAGTGTCACCGCCGATAGTGCCAACGCGGCCAGGACCAGCTTCACACGCATATCCTGCGCCCGATCGCCACCGAAGGTCTGCGGAGTCGGTCTGCGGCGAACGTCTTGGTTTGCCATGTCCCGTCTCATACTATTCCCCTTTGGATACCTCGCGAGATTCGTCTGGATCTCGATCTCGCTGGGCGTTTTCGAATAGTTGTGCAATGGGCAGGGCGGAATCGCCGGCGAAGGCACAGACCAGCTTCGTCGCGGACTCCGCCATCAGAGTCGAATTGACAGCCGCGATGATCTCCACCTGGGCGACATATCGCACCGTGCCCGAACCGCGCCACGCCTTGGAACGCAGCAGCGAGACGTCATGGCAGTACTGACCGTCCACAATGTAGTAGTCCAGCACTGTCACCCCCTTCGTGTCCAAAACGCCGCGGGAGAATCGAAGGACATTGCACGGCAATTTCGCGCCGTCATCCAACGATAGTTCCCTGAAGCGACGATCCAGAAGCGTCCAGCCACTCCCCGTGTAGCACACTTCGGGACGGTGTGGCATCAGGTCTCGCGCTTTGACGCCCGAGGCAATGTATAGAAAGACGGAATCCAGCCCCCGGTTGCAGGAGTAGCGACGGCTGACATGCGCGTCGGTATCCGTGGCGCGCACGATCGCGTCATCCAGAGGCACATCCTGGCCTGTCCAGCCACCAATCTGCCAGGGTAGTCGTTCCAGCGCCGCCGGGCTAATGGACGGGGTGGCCCCTGGAGCCGCCAATCGGCTGGCCAGAACGCGATAGCCGAGGCCGGAAACAAGCATCAGGAGACTTGCTGCCACCGCAGCAATCGTAACGGGTCTGCAATTGGGTGTCTCACAATTCAACATGCGGCTGAACCCCCTACAACGCGGATCAGAACGGCGGGCTCTCTGCAAGGTCGCGACGATGACGTCCAAGCGCACGAGACGCCGGGCGATGCGGTATCGCGCAAGAAAGGAAGGAATGCGAAGATGTTTGATCGCGGAGGCCGGGATGAGGCGCAACGACGGCCTCGTCGACTGCCACCGCCTCCATTATTGGATGGAGCTCTCCAGAATGTAGAACGTCGTCAAATGCGTCGTCCGAAAAGAGACGACGGATATTCCGTTGGCGAGCGCCTCGTTTGTGGCTTCCGTCAGGCCGTCATCGCTCAGGTTCCCCGTCAGGGGGTCGTACCAGTACGGAACGGCCTGATGCGACGCGGACGTCGCATAAGGTATGGACACTCTCACAGGCACAGAGAACTGCACCCCGCTCGGGCCAATCTCATAGCCCGCGATACACGCTGACGGGAATTTGGGAGGATGCTGTATCTGCGAAACACTGACGAGGATATCGTTGCTGTACGCATTGGGAGGAATCTCCACGCAGACATCCGTGGCCTCGTCAATGGAAGCCGGATCCGGACCCACTCGACCACCTGCGGAGCTGGAGATCCAGGCGGAGGCCAGGGGAACCGGTTTGGGGTACGTGCTGAATGCGGAGTAGATCTGGGTCGTGTTGTCTCTATCGTCACTCCACAGGACCACCGGCTGACCATACTCATCGAATCCAAGAGCCGCCTCTCGCTGGGTGGAGTTGGTGCCGTCGTCTCCGACGAAGACATTCGTCCGGCCCGCGCCGGCTCGTATCTCTGTGAAGTAGAGATCACTGTCGGCGTTGTTAACCATGGATCGATTGTCCAGCCAACAGGCGTATACACGACAGGCATTCTGGTCGTCCCCGACAATCCTAATGGCCGGAGCAAGCTGGTCGGCCGCCGTACTGTCATCAATGATCGACGTACCGGCGATGGGGCTGGACGGCAAACCGTCGCAAGTCCCATAAAGGATGTCCGAATTGCCTGCCCTATCATCCACCCAGAGCACGTGCAGCAGGGAACTGCCAGGCTCCACGGCAATGACCGCATCCTGTTGATTGCCGGGGCCCGCCACGATTGGCACATTGGCCCAGGATCGTGCCCGCGATGACGACCCGTACACGTCGGCCGTGCCTTTTCGATTGTCGGTCCAGGCCACGTACACGGTGTTGTCAGATCCCACAGCCAACACAGGATGTGTCTGATTGGCTCTGTCGGAAGTCACCCTTGTGGTTCTCGCCCCGGTGAAGGATGTTGTCAACGAGGTGAGGCAAATGTCACGGTTGCTGATCCTGTCGTCCTCATAGGCGATGTGGATGCGACTGGGGCTCGCCTGATCCACAACGATGGCGGGATTGGTTTCGTTTCGGAATGAGGTTGTGATCTTGGCCTCCCGCCAGGTGCCTTCGCTCGACCTGGCCGCGACATAGATGTCCCAACTGAAGCGGCGTCTGTCCTGCCATACGACGTACACGGTGTCATCCGACCCGATGGCAATCGCAGGGTTGCACTGGTCAGAATAGGCATTTGTCAACCGTTGCGGAGCCTCCCACTGTTGGCTCTGGCTGTCGTACCTGGCGAGATAGACGTTGTGAGCGTTGGCCCGTCCGGCATGCCATACGGCCCAAAGGTTGCCCTGGCTGTCCCGGGCCACGCTAGGGCAGCCGACGCCCACGCCGCTTGTACCCACCGGCTGGTTCTGTCCGAAGATCGGCATCTGCGTCTGGAAATCCCAAGACACCGGCGTCATGGTGTTGCCGGCCAGGTCCACCGCTGACACACGCACGGACACATCCTGGTCAATGTCAAACACGCGGGCCGACTGGTACGAGTAGCGCAGACTCTCCGGCGTTCCCGTGCGTCGGCAGATGCCGTTGCCGGTCTCCTGCACAACACGATCGCCCGAGTACACGGTCTCGCCATTGACCTCAATGCTCACCGTACCGGCGTCCATACCCCCGTCTGCATCGGAAATCGTGAATGCGATCACCGGGTTGACCGGGACCTGAACCGAATTAGCCAAAGGAAAAAAATCGTGCACACTGGGAGACGTTCGATCCACGGATCGAACCACTGTGATGCTCACCGGCTTCGAGTCGGTGAGCATGCCATCGCTGACCGAAAAGGTAGTCTGATAGGAACCCGCCTGGCCACGGAGCGGGGTCCAACGGAACGTCGCATTCTCGAAAGAGGCGCCCGCCGGCAGATCCGCAGCCGTGAACGTCAGCGAGTCCTCGTCTGGATCGCTGGCGCTCAGCGAGAAGCTCAGCAGTGCCCTCTCCTCCACGCTCTGATCGCCCACCGCGGCGAGCACGGGCGCCCGGTTAGGAGGAGCGACATACTTGGTGACCACGATGGAGACATCTTGCGAAACCTGTACATGACCATCGCTGACGAGCAAAGTGACGCAGCAAGTGCCCCGCTGGGCGGCGGTCGGAGTCCAGGTGAACGTCTGTGTGGCGGGATCGAAGCTGGCACCCGCCGGCACGTTCCTTGCGGAATAGCTCAGGGGATCTCCATCGGCATCTGTCGCGCGTACTGCAAAGGTCAGTGTCGCATTTTCCATCACCGACTGTTCGCCAATCGCCTGCATTACGGGAGCATGGTTGCCGCTCGCCGCTGTGGTCGCGGAAACCACGTTCGACAGCGGGGACGTGGCGATTCCCGCCCGAGTGCAGGTCCTGACGCCGACATAATAGGTTGTGCCGGGATTCAAGCCCGTGATCGTGAACGACTCCTGGGCGCCGCCTCCGCCAGGCACGGGTTCGCTCTGTGCCCGAGTCGCGGCCTCCCAATCTGCCTCTGTGAGGGGATTCTCGGAGAACCTGGCATCGTAGTGAGTGCCGGTCATCTGCCCCTCCGGCGCCGTCCAGGCCACCGTCACCGAGTTCTGGGTGACCGCCGAAACACTCAGACTGACTGCCACGCTCGGACGGAGGCCGTACTCATACGCCCCAATGTCCCACGCAGCGTCAACGGGTCTTGTCTGACCATCGAAATCCTTCTCTATACTCACGCCAAAGGAATCCCGAAAGAGAGAGAACACTTCGTTTCCGTCGCCGATCCCCACTGCGGGGGAACCCTCCTGCAGGTGGAAATCCAGAGCCGTGGGAGCAACGAACAACGGATCGTCATCCAGACACCCAAGCCCTTTGCCGCTCATGGTCATCCACGGGCCAAGGTTGCTGCAGGTCTTATTGTCCCAGACGATCCTTGGGTTGCCGCCGGGCTGATGGAAGATGCAATCGCTTATCCCGGCTTTGTCTCTCGACCTCACCAGGCTGATGTGGAACCCACGGCTGCTGATGTTGGATATGATCTCGTTCTGCAGGAATAGTCGCCCCGACGGAGGATCCCAGTCCACGCCATTGTCCACATTGTAAGTGGTATTGTTGATCATGTATACATAGTTGCACTGCCACGTGCGAAGGGACGTGGCCGTCTCACTGCTGGCTTTGATCTTGTCCAGGCGAGCATCAATGTAGGAGAACTGGTCGTATCCCTCCGGGAACCAGCTTCGGAACTCCGCATCAAGGTCGGAGTAGTCCGGGTCCACCGTTCCGTCTGCATGAACGTAGTTCTTGGCGCGCAGCTTCTCATAAATGAAATCGGCTCCAGAGTCGAAGCTGGCGAAGATGTAGGGCTGGACCACGCCGTTGCGAATGTCATGAATGACGTTCCCTATGACATAGACGGGGTATTTGACTCCCCCACCCACCTGGATCGCACACCCATTCGCGTTATAGATCTCATTGAACAAGACCCACGTGTTCTTGGGCCCATCGTCCGGCCCGTAGTGGAGCACGATCGGCACGCCATCGATCTGCCCGGAAGTCCCACCAGCCATGTTGAACATGGCGTTCTGGGAAATAATGACGTTCTCGACTTCCTTCACATCAACGGCGTTCTCACTGCAATCGTGCATGACGTTGCGACCCATGTACACATCCTTGACCTGATAGTTCGCCCCATGCCCAGATCCGCATGCATCACCCGCGGCACCGTAGATATGGTTGTCCACAATCCAGTAGTGCTCTGTCCTGCCGATGTACCCGATGGCGACATTATCCGGTTCGTCCTGCGAATCCGGCGGCGTCATGTTGTCCGGGTGGACCTCATTGCCATACATGACGATATACCGGCAACTCATGCCGCTGGTGTAGCTCACGGGGTACAGGGCGCTGTAGTTATGGCTCTGGGATTCGCACTGACGGACACAGATGTAGCTCGCGGGATCATCAGCATCCAACGGGCGGATGATTACGTACGCGCCTTGCCAGTGAATGTTCTCAAAAATCATGTATCGGCCCGATGGGTACGTGTTGCCGGACGTGAAGATGGGCCGTTCGTCGCGAGAGACGCCGCGTATGAAGATAGGCTGCTCTGGCGTTCCCTCGCAACTCCACACCGTGTTTCCGGTGTACCCCTTGCCGTGTATTTCTACGACTGAACCCGGCAGGACTGTCGCCATCGAGGGCATAGACACTCTCGGCTTGGCAATCGTGCCGTACGGATTGCCTGCATTCGTCGCGCTCGGATGATCCTTATCGACATAGTGGGTGTAGTAACCCCCGGCACCACTGGCATTGTATGTCAGCGACTCATTTCGGTTGGCCGGATCGTCGTACATCCGGTACGTCTCCCGGACTCCGAAATTGGGGTCCGGAATACCTATAGGCGCAACCCACGGCCCAAAGTTGGCCGTGACCGACTTGTGGCCATCCATTGTGATTTCGGGCGCCAGTCTGTGAGTGTTGACATCCCCCGTCCAGTTGCGGAAGGAATACCCGGCATCCGGAAGCGCGACCAGACGAACCACGTCGCCTGCTTCGTACTGAGCCTTCTTTGGGCTCACCGTTGCCGAGCCGTGGTCTGCCGTTACCGTCAGAGTATAGGAGGCTCCCGAACACAGGGAGGTCCACGCGGCAACGAAGAGAATCTCCACAAAGAGCAGGTTGGAACTAATGCGACATCCTCCGTCCGTGATTCTCGGACGTACGTCTTTGCTGTGCATCATGGCTGTCTTTCTCCAGTGCTCCTGCTCTACCTGAAAAGGATGTAAAACAAATGTGTGTCTTGCAAGAAGCCTGCAAATAGTCGCCAATGACGCCGCGCCCCTTTTTGCCGCGGCGCGTCCCCTTGCACAGTGAGGGAACGGCACAGAATTCACTTTCATTGAGAGTTCGTCTTCGGTCCGCTGATATGCACTCTGCATGTCAGTGAACCATGTCCTTCACAGACACACCGGCCGACCAGCGTCGCAGCCGGCTCCTTCTGATGATAGCCTCGACTGACCCACCCGCCGATCGGATCGTCGCTGCCGCGAAGCAACTCCATCTTCAGAAGGCAGTCCATCTGAAGCTCAATCGTCCCTGGTCCGATATCGATGAGAAAGCAGTTTTCCCCTGCGGATGTCACCACGCAATGCTCAGCCAGGTGGAGGTACAAAGACACATCGTGTGCCCGCCCAGAAATGATGTCGTCGTGTATCAGAAGCGCGCGCCGAGAACAGTCCAATTCGATCTCCCGTCTGTGAATGACCGGATCTTCGAGATGCGTGTATCCGTCATGCTCGCCGACGACTCTGCCGCCGGTGTCGGTGGGTTCCCAGCAGAGACACCGCGCTCTCGCCTTGCGGCCCCACAGGAACAGACCGAGCATTTCAGACTGATCCTGGTCGTCGATGACGATCGTGTTGTGCGCTCGGGTGCTGCGGAAGTACTTGCGCCACGCCGGATAGCTGAAGTAGTCATACGTCCCCGGGTCCACCAGCACATCCCTGCCGAAGGCACGGAGCGTGAAACTCAAGGCGTCGGCGTGTCCGTGCCCGGCGAGGGGCTCCAGGCCCAGCGGCGCACAGTCGAACACGACGCTGATGCGATCGGGCGAATCGAGGTCGCCGCATTGCAGAAGGTAGTAGCCGCTGTCACTGAGAGCCTTGGAGACGCACTTGCTGTCCGAGGATTCCCGGATCGCCTGGAGACTCCGGCGGCCTGATTCGCCGAGCAGCCATTTGACGGGCTCTGCATACCCTCCCGCCCTGGCCATGAAGTCGCCTCTCGCGAAAAGCGCCGCCCCAACCGCCAGCCATTCCCGAACACTGCGGGGATCGCGCCCAAGATCGAGCACGTAGCCGTCGTCGCCGTCGCCGAAGGCGGGCAACCGGTCACCGCCTTCACTGAGAGTCGCCAGGAACTCGAACATCTTCTCCAGTCGAGACCCGTAGGAGGCGGGGAAATCACGTCCGGTCGCCCGGGCGGCGACGCCTGCGACGACGAAGAATTGCAGGACGAAGAGATGATAGCCAACGGTATGTTCTCGATTGCCGCCGTCAGGATACGTTTGCTGAATGATCTGGCGGTTGAGGATCTCCCAGCTTCGCTGCCGCCACGTGGAGGCGTGTCGGAGAGTCCGGAAATAGCTCGTCGCCACGAATACACCCGCTGCCTCGCCGATCAAGTGGTTGCCGACGGAGGAGCCACGCGAGTATTTCCTGTCGATTTCCCAGATGTGCCTCGATACGGAATCCAGGAGTCGCCGGCGGAGTTCGTCACTGATCGCTCCTGATTCCTCGATCAGATCGATCGCCCAGACCCAGTTGATCAGCCTGATCCCAAGCTCCAGTCCATTGCGCCAATTCATCCCCAGGCCGAACGGATTCTGCCGGAGCCAACTGTCCAGTTGCTCCGCCACGGCGTGAGCGTAGCGAGGATCTCCCGTGGCTCGATAGGCCCGGGCCAGCACAACGAGCTGGTGATGACGATTGGGCTCCCAGACGAACTTGCAGTCCCCCGCCTCGTTCACGTCCCGATAGTCGAGAGCGGGACTGAAGACCAGAGGCGTGTCTTGCCCTCGCTTGTGATCGCGGTTCCATAGAATTGGATCGCCGAGGTGCTTGTCGTTCAGATCGAAAAAGCTGAGCCGATGTTGAGCGATCTTGTCCGCCCTGGCGATCAGCGGCTCCAGCCAGGCGCTCTCGATATTCTCGGAACCGTTGGACCCGACCGGCACACCGCACACGCGGAAACCCGGGGCAGTGCTGCCATCTCCATTCAGTATCTCTGAAAGGGGTCTCCATCGCCGCCGCCGGCCGAGCAGGCAGCGATCCACGTGATCGCGAAGCGACGATCGCACGCGCCAGGCAATCTCACTCGCAGGCATGGTCCGAAGCCGCCGGTAATACCAATTCAGGGTCTGCACAATCAATCCAAAGCAATGATCCCACCGAGACTCCACATCGGAGTCTCTCCATCCGACATCGACACCCTTGAGCGATTCAGACGCACTGGAACCGCTTGCGGAGTCTGAGGAATGGCCGCTCGATCAAGAAATAGGAGGCCGTCGCACAAAGCACGACCATCAAAAGGTTCAGCGGAAAGCTCGTCACGATGCTGCTACCGGTCCTGTTCAGGAACGGTTGCTGCCACAGGTAGAGTGAGTAGCTCAGGACACCCACACAAACAAAGGCCCGCGAATTCAGGACTCGGCCGAACCGATCATCCGGGAAGGTCACCCACCGATAGATGCAGGCCGCGATCCCGACGTTCATAAGTGTCTGACCTGCATAGTCCATCACTCGCGGGTGGCCGGCGCAGCAAGCGCACACCGCCATGACGCCGCAGGGCACCGCGAGAAACAGCTTCGATCGACAGAACGTCCGCCAACGCACTCGCTGGTCGAGCCAATGCCGGGTGCCCGCGAGAACACAGCCGGTCGCCAGCGCATCGGCGATGGAGGGGAAGATGCGCCCGATGCCATGTGCGGCGTGCAAGAACTCGTGCATCCCAAACCGGACGAGAGGCGCCACGATCAGCATGGAGGCCGCAAGCCACAAGCCACGACGACGCCCCAACAGGACCAGTGCAAACGGCCACAGAAGATAGAACTGCTCCTCGACGGCCAGTGACCACAGATGCCCCATGTACCACGAATGATCATAATGGTGATTCGCCGTATACGAGTATGCGGCCACGATGTCCCACGGCTTCAGGGCGATCCACCCCAACCACCCGGCGACCAGGAGACACGTTGTGAAGCAGTAGGACGCCGGGAAGATTCGCAGAAGGCGGCGGATATAGAAATTCCTGAGGGAGACCCTGTCGTTGAGTTCCCATTCCCGCAGCAGCAACGAAGTGATGAGAAAACCCGAGATCACGAAGAAGACCCGGACGCCCAGATTCCCGATGTCTCCCGTGTAGTCAAACAACCTCTCGGTCAAGGGAAACGATCGGGTCCCTGCCAGGTGCGCCAACAGGACCAGGGAAATCGAGACCGCCCGCAGCCCATCCAGCGAAGGCAGGTGCCACCGGGAAAGACCGGCTGTCCCGCCCCTGTGCCGGGAGTCGCCGTGACTGCGCGGCGCAGCCACCGGCGGCCGCTCCGTCGGCAGTGTCTGTGTCGGGGCCTGTGTCGTGGTCATCTCCGTTGGAGTCATACTGATGGGGACCTCATCTCAGTCATCGCGCACCTTCCCGCCATCGGTTCCGGAGGAGCACTCTCCCAGACAACCACAACCCGGCGCATCGCTCTTGATCCGCTGATCGACATAGATCGTCTTGCCCCGGGCGGACAGCGGAATCGCGTCGACGAGTGCGATGGTGAAACTCAGTTGGCCGTTGAGCTTGCGTCCCAGGTTCCGATGGATTCGGTTCCGGTCCGCGTCGCCAAACCCGCCGGCCGGCACGATGCGCAGGACCGCCCGGCCCGGCGCATCCTGCATGAACTGAAACTGCCGGACGCGAATGAACGTGTCGTCATGCATGTTCAGCGCCGTCCAGGGAATCTCGGAACCGCCGGCCGCGATGAGCATTTCCTGGGTTCGATGTCCGCGGATATCCCGAATGATCGTGTGCTCGCGGCCGCAGGCTTCACAACGCTCCCCCACGTACGTGGCCCAATCCCCGGTACGGTATCGGATGAATGGCATCACGGTATTCATGAAGCCGGTTCCCACAATCTCTCCCCGCTGGCCCGGCGTGGTCACAGGATTGCCCGCCTCGTCGAGCAGCTCGAAGTGGCCGTAGGTGGGCCAGACGTGATAATCGGTGGAATGCTCGCACTCCGCCGCAAGGACCACCTTCTCCGACAGACCATAACAGGAGAAGTAGCGACAACCAAACACCTCTTCCACCATTCGGCGCTGATCGGGGTAGACGATTTCCGACTCAGCAATGATGCCCCGGATATTCTTCGGGGCCTGCTTGTGGCTGCGCTGAATGAAACGAGCCAACACCGCCACAGTGGAGGGGTAGACGTGCAGGAAGCACGGCCCGATGGAGGCCACGTGCTCCAGGTAACGCGCCATGTCCTTATCTGACAGGTGAAAGCTGCTGTAGTAGTGACTTCGGAGAATCGGATCGTACTCGTGATATAACCCATGTCGATTCGCTCGCACCAGCCGGCCGCGCAGGACACCCATGGGATCGTCGATGTCGTAGCCGACTCGTTTCCAACTGGCCGTCAGGAATGCGTACTCGGTCCCTGAGATACTCGCGTTGATGTAGAAATGCAGCGGCGTGCCAGACGTGCCGCTCGTCGAGACGAAGTTGACATCGGGCGCATTGCTGCTGCAAGTCAGCATGTCCTGAGCATGCTTGATGACCGCCTGCCGGTCGATCGTCGGAAGCCGACGCATCTCGGCCAACGAACGCAGGTCGTCCGGGGAGAACCCAAGATCATCAAACTCGCGACGATAGAATACGGTGTTCTCGTAGGCAAGCCGGAGGATCGCCCGCAGTGCCTCCAACTCGTACTCCTGGGAGCGTTGGGCAGGCCACCACTGTGCTTCCAGCGCATGCCGGCTGGCGTCCCGGAATCTCTTGCCGAAGAGCCAGGCTGACGGCACCGGCTCCAGCAGCGTTCCGAGCACGGATTTCAGGAACGCCGGCATTGTGTGCCAGAGCTGTTTTCGTGACATCGTTCTTTTCATGGGTGCCAAATCGCGTAGCCCGTGCACGTGAGGCCTGTCGCTGAAGCTATCCACTGTCAGTGGCACATCGGGCAGTATCGGCGTGCGTCTCGACATGCCCTCGCCAGCCGAAGTGCGGCTCGAAACGCAAGGTGGTTCCGTCGATCCCGCCCGCGAGGCCGTCGAAACGGACATCTTCAGATCTGCATGTCACCTGATCCCGGTGGAACATGGCAAGCGGCAGCGAACATGCATGTTGCCAGGCTCGACGGATCAGCGGTAGACGATCGGGGTCAAAACCCATGAGCGTTGCACAGGTCAAGTCCACGGCCGCAGGGTTCATGCCGGCCACAACGACCCCGGCGCGTTTGGGCGTCGCGTCCAGCGGACCGTTGCCTTCGCCGCCCACAATACCGTCGACCAGGCAGAACATGCCTCTCATCGGACGATTCTGAAGGCCCCCGTTCTGGTCCGCGTACATGAGGATCCGGTTCAAATCGATCACCATTCGCCAGGTCGTGTCGTTTCCGTACCAGTTGCCGGAGCGGATCGTGTCGGTGTTCGTATCGCCGAAGACGCCTTTTCCAAGTTTCTTCAGGGGCCTGGCCACGATCCTCCGCAGAGGCCCAAGCAGAGGAAACGTCTTTCGAAAACAGGCCGTGGCAGCTCCCTCGATTCGGCGTCTGGCGCCGTTGTCGGCGAACTGGTCGCCCCCGCAAGCAGGCGTACCCAACCGGTGGTGCGGCAGCCAGTTCTTGTCCCCGTTGATGCCCACCAGGTTCTTCATGCACACCGTGATGCCGGTCTTCTTGTGCGTCTTCAATTTCGGCAGGTTGATGATGCAGTCCGCCTCCAGAACCGTCCGGGAGATGAGATACTCATGAACGCCCCCGGTATGGTGCCGGCGGATCTCACTCGTGTCATATTCCGAGCCGTAGAGCAGATGACACAGAGGCTCGATCTCAGCGAATATCGACTGTGGGCCAAGGTCCACCTTGACGTATCCGCGCGGGTCCCCCGCCAATCGTTCGTGCCCCACAATCACCCCGTCCATCTTCCGCGCCTTCTCCGGCCGAAGATCGTAGACCTCGACGTCGAAGCCCGTTTGCCGACGATAGAACGCCTGTATCTCATCCAACCCGGCGATTTGCCGGATCGCGGCGAAGTCCGCGTCGTTCTGTGGAGCATCCGCAATGATGGCTCGCCCTCGTCCCTGGAGAGCTATGTAGACATAATCCATCGCCGCACGGATGAGAGAACCATGCGTGATCAGACAATCCTCATGCCCCCGCTGCGTCTCGCGGAAATTGCGTATGAAGTTGGGCTTGAGCACGACTGTGTCACCGGGGCGGACGATTCGGCCAAAGGGATTCCATTCCTTTCGACCATAACGCTCCTCGTCGAGTTTCAGAAGTCGCAGCGCATCCCGCACCCCGTCGTACGCTTCATTACCGCCTTGCGTAAGGCTGTCGGAGCCGAACGGATACTCCGGGTACGCACTGCCTGGAGAGTACGGCGGCTCGGAGGGATACCTGCCATGCCCAACGGAGACGGCAACCTCATGGGCAGTCAATGGGACATCCTCCTGAACAGACGGGCAGAAGCTCCGATCGTGTGACTGATCTCTATGTTCCGGCAAGACCTGCAAGGATACTGTCCCAGTGTTTCACCGTGGCTTGGGTCGTGTATCGTAGTGCCGAATTGCGAGCCGCCTGAGAGAAGGCCGCCAACTTTCGGTCGTCCAGAAGAAGCTCGACAATACGGTCGGCAAACAGCTCCGGGGAACGTCTCGGAACCAAATAGCCGTTCACGCCGTTCTCCACCAGGTCGCCAAGATCCCCTACGTCAGAGACCACGGCGGGCAAGCCGCACATCATCGCTTCCATCATCGAGAGAGACAGCCCCTCGGAGTCCGAGGTGAGAGCGAAGACCTTGCTCTTGCGCAACCAGCCCTCGACGTTGTCCTGATGCCCTGCGAAACAGACATGCCGGTCAACGCGCAGTCGCGCTGCCAATCGATGCAATTCATCACGCAGTTTGCCGTCACCCACGACCGCGACCTTGATATCCGGAATCCTCGCGGCGATGCGTTGGACCGCCTCCAAGAAGACGTCGATCCGCTTGACTTCGACAAGACGACCCGTCAGAATCAGATCGTAGCACGGGACGTCCTGGACCGGTTGGAATCGTGCCACATCGATGCCGCCGGAGACCACGTGAAAATCCGCGTCAACGCCTCTTTCCCGAAAGAACGTCACTGCCTTGGAGCCCATCGTGACAATCACGTCTGAGTCCGCAATGATCCTCAGAAGTCGTCGTTCCACGACGGGATCGGGGGTTTCCATCCGTTTGAACAAGCTGTCGGCACTGTGGATCCCTCCATCCCGGATTTCCGCAGGTCCTCCCACGCAGAAATACATGGATCGAGATCCAACCAGCCGGGCCGTGATGACGGCTGCCATTCCATTGACCATGACGTGAAAGCCGCCGATGATATGCGGCCTCTTCCACAACGCTGTCCACACAAACGTCAGAAGCCTTGCGGGCGTCACTCCGGCAATTGTGGTCAGCCACCTCGGCGGATAGATCGCCACGACCTTCGGCAGGACCGGCACAGGATTGCTGGAGACCATCCACACGTGAGAACATCTCTCGGAAGCGGACAACGGGCCCAGGTGATTCAGTATCCAGTTCTTCGAGTCAAACCGGCCAGTAAGCAGTATTTCGTATCCCTCACGAGGGAGAGCGCGACGCCTCCGGCCGATCCATCGCACCACCGCCAACGCAATCAAGGGCAGCAATGTAAGCTGCCGTGCGAGAACGTGCCAGAACCGGCGCCGCAGCCGCTGCCTGAAAGACACCGGACCGGCCACATACTCCTGCACTTGCGGCTCGACGAGAGTGACCGCATCCAGAGACGTGCCGGCGCCGGGTGGGTGCTCGTTTCTCATGCTTGGGGAAACTCCAACACGCGCCACGGCACAGACACGCTCCGCCGACCCGTGTGATCCGGTGGATTCCGCGAGATGCTGCTGACCTCCTGCCCATTGACCGTCATGTGCGTCGCTCCAGGATCAGGGACGTAGAAGCTCAGGCCGGACAGTTCATCGATCGAATCGGCGACGGTGGGGGCGTGGATGTGAATCGCCAGACCCTTGCCGCTGGTGTGCACGTCAAACATGATCTCGCGAGCGGCACGGCGGTACCCCAACAGCCGTCGGGTCGTGGTCACGAGGATTCGGCCCGCACGGGACTCCTCGGCCAGCCGGCGAAACGCATTCACGGCCTCCGAGCTGAAAGGAGTGCGTGGGTCATCGACCTTCCCCAGATGCGTGTACAACACGCACGTGCCGCCCCGCTTCACCAGGCAACTCAGCATCCTGGATGTCAACACAGAGCCAATGTGCCTGCCCTGGTCGCACATGCTCACGCCGCCCCAGTGGGGGTTGCATCGCATGAACTCATACACGGAACGACCATCGCGCAATGTGATCGGACGCAAGGTCTCATTCGGTCCGTGCATCGCGTATTTCTCGCTGCCGGCTTGTGCCAACCGTCGCTTGGCAAGCTCCTTGAGCAGCGTCCGACCGGAGGCGACGGGATGATCCCACCGGAATATGCCCCTCGATCTTGGCGGAACATCCTGCCCGATGATGCTCGTCACTCGCCCCCGCCAAACGTATTGTACCCCGTAGTCCGTGGTCAGATCCGCGTGATACGCTTCGTGCCCGGGATCATCCCCGTGGCCGTGCATGATCAAAGGATCGAAATTCGTGGCGGCGGTCCCGTGGTCGATCCACACCTGCAACCGGCAGTCGTGCCGTACCAGCTCTTCGAGAGCCCGGGCCGCATCGGTACGCGTGGTGGCAAGATCCCCGTAAGAGTGCAGACAGTCAATGTGCCCACTCTGGATCCATGTCCGCACCATCTGCCGGCCCGCATCATCCGTGCTCCAGTACGCGAACTGGCCCGGGGGCATGTCGAAGTAGATCGTGTTGCCCACCTCCAGCCCCACCCCCGGCCCCATGGCCGTGTCGCTTGTCGTGTTCAGAAACCGCATGATCTCCTGATACACTCGTCTGTCCGGCGTCTCATCCAGATCGCTGCAAATCGCCAGCATGGCGCGGTAAGGATACGGCATCTGCCGCCGCGACACGTCGCGCACTCCAGGCGCGGACTCATCCCTTGCGGACGATCTCACGGCCGTCGAAGGGCATCTGCGGGAGTAAGCGTCTGTGACCATCATTCTCCGTGACATCTTCGCCCGGGGGCCTATACCAGACTCTTGGTGCTCGAGAGTCTTTTGATGATCCGTGCGGGGTTTCCGGCAACGACGACGCCGGAAGGAACATCTTTCGTCACGACTGATCCGGCGCCCACGATCGAGTAGTCGCCAATCGTGACATCCCGCAAGATGACGGAATTGACTCCTATGAACACGTCATTGCCCAATCGCACCGTTCCTCTGCCCTTGTCTTCCGAGTCAATCCTCTTTTTGGCGCGGTCGTGGGACAGAATGATGCAGCCGTGAGTAATCGTGCATCGATCGCCGATGATGATCCGTCCTCCGCTGACATCCAGTTTCGCTCCCCAACTGACCATGCAATCTCTTCCGATCGATATGCCAGCCGCACGGAGGTAGTTGATGCGCAGACATCCCACGAGGGACCCCATGCGTCTCACGACCTTTCGGATCACCTGTGTGAGTCTCATGCTCGCCCTCGCTGGAAACTCCGGATGGCTTGCAGGTACACTTCCCGTGTGCGAGCGGCGACTCTTGCCGGGTGGAACCGGTCCAGGGCGATCTCACGCCCTTTCGCCCCCATGGCGCGCCGCAACTCGTCGTCCGCCAGGAGTTGCCTCAACCGTTCGGCGGTCTCGTCCGGGTCCTCTGGATTCACGAGGAAGCCCGACTCCGCTTCGCGAACCATATAGGGCATGCCGCAGCGGTTCGACGTCACCACCGGGACCCCGGCGGCCATCGCTTCTTCGATAGCCATCGGAGAGTTCTCTTCCAGAGAAAGCAGTGCGAATACGGCCGCTCGCGCCATCTCGTCCTGAATCGTCGCATAGGTCGCTCGGCCCAGCAGGGTGACGCGTCGCTCCAGCCCGTGCTCCTCGATCAGCGGGCGCACGCGGTCCAGATACTCTCGGTCGCCCCCGCCGGACAGCCTCAGCTCGGCTTCAACACCCATCCGGATCAGCCGAGAGAACGCCTGAACCAACCCAAGCGTATTCTTTCGCGCGCAAAGTGCGGCGGCGCAGAAGACCCGTCCCTGCTCCTCGCACCGCTCGAGGCGAAAGCAGCTTTCCCCGATGGGATTGTCGATGTTGTGAATGGTGCCGGAGACGATTCCCCCCAGTTGCTCGCGCACGTAGGGGCTGATCGATATCACGTGCGGCTGATCCGCCCAGCCACGCAATTCCACCTGTTTCCACAGCCACGATCGCACTCGCGGAAGCCGGCCTCCCGATACCCGCGTGTCCCTATAGATCTGGCCGTGAATCGTGAAGACGCGCGGCATCGACAAGCCTTTCACCATCAACCCATACACGTCATGCGCATGGATTACATCGGGAGCCAGCCTCTTGAGATAGTCGGCCATCTGCTTGCGACCTGCGCCAATGGCGTTCACGAGAGTGGCTTTCTTTGACTGTGGGAGCCGGTGGACGTGAACTGTTCCCCACATGCTTTCTTTCGGCGCCGCGCATTCGGCGTCTTCCGTCACCACGTGCAGCTCCAACCCGTCCAGGGTGGAGAGGCCCCGGACCAGATGAACGGAGACCGCCTGGACCCCGCCGCACGGATCCTCGGGATCCCGCGGGAAGTCCGTGACGATGGCGACGCGAATCCGCGCGCCCCCGCATGTATTCGGTGTACGGATCAGAACGGGCCTGCTTTCTGTTGATGCGAGGTTATTCACAGGGGACTCTCCTGACCCTCACAGAGTCTTTCGTACTTCACCTGTGGCATACTCGACACCGGCTTCGAGAAGCTCGCGCAGGGCATCGCGAATGCCCACCCTCGGCTTCCACCCCAGGGTTTGCCGGATCTTGTCGATGTTGGCGCACAGATGCATTCGGTCCACTTTGCGGGTCAGCCGCGTGCTTTGTCTGATCTCAATCGGCTGGCCGAGAATAGCTCCACACATCTCGACGATATCCCTGACGGAGTGTTCCTCGCCGGTGCCGATGTTGAACACATCGTACCCCTCCTGCCTGTGATCCAGCGTGGCCATCAACCCCCTGGCCAGGTCCGCAGTATGGATGTAGTCACGGCGAGGCTCAAGATTGCCGAGGGACACGACTCGTTCGCCGCGCACCAACTGATTGATCAACTGTGGGATCAGGTGGAGATTCGTCTCGTTCGGCCCGACGGCATTGAAGATCCTGGCGGCTATGCAGGGCGCCTCGGTATCGGCGCTGTAGAGCCAGGCCAGCCGTTCGCACGTGCGCTTGGAGATCCCGTAGATATCCAACGGCCCCGGAGCGTCCGTTTCCCGGCACGGCTCGTCGCCAATGCCATAAACGGCGGCCGTCGAGGCAATCACCACCATCTCCGGAGGCGCCGCCTTGCAGGCCTCCAACACGCTCAGCGTCCCCTGCACGTTGATGTCCAGAGCTTCCAGCGGATGCTGGTTGCAGTAGGGGATGAAATGGATCGCCGCCAGATGACAGACGCCTTGTGGGCGTACCTCCTTCACAATATCGCGGACCGCTTCGAAATCGCGTATGTCCACCTCCAGCAGACGGGCACGACGTCCCAGGGCATCGACGAGATCTCGACGCCCGTTGCGCAGGCTGTCGACCACAATGATGTCTTCGCCTCGCTCGACCAGAAGCTTGCAAAGCATCGAGCCGATGAATCCGGCGCCTCCTGTTATCATGATTGACATGGTACGGTCCCTTCATTCACGCATGACGATTTGTTCACGACCTCCCTGAACACCTTCTGGAATCTGGGCATGACAGAATCCACCGTATGATTGCGAAGATGGTACTGGCGAGCGAATCGGGATGCTTGCAGCCACGTCCGGCTGTCGCCCAGAAGGGTCCGGATTCCCTGCGCCAGTCCCTGCTGATCTGAGGCGATGACGCCCATATGGTTGTCTACTACAACGCTATCCGGATCAATGGTCGACACGATCGGCAGGCCGTGACTCCACGCCTCCAGGAAGGTGTTGGGAAACCCCTCGTAGTCCGACGTGCAACACATGATTCGGGCGTTGCGGTAGAATTCCGATACGCGCTCCCTGGCGGCAGGACCATGCAGCACGACGTTTCCCAGAGTCTTCGCACGCGCGCACACGCCGCGGCTGTACTCTGTATCCGCCAACGGCCCCACAAGGTCGAAGGTCACGTCCGGGCAAGCCTGTGCCAGGTCCAGCAACCGATCGGGACGCTTCACCTCACAGATCCTGCCAATCCACAGCACTCGCTGCGAACCGTTGCGATCCCCTTCGTGGTCGGCGTACTCCCCGTCTGACGGCCCGGGGCACGGCATTGGAATGACCACCGACTCCCGCTGGAAACTCGCTTGCAACATCTTCTGTTGCCTGCGCGTCTGGACGATCACGCGGTCGGCATGTTTCAATCCGTACCGGTACAGGACCCGCTCGCGAATCTTGTGCATTTCCGGCAGGCGGACGTCGCAGTCAGGATCGCTCGCCACCGAGTACACGAACGCACGACGATGCCGGCGACACCATAGCGCCACCTGGCCAGTGACATACTCCCCGCAGTTCTGGTAATAGACCTCGGCATCGGCGCGTTTCATCGCCGCCACGAGACTGGTCCACTTCGGCCAGAAGAATCGCAGGCCCTTGATCCCGGCCTCTTTGCGACACATCGTGAGGATTCGCACGCCGTCGATCTCCGTCCCGTCGCCCTGGCCCTCGTCCCAGGTTAAGACACTAACGGGGTGCCCCCGCCTGGCGAACCACCGCGCCATGAGCGCCGTCTGTCTCTCCACACCCCCGATGAATCCCTGGGTCCCGCCCGCAAACGCCCCGTAGGCCAGGTGCGAGACAAAACAGATTCGAGGTTTCACCCTGTCTCCTGCCCGATCTTCCATCGATCCTTGTGACTCCTCGCGGTTCTCGCTCGCCCTACACATCCGATCCGCCACGAGAGCGGATCCGCGTTGCAGTGCATTGAAAGCGCAGAAGAGAATGGCGGTCATCTATCGTCTTCAAGGCAATGGAGCCCCTTTGCCGTGCGTGCAAGCAGCCGGTTGGCCATCGGGACAAGGGAGGCATAGACGGGCTCATTCAACGTGTTCTTCGCGAGTTGTCGGAACTCTCCGCCAACGGCGGCTACCGTGGTGTACCCGGACTCGCTGGTAAAGAGAACTCTGTCTGCCACGGCCACGACGGATGAAAGAAACGCCCCTCCCAGACGCTGCTTCCACAACATTTTCCCGGTCTGAGTCTCCAGGCAGAAGGCCATTCCGTTCTCCGCGACCAGGAACATCCGTCCGTTCACGACCACAGGTGTCGAACTCTTCTCTCCCGCGATCGGCGTGGACCAAAGAATAGGGTCACCGCCGGTCCCGAATCTTGAAAGGTCCAGGGCGACCACCTGTTTTGCTCCGGTCACGTATAGCCTCTCCGCGTCGGACACCAGGCTTGCCACAAGATGCCGGCCTTTGTGGAGCATTGGCCAGCACCACAGTTCTTCGCCGGCCTGGAGGTCATATCCCTTGACATCGTACCAGCCGTGAACGAGAACCACTTGCCTTCCATTCCACGATCTGACCAAAGGCGTAGCGTAGGAAGCGTCAAGAATGGGACATCGCCTCTCCTTTTTCCAGAGGCACTGGCCCGACGTGGCGTCGAAGGCGACAATGAATGACGGTGACCGATCAGACTCTCTCGTGTCGCTTACGATCACCAGGACGTTGTCCTTCAGAACGGGCGAGGTCCCGACGCCGAACTTGCTACAGAATATCGGTTCCTTCCGGGTCCAGAGGAGCTCCCCCGTCGAACTCGCACACATGAGGCCGTCTTCGCCGAAGTAGCCAAACACGCGTTCCCCATCTGTAACGGGGGTCGCTGAAGCGTGTGTCGCGATTCTGCTCTCGACCATCGGGGGCCCCACCAGCCCTTCACAGACCCACAGCACTTCTCCGTTCTTGGGATGAACACAAACGATGGCATGGATGAATTCTCTGGGCTTCTCCAGGAGACCGGCACGCATGGGGGACAAGGCAGCCAAAGCCAGCGCTGCTACAAAGAAGACCTGCTGCAAGGAAGACGTCGTCACCGGCTTGCATCGCACCAACCTCCACATGCAGCCTGCAAGCGCGGCGGAAGACAGGGTAGCGAACACGCCAACCCACCACCAGCCAATGTCCGGTTGCACACGAGTATCCCAAACATAGCTGTCCGGCATGTGATAGTCGGCGGCACGATAGAGCAGAAGGAAAAAGGGCGCCACACCGGCGAGAAATCCGATACTCCCCGTGGCCAGAAAGTGCTGCACAGAGAGGCCCCTGGACGCAGTGTCCTCATGGTTTCGACCCGGAGCCTCCTGCCTGCGGCGAACAAGATGGATAGCCAGCAAGACAAGTCCAAGCAACAGGGGTGAGACTGCTATCACGGCCCCAATCGCGTCTTTTGCCGAGCCAACGGCAAAGACATCGCCCGCCTGCCGGAGAGTAAGGTATGCCGGGATCATGAACACACAGGAGAAGAGACCTGTCGCCAGGTACCACCGCGATCGTGCAGGCGCCGACAGAGAAACAAGCATCACGCAAGACAACGCCAAGGCGACGGAGATCAGCCGCTGGCGTGCGACGTCGCCGCCTGGATTGAGCAGGTGACGGCCTACGAGAGTGACGACTGCAACGCCAACGAGCAACTGGACAAACAGCAAGAGCCTGGCGTACCGCCAGATTCGGTCGCGCAACCCGTGCTCTGCTCTGACGCTCCGGGGGATGCTGTAGATACCCGCCATCATCAGCACCAGAGCGACAGCAGACGTCGCGTAGAGCAGGATGCTCCGGATCGGATCAGAACGAGCTCTTTCATATGCGGTGGTCAGGTAAATGGCATCGCCGGATACGATGGGAGACGAGTGACCCCGCCCGGGAATAGGGGTCTTCCATGCAACATTCTGCGTGGGCGACCAGTGCAGGGGCCCGGCGGCCGACCCGCAACAGCCCTGCCTCTCAAGGCCACGGAATCCGGGCCAATCGTCGCCGCAGACGCCGGAGATCGCGGTCAGCAGAATGACAGCGGTTGTCAATGGATTCATAGCGCCCACCATCACCCGCAGGAGATTCCTTCACGTTCTTTGGAGGGCACGAGCACGCCACGTATCGCTTGATGCATCTTCTGTTGTGTCCTCTCCCACGTGTATTGGGATTGAGCCAGCGTGCGGGCCTGCTTCCCCATGCGCCGGCACTTGTCGGGATCGCTCAGAAGCTCATCAAGCCGGCCGGCCAGCTCATCGATATTGTCCGGATCGACCCTGTACCCGGTGCAGCCGTTGATGACGAAATCAGGCGTGGCACCCAAGTCGGAGGCGACGACGGGCAGACCGGCGTGCATCGCCTCAATGTACACGATGCCAAAAGGCTCCCTCCGACTCGGCATACAGAAGCAAGTGGCGTCTGCCATGTGATTGGAGACCTCCTGTTGTGAGACAGGACCGACCACGCGGATTCCCGGACCCGAAACGTGCGGCGAGCATCCCACGATGGTCAAGGTGGCCCTCGGGCGTCGCGTTCGAATCCTGGCAAGAGCCTCGACGAGTTGCGGTCCCCCCTTTCTCTCCCAGTCCACTCCCACAAACAGGACGTTCATCTGCTCATACCGCGAATCGTCGGCGACCTCGACGAGCGGCGCATTACACCCTCCGTTGACGCGCACGACTCTTTCATGAGGCACCGCGTACTGCTCCACGAGAGACCGGGTCACATGCTCGCTCATCGTGAACACGAGGCTGGCTTTCCTCAACGAGTCCTCCTCATAGGCGATGCACTCCTCCCAGAGTTTCAGTCGCTCCTGCCCTTGCGGATAGTATGCGTTCGCGCGTATCGTGAGATCGGTGTAGATGAAATGCGGCTGCGCGGGCTTGAGATTCGGCACGACCGTTCCGATTGCCAGCGAGAAATCAAAGCGATCGGACTGCTGCAATCGTGCCACCTGGCCGGCGACCCGTTCCATACACCAGCCGGACCGCCGTACCGCGTCCATGAAGCGGCCCCTGCCCGGCACAATCGTCTCTATCCCGCCTCGCCGCAAAGCATGCGACAAGGCTCCTACCTTCGACCGCACACCCTGCAACGCCGGGACATAGGGATCACAAGCCGTAATCTCGACGTCCGGGCTCCCCGCCCGCCACGCGTCAAGCACCGCCTGATTCGTCCCCGAATTCCGGCCGAAATACAGGTACAGCATTCGCATTTCACGTCCACCCTCATGCATTGGCAGCCACCGCGGGCGCACTGCGCCTTCTTCTCCTGGCATTCAGAACCTCGTCGAACAACTTCGCCAGTTGGCGACTCGTGTTCCTTCTGCTGTACTGCTGAACGCCTTGTGACCGTGGTGGATCAACGCGCCCTTTGTCCCGCCACTGTCGCCAGTACCTCAGCAACTCTTCTGCGACTACTTTGGAACTGCTCAGGCCGGTGACGGTACCAGAGCAGGTGCTACGAATCAGCCATGCATCTCCGCCATTTTCCGGCACGATTGCGAGAACAGGCCGTCGCGCGGCCAGATATTCAAAGGCCTTTCCGGAAATACAGTCTTCGCCCCCGCTCATTGTCTGGAGCAGTATCAGTACGTCCGCGGTCTGCATGTAGCTGCGACTGGCATCGTAGCCAACCATTCCCACATACTGGACCATGTCACTCAATCCAAACCGCTCCACCTCTGCCTCGTATTTGTTCATGCGCCCGACGAACTCAAATCTCGCATCGCGCAAAAAGCCCGGATCGGTTCTTGCCTGCACAATCGCTTTGAACAACGCGCTCGGCTCTCTGTTGCCACCCAAAGAGCCCACAAACCTGAAAACGCATTTGTCGTTCGATTCATAGGTGGCCGTCACGGGCGTCGCATCATCAAATCCATTGGTGATTGTCACGAAGTGGCCACCGATGAGTGGGCCGTATTTCTGCGCCATGATGTCTGACGTGAGAGGGCTCGTGAAGACCGTCCGGCTTGCATGAGCAACTATGCGTCGTTCCCATCGCTCATTCCATAACGCCTCCTGCTCATCGCGAGGCGACCATAGCACGCCGTACGTCCAGGGATCACGGAAGTCCGCCACAAGCGGCTTTCCAGTGAGTTTCGAGAGCCACCACCCTGCCATGAGGCTGTTCCATGGATCCCCGGTCGCCCAGATCAGGTCAAAGCCGTGCCTCAGACGAATCCGCATGCTGCAAGCCACCACGGGAAGGGTCCAAGACCCACTGTGCCAACGGCGACGAGCAAACCGTTCTGTGCGCTCAAGAATCGAGAATCGTCTCCGACTCACCCCTTCCGAACTCGGGTCATCCGGCATGGATTGAGTCATCCGCTCACGACTCGTCGGAATGTAGGCGGCAATGCGCCGCAAACTCGCTTCTCGAACGTGTACGACCCTTGCGCGCCCCTCCAACTGAGGTAACAGACCATTGTCCACCGGACTGCCCTCTGTAGGCTGTGCCGCAATGACGGTAGGATAATAGCCGAACTCCAACAGATGTCTGGCAAAGTAGAACGGTCGAGCCATCCCTGCCTTGTTCACAGGCGGAAACACCTGGGCGATCATCAGTATGGATTTCGATTCCGGCATTCCAGGGAGATTCCATCAGAACATCTGTTCCACTGGCAAGGACCAGACCAGCCGAGCCCATATCGCCCACAGCACGACCGCATTGAGAAGGGCACAGGCCAAAACGATGCAAAGACCATACCTGCTGTTCGCGAGCATTCTTGATCGCAGTGATTGGATCAGAACAACCCATCCCAGTAGCGTGACGCCAAGAACGACGACCCTTGCCCGGGCGTTGAAAGGTTCTGCGTATCTGAGCCTGCCGAAAGGTCTCGCTGATTCGACGCTATGGAGCGCGATTGCCTGCCGCGCAGGCACGGACAGCGGATTGTGCTCTCCGACCGGCTGTGTTTCAATGGCCACCGAGGATGGCATTTCGCAGATTGCGATCCGATTCCCGGCACTCTCAAGCACACACACATCGTCGGATTCCATTCCCATATTCACGACGCTTCCAAGGGGGGATAAGGCAGCCACAAGTGTGACCTTCTTGCCACGAATCCGCTCGATCGTGGCAGCCGCCGGCAACAGCTCCCCCAATGGCTGTGCGACCCAGCCACACAACGGCGTTCTTCCTCCAATCACCACTTCCCTGGCGACGTCCCCGGCCCCAAACGATAGCTCAAGGTCCACGCCTTGCATAGTGCGGAGAACAACCCGCTGTTTCAACTCGGTCTCGTCGTGTATAGATATCCGTGGGTCGAGTTGAAAGACCCTCCACCATTCCATTTCTTCCGGAGCCTCACACCGGTCGATTATGAGGACGATGCGTGCTTTCTGGTCATAAAGGACGGATCGCTGATGTACAGCACCGTTCTTCCTGAAGGAGCGGCCTCTGAGGAAATAGCACCCGTCGCCATCTCCAAATGCATGAATGCCGCATTGTTCCGATCTGTCAAGCAGACCTTCTGTTGCGGAGGTCATCGTATTGTGCGCGAGCCAAGATCGGGTGAAATCCCGCCGGGGATCCAGTGGCTCATAGTTGAGAAAGCCCGCATCGGACAGAACCATGCCGGCCCCGTCATGGATAATCAGCGACAGATCATCACAGTGTTTGTGTGTCGATGAGTTGTTGGACGCCGCCAGGAATACCCACCAATCGCCGTTCATGACCGCATATCCGGCGGTGGGCCACACCTGAAATGTCCGTAGATTCGTCTGCCCGGCTGGTTTGACACGGAGATGACGAGGAGTATCCCCCACTGGCACAATGTCTCCATCCGGCATGACAAATGAACCGATCGCGGATTCGGCACGAGCCAGCGTCTCTCGGAGAGACTCCGGAACATCAAGGCCGATGTGATCACAGTATGCGACTGTGCGCCTCAGGAGTCCTGTGATCGCCACGTGATATCCAGGCGAGTTCTCAAGGTGGATCCCTTCCGGAGAAAATGTACGAGCCACCTGCCTTTCGAATCTCTGCAGACCCATATGCACCCATCGATCCGAGGCCTTCCCTGCCGCCAAATGAGACGCGGTCACGATCAGGGCATAGTCCTGAAACATTCCGTGATTGTGAGGAAAGACATAGTCCATTCCATATGCAAGGTATCTGGCATGTGCGGACAATGACCCCGCTGCAATCTCTTCAAATCTCCTGATACTGGCTCGATCCGGCGTGTTCGCCACGTAGTAGTCCAGAAACGCGCAAATGCTGACCGCACGGACTGCCGTTGAATGATCGCCCCACGAAAACGGGTTCGGAGCAACAAGCCTTGGATTGCACTTTATCCACGACGTGATGATCTTCCTGCCGGTCTCCAGGCAATCCCTGCTGCCAGCCTCCTGATGGGCGACGACCAGATCATGAAGAATGAAAAGAGAATGCAGGGCAAACTTCCAGGACTCATTTTCGACAGCGGTCCCCTTCCATAGCACTTCCAAAGGCACTTGAACGTCAGGCCAACAAACGTCTCCTCCCACAGGCTGGATTGACCAAATCCCATGCACTGCCTTGTCGGCAATGGTCTTGCAGAGTTCAACAGGTCGTTCCACGACCTCCCTCTCCGGTCCAAGGCATTTCGACCCGCGAGATTGATAGGGATAACTCTCGGACACCAAACACAGAGTCTCTTTGCTTGCATAGAGGCATACACACATGCTGATAGTCGCACAGATGAGGGCAGTCGTTACGTTGACCGTTCTCCTATACGTGTATCCGCCGCGCCCCGGAGGATACTCCCCACTCGTCCGCACCGACCTCTGTGCTTCTGTGGGCCGGGCTGTCTCTACTTGAGGCATCCACTCACCCCAGACACAACGGAGAGCATCCTCTCCACGTGCTCACCCCAGGAGTTCCTGGCCAGCCAGGCCCTGTTGTCCAAATCGAGTCCGCTGTCCATCCGCTTGATGTCAGCATCCAACGCGTCCAGAGCGCCGTCGATGTCGCCGCATTGATAGCCCTCTGCAACCCAATCCTGCATGTATTCACTGAAGTCGCCAATGTCCGGATACGCCACGGGAATCCTGGTAGTCGCCCCCATCGGCAACACCCTCAATGTCAATTCGCTTGTACAAGCCGAGAGAAACACGTCTGCTGCCGGAAGGCAGCAGAGCATCTCTTCCGTCCGGATTTCTCGGAAGTCGAACCGTTGTTGTCTCATGTGCCGACCCAGGACCCCATGCCCTTGCGCCGTACTCTCGACAACTGGTTCTCCTCACAGTCACGGCCGCCGGCCACGACAAGCTGCTTGTCGCTTCGCTACGTATGCATGCGCTGTAGCGTCCTCGTCGTGTCTTGTTTCGCCGTGAGACGCATTTGCGAGGCTGTCTGCTTTCGTAGCAAAGCGAGGCCATGTCCCTTCGGAGCATAGCCTATCAATGACAAACCACAGTGTCGAACCCAGAACTCCACACACTGCCTCTCCGAGAGTCGTTCGGCGTCGTCCAATACAATCAGAGCATTGTCGCACAGATTTTCAAGAAGTCCTGGAACCACCCCCAGCCTTCCATATTGCCGGGGCGGACCATCGACAAACAGCAGATCGATCACCTCACTCCCAAGAGTCCTGGGTACATCGTATGCGTGGAAGACATTGCCCAGATAATGCATCTCTATGATCGGGGAGTGACTCAACTGCACATGAGGAGAGACCTGGAGAATATCCAGTACGGCTCGTGTCGCTTCGAGCCAGTGACTCTCATGATCGAGAGACACAAAGTGAATGCCCATGCCTTGCGTCCCCAAGTCACGTATTGCAAGGCTAATCACCACAGTGGAGAGGCCTGAACCACACTCCACGATACAGGATGGCCGGCAAGCCGTCACATACTTGTACAACCAGAGACAGCCGGAACCCGTCAGAGAGTATCCGGAGAAGAGACGATCCGGCACTTTCCGCAGTTCTCGCCTGAGCGATCTCGGCCAACCCCAGCCCGCCAGGACGTCCTTTCTGCCGATCTCGCTGGGTCCTGTGAATCCCAGCTTCCTCATGATCATTTTGATCGGCCTCGCGGCACATCGCTGGTACTTCAGGGCTCTCAACATTCTGTTGTGATCGAGACTCAACCCACGTTGGCGCGTAACGGCATGTCTCATGTGCGTGGTCCAACTCGCGCAACTGGCCTGCGATCCGCGAGGGGCTTGCCGGAACCATGTTTGCGTGCAATGTATCCCCGGGCTACAACAGACCTGGCGTCACGCGTTTCCTGATAAGAGGCCTTTCCGAAATGATGGATGTAGCTGGCTGCCGTCCATACCAGGCGCCATCCGGCTCTCGACAGGCGTATGCACAACTCGAACTCGTTCCCATAGTCCGGCAGGTTCTCGTCGAATCCGTCAAAACTCTCCCATACACCGTGCCGGATGAAGAAGGCAAAGCCACTGATCTGAGGCAGGTCCACCGGCGCGGAACCCTGGTGTGCTTCGACGTACTTCCGGGCGAAGGCCCAGATCTGGCAATCGTTCCAGTGATGGCGACAGCATTCCGCCACAGGCACGAGCTGTTCGGTGAACGCCCAGCTTGTCGATGGGCCGGCAACCGCAATCTCAGGATCGGACTCGAATGCACGCTGAATGCCCGACCAACTCCACGGGGTGACGACCGTATCCGAGTTCAGAAGGCAAAGGCACGGCCTCGTAGCCACGTGGGCGCCCGCCTCACATGACCGACTATGCCCCATGGATTCGCTGTGCCGGATGACTGTCCAGCGATTGCGCTGCCCATACTCGTCGATCAACGCGACGGTTTCCGGCAGTTGCGAGTTGTCATCCACGAGGATGACCTCCGCGTTCACGCCGTATTTCTCAAGGCTCCCGAGGCATCGCCTGGTTACCTGCGGTGAATCGTGAATGGCAACGATCACGGAGAAGTCGCGGCTTGCCTCCACCTCATCGTCCGGCTGATCGAACGTCCCACACCGCCTGAGTCCAATACTCAACAGCCTGGCACGCATACGCCGATACTGTTCCCTGATCGATTCTGGAATGTGCTTTCTCATCATTGGGCCCCCGCCATACGCACGTCGTCTCAGAAGATGGTCATACCCCTTTGCGATTTCACACGATCCGCGAAGCACCCTGGCTAATCAACGCGGTCCGTCGCGGGATCGCTGGGCCGCGTGCACCCCAGTAGGCATCGTCACGATTCCCTGTTCGCCACTTTCTCGCGACAACAAGATACTGAAACGTCAGCAATTCTTTCGGACATAGCAGGGCCACATATCTTGCATACCTGTTGTACCGATGGGGCCTTTCGATGATCCTGTAGTGTCGTTTGACAGCGACGACCTCCAGTGCGGCGTTACCAAGCATATCTCTGATGTTCTGCAATGTGAAGAACCGCAGATGCGTCCGGTCGTGAATCCCGCGTTCCCTGTACGGCCAGACACCCCGGAACAGCAAGCTGACAATCGTCGAATAATGCCTGACATTGGGAATGCTGACGATGACGGTACCTGCATCCTCCAGCAGATCCACACTCCGTGCCAGCACTTGCCACCCATCTTTCAAGTGCTCCAGCACATCCGCGAAGACTATGCAATCATAATCACCCGGCGCGAAGTAGTCTGACAAATCAATGGTCTCGATGTCTCCAACAATGACACGATGCAATCTGGTCATGGCAACCCTGGCCATGTCTTCATCTGCTTCGATTCCTGTGACCTCCGCGCCAAGTGCTCGCTGAATGTTCGCTCCGAGTTCGCCGGTGCTGCATCCTACGTCCAAGATTCTCTTCGTACCGGGCGGAATCAACTCCACAATATCGTTGCGAGGGCTGATATACGAAGGATTGAAGCGGTTCATCATCTCATCGCATCTTAAACAGTCTGACGGCATCGATCGCTTCTTCTCGCAGTTTCGGCCAGCAGATCAAGCTGAGCACGACTATACAGAGCGCCACCAGACATGAGTACACGATGCCCTGGACGGGACCGTACCAGCCAAAATAGCTCTGTGCCAACTCGACGGCGGCGTACATCATGAGGCTGACTGTCGCCGGACGGCGTATGGAATGGAAGAAGCCCGTGATACGGATCGGTGAATGGCGATACGCGAAGAGCAGGCCAGGAACGACCAGCAGTGTGACATAGCACAGTGTGTAGGATACCGCCACCCCGAGCGCTCCCCAGGATAGTCCCACGATGAAGGACAGCACAGTGATCGGCACACTGATCAGTCCCCACTTGAACATCCTCCCCGTCTGCCCGAGGGATACGTAGATCCAACCGGTCGTCCCTACGACCGGCTGGAGGAACGCGGCGAAGGCGAGCACTTTGAATATGCCGGCGGCACCCATCCACTGCTCTCCCAGGATCAACCGGATGACCTGTCCGGACAAGGCAGCCAGCAGACAGACCGGAGGCATCGTGACAAACGAGATCATGTTGATCGCGTGATAGTAGTATCGCTTGTAGCGCTCCGGCTCGCTCTGGAGACGGCTCAGAGCCGGGACCGCCACCGCCGATATCGGGGCGGTGATCTGTGATATGGGAAGCATCAAGAGGCCGTACGCTTTGGCGTAGAGGCCAAGGGAAACAGGCCCCCAGACTCTCCCGATCAGGACGTTATCGAGATTCCTCGCGAAGTAGTTCACGACGTTGAATCCGGTCAGGTTCGCACCGAACGACAGCATCCCCCCTACCCCGGCGCCTCGGACGGGAAGACCAGGTCGCCAGCGGCAAACGATCCAGACCGCCACCGCGCTGAAGAGGCTGGCCGATAAGGGCATGTACACCAGCGCCCACACGCCGGCGCCCGCCAGGGCAGTGACGATTCCCACGGACACGCAGGTCATCAACCTGAGGACGTCGATCAGAGCCAGGGTGCAGAATCGCATCTGCCGGCGGAGCAAGGCACTGTGCTGAACGGAGAGTCCGCCGAGGATGAAACCGATCGCCAGCACCAGCGTCAGTGGCAGCAGCCCGGGCTCGCCATAGAACCACGCAAGCACCGGGGCCAGGCCCATCACGACCAGCATGACCATCGTACTGAGGGCCACATTGATCCAGAATAGCGTACTGACCTGCTCGTGCGTGACTTCCGCTTTCTGGACCGTGGCCATCGAGAGACCGAGATCCTTGAAGAGCGTGACGAACCCGGTGACAGCGGTAATCATGGCGACCAGGCCATAATCCTGGGGCGTCAGGAGTCGCGCCATCACCATGGTGGACGCTGTCATGACGACAAGTTGCGCGCCCTGTCCCAGGATTGTGACGGCGCCGCCCCTGACGGAGCGGCCCTTCAGATCATCCTTAAGATGGTCCGTCTCAAAGAATTGCCTTCTATCAAGCGCCGTTCTTGCCGCGACGGTCATATCCTGCGCCAACGCGTTTCCAGTGATCTACTCGTGCCCGAATCGGGCGTTCACCCTACCGGCCACTCTGTCGAATGTCCGCAGGTCCTCATCCTGCAACTCCTCGCGCCATCGCTCGTCCACAATGACTTCAGAGTCTGTATCCAGGCGCATGCCGTTGCCGATCACGTGGTTCTCCGCGTCGCGAAAGCACCTCGTCGCCCGGGTGTAGTCCGTGCCAAGAAAGCCGTGAATCCGGCGAAGGGTGCTTTCCGGGTCACTGCACAACTCTTCATATCGGACCTGGATCCATCGGCTCTTGTCGAGTCGGGCCAGGACATGCTCCGCGGCCTGCAGGCATCGGCGCCACTCCTGGGCCGCTCGGGTCATGGACAACGCCTCGGCGACGGCCTCTGCTTTCATGCCGCGACCCCCTCTCCGCAAGGCGGGCTCGCGCGAGTCTGCAAATTCGTCCTGCTTCATGTAGGTCAGTGCAACCGCACGACCATCCCGAACCAGGTGGATCACCCGGATGTCGAACTCCGGGATCTGAAGAAGGAACTTGAGACGATGCGCGAGCTTCGAGGAATCCACGAAGATGCGAGCGCCGGATTCGGCCAGCACAGCCGAGACGAGAGCGTAACAGCGGGCGGCAATCTCACCTCGCGCCTTCTGCCAGCGAGGCGAAAGCCGCAACGCGGCATCCCTGAGCCACTCGAGCGCCACGCCACGATGCTCAAAGTGAAGAAGGCGGTTGACTATAGGGCTCGAAGGCAGTTCGAATCTCGTGCCGAAGTCATCGAGGCGAAAGTCCGGATGCGCGCCGCGCATTCTCTCGGAGATCCTGGCCCAGAAGTGACACTCTCGAATGAGTTGACCACAGGAGCAGCGATATGTATCCGCGTCTCCCATTCTGCCCGGTGACATCTCTCCAATGGTTGTGATATCCGGGTGAGCGTTCAGCAGCATGGCCAGGAGGGTGGACCCAGAATGGCTTGCCCCCAGAATGTACACGTACGGGATACGCTGCTTTGCATCCATCAAGTCTTCGCCGCCTACCTGGTGTACACCACAACAACCGCTCCGCAGTACCTCTTCAACCACGGCATTCCAGACAGCAGTGTGTTGTCGATCCGCTCGGTGGCCCGCAGGAGTCGCCGGGCCCACGGTCGCAGGCCGCCATGGCGATTCAACTGTCCTCGGAAAAAGGTCTTGGCTTGCGTGAGCAGGTTGAAGTGTTGAATCTCGGTCTTGGCGAAAGGTCTGCCGAACTGTTCGATGTCGGGATAGCGCAACGGCCTGCCGCCACACTTGACCCATCTCCGTCGTCTCAGCCATCGAATGGGCTTGAAAAGCGGGTTGTAGCCGAGCCCTTCCTCACCAAAGACCGCGATCCCACCTGGTTTCAGCACTCTCGACAACTCGTGAGGGCACTGGGGATAGTCGATGACGATATGGAGCGCAGACTGGCAGAACACGGCATCGAAGGACCCGTCCTCATAGGGAAGGGATTGAGCATCCACGACCTCGAAGTGAACCCGGTCGGCGACGTCGCTCATCTGCGCGCTCTGGATCGCAAGGGTGATGGCCTCGGAAGAAGCGTCGAAGGCCCACACTTGGGCGCCGCACAGGGCAAAATATATGGCGGTGATGCCTGTGCCACAACAGTAGTCCAGTATTTTCATCCCCTCACAATTGGGTGCGCCCAGTCGGCTCAGGGCGTACCGGACCTCTTTGCCGTTCAAATACCCCCCCTTGTCGACTTCGACGGCATACGCCAGGAAATCCTCCACCGTTTCCTTCGTCCATCGCTCGGCCTTCCATCCGGCGGTGCGATAATGGTGGTCGTAGTTCCTGGCTCTGCGAGCGACGATGTTGGCCGGACTCTCTTGCGTGGATACGTGCATCGCGGTAAACGTCCTCAAATCATCCCCAGGTGGATTCCAAGCCAGAACAGTCTCAGGAAACGCCGACAGGGACTGCCGCCGCGGGTAGAGGCGCCTCCTCCCGCGTGGATTCATCCGCGACCACGCCAGCCTGCGCGCGTTCCTCCTCCACGGACACCCGTAGCATCAGAAACGCCGCGACCCACATGCCCACCGTGCTCACTCTCGGATAGTAATGCTGCGCCCCGATGCCGGCAAACGCCTGACTTACCAGCAGAGCAAACGACAAGCCCCCAATGGCCGCATACAGCCGGTTTGGACTCCTGAACAACACGGCCGAGCGAAAGATCAAGATCCCCCAGAACAGGACGATCGGCAGTGAGCCCAGCAGACCGTTGTCCAGCAGCGTCTCAAGGTAAACGTTGTGCGGATGAGCAAAGGGCAGGTCCTCGTCCAGCAGCTTCTGGTACAGGCCGGTCCGCTTCATGGCCAGCCGTCCATGACCCACTACGGGGGACTCGCCAATCTTGTCAATGACTCGCGGCCACATCCGGTTCCTTCCGGAGGTTATCGTATCATCATCCCTGACGCTTTGTCCGGAGACATCCGTCTGCCCGAAGCCTGAAAGCATCCTGGCTGCGGCGGCAGGAAACACCGCCGGCAGCAAGATCACAACGACCGGTGCGAGGATCAGGTACTTGCGCCATTTCAGAAGACAAAGGATGAATCCCGTGGCTCCCCACGCCACAAAGCCAGCCCTTCCGCCGGTGAGTGACTGCCCGTAGGCAACGACACCGGCTAATATCCAGCCCATGATGCGGTACTTTCGCCGGCGGATAAGCGGCAGCGATGCCAGAATCGCCCACGACGCGCCGGCCAGCATTGCGGAGATGTCACAAGCGCTGTACCCAATGTACCTGCCCAGCCTTACGCGCAAACGGTCAAGGGAGCCGCTGTCGCCAAAGGCCGCACCGGGCGGCATGAACCTGCCCACCTGTATGGCGACGATCACATACACGGCGAGTATGCAGACCAGAGCCATGACGACTCGCCGGCGAGTCCGGCAGCCGTCAAAGAGCAGGATCGCGGGTAGGGCCCACTTGACCGTATTGATCAGCTCTTCGCTGATCAAGTTCTTCAAGGGGTAATCCGCGATATAGGCGCGGTCGAAGACCGCGCGAAGGACGCCGATGAGAATCACCGCCAGGTATATCAGCAGCAGCACGCTTATGTGGCGAGGCATGTCCCACAAGAGCCCCTCGCGATGGCGACTTGCCGCCCACGCAATCGCTACCATGACGAAGAGCATGTTCCATGGGTTCAGCCCCTGAACGCCGAATACCGCCTTGGGCATGTCCTCGTGTTCGAAGACCGCCATGAGCAAGAGAAGGCCGCAGAGGCTCTTGAACCAGTCCTTCCAGGCATACATGGAGAGACCGGCAATGACGACATACAGGGCTACGTGACGGATACTCATGCTTTCTCGTCTGAACTCACTGTTGCATTGGTTTGCGACGAGGCCGATGGACTCATGGATTGCAGGTCACGGCTGACGGGCCAGGCGTAGAGGAGCCAACCCATCTCATAGGGCCGCGTTTCGTAGTCGATCGCGACGGGCGGAAAGAAGACGTCCATCGCCGGCACCCGGAGGCTTGGATGGACGCCACTGACGGCCGCCTGTAGTCCTCGAACCAGCCTGCGAGGCTCGCGCCGGGTCACTTTGCGCCAGATCACGTTGCGTTCTGTGTCAATGAGAGACCGAGTGTTCTCTGCCGGATGGACCAGCCAGCGGAGACTCGCACGGATCGAGGCAGAATGGTCCTGGCCGCATGCCCGGGCCAGTGCAAACAGGCACATCGGCGCCATGGCGTGCTGGTGCACAGCGTACACCGGATATCGCTCCAGTACCTGTCCGGTTCGGACGTCATAGTGCCACCACCACTGACCGGCCGGCCCCTGGAGTTGACACATGCGCTCGGCGCACCAGCCGGCCACTTCCGCCGCCCGGTGGTCTGCGGTCGCGATATGATAGTGTGACAACGCCTGAATCGGATACACGAAATCTGCAAAACAGCTCACATGCGCCCGCAGCCTGGATGCCTTGCTTCCCGGAGATTGGTGCAGGAAGAGGCCGGATTCCTGCCTGAAGGAGCCAAGCAGGGCCTGGCCGGTCATCTGCGCCTGAGCCATGTCGGTGGTGTCGTTGCCGTCGGCGACCAGAGCTGTCAATGCCCATGACAGCTCAACGATGGGATAGGAGCGTTGCCAGGGCTCCCTCCGTCGCAGTGCGTCGATGGCCCGTTGCGTCTGCGAGTGCCCCAGCGCCCTGGCCGCCCAGGTAGTCAGGGCCACTTCGCCCAGATCATCCATTCGGTCCAGATGCTCAATCAGATTCGTGCATACGTCTTCCGGCCGATGGTCCCCGAGCACGTCTGCGGCAACGTCCCGGTCTTCGCCGGCCAGAGCGATCAAAACAATGGCCGTATACCGGCGGCTCGTGCCTTCTCGCACTTCCATCCCGCCCTTCTCTCGAAGGCGAAAGGCGAACAGCCGCTGGTCACGACAGTACATCCGCGGCAATGTCCGGACGGCGATCGCACGCAACTGCTGGACGACGTTGGAGACGGTCTGCATGTCGGGTGACTTCCCTGGATTCATCCGCGTTTATGCCTCTCTGCCTCGGCTGCGATAACGGTCGTAGCCGTACCCGTATCCGAAGTCGTCGCCGCCGCCGGAACCGATGAACACGGTACCCAGGAGGCGTCCGCCCGCACAATTCAGGCGAGTGAGTGCGCTGACCACGGTGGAGCGTCTCGATACGTGCTCTCGCTCGACCATGATGGTGCCATCGACTTGGCTGGCCAGAATGGTCGCGTCGGCGCCCAGCAGAATGGGAGCGCTGTCCAGCAGGACGACGTCGTAGTTGCACTCCTTCGACAACTGGCTCATGCAGGCACTGAAGGCTCCGTTGGCGATTTCCTCGAATGCCGCGCCTGTGTCGCTCCGTTTGCCGGCAGACATGACGCACAAGCCCGGCGTTTCCGTCGGGAACACATGTCCCGTGTCGATCGATTTGGAGCTCAGGCAATTCAGAAGTCCGGGCTTGTCCACCACGTCGAACCGCTTCGAGAGCGTCCTCTTGTAGAAGTCCACATCGATCATGAGGACCTTCTTGCCGGCCTGCGCCAGGCTCTTGCCGAGGATCATCGTGAAGTTCGATTTGCCGGTCCCCGGCGTGGCGCTGGTGATCAGGATCATCGTGGTGCGCTGACTGTCCAGCCTGGACAGCAGAGCCGTGCGCACGAGCCGAACGGACTCCACGAGCATGAACTGCTTCTGGGTGATCTCTTCGCACAGGGACCTGCCGATCGGCTTTCGGGTGCGTACCAGGGGCACGTGCCCGAGGAACGGCGCCTGCATGGCCTGCGGCATGTCTTTCGGATCGTAGATCCCCGCGTTCCTGCTCGCCCGGAAGTAGGCGCCGCCACTGCCCATGCCCAGACCGACGAACAGCGCCATGGCGGTGAAGACGAGGCGACGGTCCTGCTCGGGCCGGGACGAAGAGAACGCCCGTGTCAACACTTCGATCGAGCCGGGGACGTTCCGCTCCACGTTCTTCTGATCCAGACGCTGGCGCACCGCATCGAACAACTCTCGCTTTTGCCGCAGGATGCTGTTCTCCCGCTCCAGGGACTGGGCGCTTTCGAACAACTGCTTGAACTCCACCTCCTGGGCGGCCAGGTCGGCGTGCAGGAGCTGCTCCTCACGCTTCGCCTGGGCCAGTTGGTACTCGATGGGCATCATCCGTAGTGGAGCGTTGGAACGTTCCATGTCGGCACTCACGGTCGACGTCCCCGGCGAGTTCCTCAACCGGTCGCGCCATTCTTCATCCAGTTGGGTCTCCCGCTGTCGAACCAGTTCCTCCGCGAACTGCAAGTCCTTTCGCATGCGGATTCCCTCCGAGTGGTTGGGACCATGGACGCCGTTGTCAATCAGGTGCTGAATCCTTTTGGCGTCCAGATCCAGTTTTCGCCATTCCGGGTCCTCATAGTACTTCGGCTGCTGCTCCACGGCCGTGAGGGAGGCGTCCGGCACCTGGTTGCTGTCCTTCCCCCCGGCCTGCTCCATCCTCCACTGGAGGATGGCAATGTTGTTTTGCAGTTGCCCCAGGCGGGCTCGCGTGCCATCCAGACGAACCCGTTTGTTGGCGATGAGCTCCTGCGGGACCTCCGTGCCAAGAGCCTTGTGGAGCTCGATGCAGACCCTCTCCCGTCCCTGGATTTCGTTCTCCAGCGTTTTGTACTGGTCCACCAGTTGGCGGTACAGCGTATCCTCCGTCGCGTCGGACTTCTCCGTAACGTATTTGATATACTGGTCCAGAACGGTATCCACGAGGAGCCTGGCGTCCCGGGCCAGAGGGTCGGCAAACGTGATGTCGATGATCTCCGTTCGAAGGCGCGGGCGAACCACGAGGCCGTCGCGGAGCTTCTCGATGGGGGGGACGATCCGTCCCCCCAATCGTTCCACCAACGATTGCGGAGGGCTCCTGTACCACTGGGCCGCCTGGATCTCCGGCTGATCGAGCACTCGCTGCAGGACGGTCGGGCCCCGGATGAGAGAGACCTGGGTGTTCACGAAGGAATCATACAAGGGAATCACGCCGTTTTCGTCCGTTCGAAACACCAGGCGCGGAATGATCGGCCGAACGCGCACCTCCGCTCTCGCCTGGTACTTGGGTACGATCTGCGTCCAGATCGCCAGGATGATCGGGGCGGAAACCAGTATGGCAATCGCCAGGAGCGTCCATTTGAAGCGCAGCACCGACGCCAGAACCTCCGCTGGAGAAGAGCCGACCGGGATGCGCAGATTCGCCACCCAGGCCCGATTCCCCGACGGCGCGGGGCTGATCGCCCCGGGGACTCCCGGCTGTGAGGCCCCCCCCGCATCCGGACCGGCGTCAGGGTTCTTGATCTGGTCTATGACGGCGGGCACATTGTCGTGATCCTGGCTCGCTCTCGGACGCCGGCTGACCCTCGCCGGCTGTACTTCCTCCGGATGATCCACGTCCTTGCTGTTGCGCGCGATCCGGTCCGAGGAACGCTGCGGATCGGGCTCGTCCGTCCAGTCCACGCGTTTGTCTGTATCGTTTGTTCGGTTCATACGCACCTTCTCATCCTGCAAGTCTCAGAATGTTGTTGGCACACTCGAATCCTACGGCTGCGCCGTCGTGAGGTACCCCGGACGACACAACTGGAGACGACTCGTCGTCTCCAGCGTCCATGTATTTCGATGTATGATCGCTGCGCAGACTCCGTCCCCGTGGGTAGCAGCAGGGGGCATTGCAGTCCCCTGCCGAGTGTCTGCACGTGCTCCGTGGTCACACTCTCTGGGTCCAGAAGGCCTTGCCCGCCGCAGGTTCCGTGCAGCCAAACAGCCACTTCCCAGGGCACTATTGCGCACAGGAAGAATCGTCAGATTCCGGGACTGACTTTTCAGAATGTTTTCGATGGTACGCAGGCACCATCACCCCCAATAGACATGATGTTGCGAGCAGTCGGCCTCTTCGGGCCGTGCTGGCGGTGAGTCATGCATTCTCGGTGATTCTCACGATATTATCGGCGACCAATCACCGGCGAATGCTGCCACCAGTCGGATCAGTTGGCTCCGCTCAGGGATGCATCGGCGCCTGACAGCTTGGCGCCGACCACTCGGAGCAGAAACCGCAGAAGAATGCCCTGGTGGGATAATCGTTTGCGTGGCTCCACTGCAAAGCGGAACAGAAACTCCGTGCCGGTCATCCGAAAGACCTTCGGGGCTCTCTTGATGTTGCCGGACGCGACATCGAAGCTTCCCCCCACCCCCATACAAAATCTGGCGTCGAGGAGATGTCGGTGACGCGAGAGCCAGTACTCCTGTTTCGGAGAGCCCATGGCCACAAACAGCAGGTCCGCCCCGCTGGCGTTGATGTCGTCGACCACCGGGGCTGAATCCTCAAAATACCCGTCGTGCCATCCGACGATCCTCAACTGGGGATACATGTCTTGCAGACCCTGGCGTGCGGCCGCATTGGCCTGGGCCGAAGCCCCCAACAGATACACGCCCCACCGTCGCCGAGACGCCAGCGACAGGAGCTTGAAGAACAGGTCACATCCGGTAATCCGCTTGATGCTCCGACCATGGAGGATGCGGGAAGCGAGTGAGACGCCGATGCCGTCGCAGATGCTCACGTCCGTTTGCCGGAGCATGTGGAGCAGCTCCGGCTCGTGCCAGGCTCGATGCATCTTGATGGGGTTGATGGCCACGCAAAGGGATCGGCAGTTCGATTCTATCTTCTCTTCGATACATGCCAGGGCCTGATCGTACGTCTCGAAAGGCACGACCGGGACTCCCATGAGGGTTACCGGCGCAGGCATCTGCGCCTCGCTGGTCATTGTCTGTGCTTCTGCAACGGTCACGTTCCTGGCCTCCTCTTGTCTTGACAAAATCGGACTTTCGCACGGCACAGGCGCCTCCGTGTGTTCCTCCGCCCCCTTCTCTACCGGCGGCGGGAACTCGTCCATCAACCTGGCCAGCAGCAGTGCCTGCCGGCCGCCCACTTCCAGACAGCCGTTCACCCAGATGCGCACCCTCAACTCGCACTCACCGGCGGGGCTCGGCCGAAGCGGCAGGTGGACCTGCGTGGTCCGGTTCGTCGGGAACTTCCCATCGGGCGCGTCCCAGGCACGGGCGCTCACGTAATCGCCGTTGCGCCGATTCCACAGACCGATGCTCTGGAAGTACATCTGGCCGCCCATCTCGCATACAATCTCCCACCACCTGGCGAAGGTCGTGGCATCACGCATTCTCAGCTCCGCCGCCTCGAAATTGTGATTGACCGCCTTGATCTCCCGGCCAATGATCCAGTTGTGTTTCAAGGTCGCCAAGATCTCATAATGGCGCCTGCTATGGACGCACATGAACAGGCAGAGCAGCAACAGCAATCCGGCGACCGTCAGCCCCACCGCTTGTCCGTTCGTCGCCGTGATCAGGAACACCCCGATGCTCGCGTTGATCGCCGTGACCGCATAGATGACCAGGGCCACGGTGCGCTGACACAGTCCAAGGTCCAGGAGCAGGTGGTGCAGGTGCTTGCGGTCGGGCGAGAACGCTGAACGACGCTCCAGGATCTGGCGACGGAAGATCGTGAACCCGGTGTCGAAGATCGGCACACCCAACACGAGGAACGGGAGCACCAGGCCCACCGCGGTGGACGTCTTCGTCTGGCACACGATGCTGCCGGCTCCGATCACGAAGCCGAGGAACATCGAGCCGCCGTCGCCCATGAAGATTTTCGCGGGATGGAAGTTGAACAACAGGAATCCTACCACGCTGCCCAACAGCGCCAGCATCAGGACGACCATCGCCGCCTGATCGGTCAGGAAGGCCAACAGAGCGATGGCGCCACAGACCATGGCCGCGATCCCGGCGGCAAGCCCGTCCAGTCCGTCCACGAAGTTCATGCACACCGTGATCGCCGTGATCCAGAGCACTGTCAGCGGCCAGCCGGCCAGACCCGTCTGGACATCCAACCATGTCCCCAGCGAAAACGATCGTAGCGTCGCCCCGGATGCACAAACCGCCAGGGAAGCCACGAGCAGGCACAATAGCTTGATGTAGCCCGGCACCGATCGCAGATCATCGATCAGGCCGATGACGAACATGAGGGACGCAGCCGCCAGCAGGACGGTAAACTCCACCCCCTGTTCGCGAAAAGACCGGCCGATCTCGTTGTTCAGGAAGAACAAAGGCGACACCAACGCGAGTGTCGGCACGATGAAGGCGATGCCACCGATGCGAGGGATCGGGGCGTGATGCACCTTTCGCGGGCCTGGGGGATCGACAAGGCGATATCTCTTGGCCAACCGCGAGATGATCGGCACAAGAAATGTGGCGATCGTCATCGTCCCGAAAAGGACTGTAGCATAAACAATGGTCATCTGCACGTCCCCAGCATCTACTTCTACCCTCGCTGCCCGATATCGGCCTGAACCGCGTGGCCCGATTATCGGACTTGCCTATGTAGACTCCGTCCGCGCAGGGCGCGCCGAGTGCGTCTGCTGTTGCCAGCGACGCCACTGCGACTCACCACAGCCCTGAGCACGGCACCTCATAGGCGCCCGACTCAGCATCCAACTCAGTGGGAAGTATCAGTGTCTCGCACAGTGTCTTGGCGGCATCCTGAGGCTGTAATGCGTCCCGACTCTCGTCTTGCGTGCTCGGGAATTGCAGAACGCCAAATGCCCTTTCCTAACCCCCTCCATGTGATTGCCTGTGACGTGCCTCCCAGCTTCTCTGCGAGAGAGCCTTTCACACTCCGGATCATCACACGGACTAACTACCCAACTCATCAGTCTGCGAAAAACTGTTATCTTACTATACCACTCAGACACCCCAGGGTCAAGACATAAATCATCACGGACACCCACACTACCCCGCTTTTCCCTATTTTTACACACAACGGCCGCAACTTTTTTCGGAGTGGCCAGCCATTTTTGCGGTTCCATCTACTGGCGATTCGCGGAGCGTAGTGCCGTGGTATTACCGGCCTGCCTCGGAATCGCCGCCTCCCGGCGACGCATCCACCCGGAACAAAAGAGACAGGGCTGCGAGCTCGTGCTCGCAGCCCTGCGACCCACCCGGTGGCCGTCGCGACCTATCCCCTCCGTCAGCGGTTCCTCCGGTCACTTGCTCGGTTCGGACGCTGGCTCATCGGACCCCAGCGTGTGGTCATCACCGGCGGATGCCTCGTCGCCAACGACGGGCTCCAGTGTGTCCATCCGATGGCAGGTGATCTGAGCGACGGGCAGGCGTCCGTCCGGGAACGTGACCGCCGCGACCTCGTAGACCGGGACGTAGGTTCCATCAGGCATCGGCAGCATGCCTGCCCGGATGTTCTGGATACTGCCCGACTTCGCGAACACGGCTCTGGCTTGCCACGTGTCCGGCAGTGCGCCCTTCACAGACTCCACCTTGCTGACCCTGCGGCCATACTTATAGGAACTGACCAGGGATGCGATCTTCCCATTCTGGCCGATCTCCACACGGATCGTGTCGGTGTCATTCGTGAGGATCGGAAGCTCGCCGAGATTCCTCTTGAGGACGACGGTGTAACGCGCGACTTGCGGCTCAGGGTTCTGGGACGCTGGATCACTCTGGCGATCCGTAACTGTCATGTACGTTTCCGTCACCACGCTGTCCACCACGACCTCATTGGGTCCCACGATCTTGCTATCGATCAGAAAGGACCTGGCCAGCTCGATGCACTCATCCTGGGACAGGCCACTGGGTCCGTTCAAGGCCGAGACCTGAGCGTCCTGATAGAGCAGGCAGCCACTGCGGCGGTCCACCGACAACTGCCGTCCGTCGGCGATTTTGTAGGTGGCGCGCTCCCGAGGAGCATCGAACAACATGGCGTTGCTCTCGGCCCCCAGCGCCGCCAGGTATCTCTCAATCGTGGGATCCTCACCGGCCCCGGCGTCGCTGCTCTCATATACCCACCCTTCACTGGGCAGGTCGGTCGTCCGATCCGCGCCGCCGTTCGATGCACCCGCGGGATCAGGGCCATCCCACACATAGTAGCCGTTGAAGCTGCGAACTCGATCGGAACCCCACCAGTGCCAGCGGAATGTCCCATTCCCATTGGGCCGATAGGTCCGGAAGTAGTGTTCGTTTTCAATGGATAGACACTCATCCCCGTCTCGCCCCTGGGTCAGCACTACCGGCTTGTGGTAGCTGGACGCATCGAGCGCCGTATTGGCGAACGACCACGCGATCGAGCCACCCATGTCGTAATAGGTCTTGAATTTCTGCCACTTGCCACGATCCAGATTGCCGGAATAGGAGTAGTCCGTGAACCCCATGACCATCCGCAATCCGTCCGTCATGACAGGCCACCAGATCTTGGCGGGATCGGCGTGGTTTGAGTTCGTCCTGTCATAGAGGTCAGGTCGGGAGAATGTGGGATTGCCGGCGTCGGACATGGCCGGTCCCATGGCCACGGTGTTGCACCCAAGGGCCATGAAGTAACGGCAGTATCCCGGATAGGCGGAATCCCGGCTGAGACTCTCGCCCAGCGCCATCATCTCGCCGGCGATCACGTCGGTCCCGCCGAACGCATCTCTCGCCTGCAAGAATAGACAGAACTTGTTGGCGGACTTGTCCTTGAAGGTGCCCGCGTGGCCACAGAACACGCCAAGCGTCGCGTAATCGGCCCGAATGGCGTCAAACGGCCATCGCAGATTCGATGACGGCATGAGGGAGTTCTCATAGAACTGCCACGGACTGGCGCCCACGAGCTTGTACTGGGTCAGGCCAATGCCGTTGAATGCGTCGACCAGGCCGGCCACCTTGCACCAGCCATAGTCGTTGTACTCACTGTCGGTATAGCCGCTGGCGATGAAGTAGTCGACGGCCAATGTGAGTGAAGCGTGGATCAGGATCGTGGCCAATGCGGCCAGCACGACGAATTTGTGTCGGTTCATGGTGATCTCCCTGGCAATTGCGGCGTTTGGTTCGTGGCTCGTTACAGCGACCTGCGGTTGACATTTCTTCTTGTTCATGGCTGCGTCCTCACAAAAAGGGGTGAAGGTATGTTGTTCGCCCGGAGCCTGACGGATCCGAGCCTACGGTCGTGAGATCGGGAAGGTGATGTCGTCCAGCCAGGCACAGTCGTCTCGTTTGGCGACCGAGTAGTCCTTGGAATACTGCCACTGAAAGCTGTGCCGGCCGCCCGTCACAGGGAACGAGACATACTGCCAGTCCTCCTGGCCGGACCAGCTCCTCAGTAGCCGGCCGTCGATGCGGAACGTCAGGAAGTCACAGTTGCCCTCGGACGAGACTTTGAGATAGAAGGAGATCTCGCCCTCCCGACAGTCCAGGCTGATGGCCAACGACGATGATGCGCCATGGCCGATGGGCTTGCTCTTGATGCTGTGGTGTGGAGAGGTCCACGCGGCGTCGCTGATGACCCAGTCGGTGATCCAGTCGAATTGGCCCGCAGTCCGGTCCCCTTCAAAGGTCTCGGTATTGCCGTCGTCTTCGCGGCCGGAGTCGCTCTCGTCCCCTGGACCCGCCAGCGTGAAGTCCACGGCCCAGACGTTCCCGCACAGCGGGCTCGCGTCCATCGACCGACCTGTGGTCACCGCGCGCTCAGCCGGCGTGAACGCGCAGCCCTCCTGGCTCACGGAGACTTGACAGCGGCCTTCGGACGTCACAGCGACGAACGCGTAGACGCCCGCCTCGTTCGTCGTGGTGACTCGCTCGGCAGCCCCCTCGGTCAGGACCACCGTGACATCGCCGACTGGACGGCCCTGTGAATCGGCGACTCGCCCACTGATGATCTCGCCGCCGGCCAGGGGAAAGACGTTGTAGATACAGGCCCCAACCACCGTGTAAGTGCTGACGTGGGGCATGTTGTACCAGGCGTCATCCACGCCGCTCCAGCCCATGTTCAAGTGGTAGTACAGGGAGGAGAAATTGTAGCCGTACCCATCGGTGATGATGGCGTGCCCGCGAGTAGCCGACAGCAGGCACAGGAGGACCGGACAACCGGCGTCGAGATTCGGGTTTGCCATGGACTCCAGCTCCGACGACAGATCATAGACGAGCGAATCGTGCCGGTCGATCCCGAACACGGCGTTGCGGTAGTGGAACGTATCGCGAAGGGCGGGGGCGATGCTGTCCATGGTGGTCCCCGACCCATCGGAGCCATAGCTCATGTGGACGGCGGCGCCGGCGTCCGCACACAGCGCCCCGATGGCCTGCCGCTGCTCGTCCGTCGCGTCCTGGGCAGGGATGGCGGGCATCTTGTCCCAGTCGTACGGCCCACCTTCGGAATCGCCGCCGCGCAGAAGGACGGGCCACTCGTAGTCCGGCCTGTCCTCGCCGGCGGCGACCAAGATCGTGTACTCGGACTGCCTGGGCGATCGCTCCGGGTAGCGCCAGTAGTACATCAACTGAGCAAGGGCCGTCGCGACACAACCGCAGGGGCAATTATCCACCGCGCCCGACTGGAAGACGAGCTTGCCGTTCTGCAATTGCGGGGTGAAGTAGTTGTAACAGGAGTATCCGTGCTCGGTCGACTGATTCCAGCGGCTCGCCAGCAACGGCGGCACGCGCACGTCGTTGGGAACGAACTGGGCGACTTCTGCCGCCGCCGAGTACAGACGCACATCTGTCTGACCCATCAGAAGATGCCATTTGGATTTGGCGCCGCCGCCGGGGCCTTCCGCCGCCCGGGCCGCGAAGACCCTGCTGCCGGCCGAGACTGCAACGCCCTCCATGCGGGCCTGCATGTCCCGCGTCACAAGCACGAACAACGGGTTGTTCTCGGAGAACTCACACGTCCCGTCATCGGCGAAGGCGATGATGGGCTCGATCTCGTCGTCTGCGGAGGTGATCACGAACCCGCCCGGCTTCAGGGAGACGACGTGGTAGAGCACGGCGCCGTCCTGCCCGGCGTAGCTGTCCACCCTCACGACGTCTTTGCCCATTCTGACACCGAGGGCCTCTCCACTGGTGCTCAGCCAACCTTGTACGACTCGCCGGGCGTCTGCGGAGGCCATGGGATGAGCAGTGACGCTGCCGCAGGCGTAGATCAGAGCGGCAACACTCACGATAAGGGCTTGTCGCCAGGGACGAACATGCGGATGAGCGAACCTGAGCATGGGACACATGGCTTCACCTCTGTTTCATTCTTTCGCGTGCCGACTGGATCGAACCGCTTCGATTCACGACCGGCACCGCGTTTCTGCGCGTAGGGGTTCGCTCTTTCCGCAGAGATCCTGCGCGGCAGGGAGACATTTTCTTGCGAGATTCCATCAAGCGCGTGGGGACACTGACCGGATGGCGATAGGCGGGAATAGGAGGCGAGGTGTGCGTTCTACAATGCCGCCGGTATGAAGAGGGGTGCGGGCGCGGCCAGGCCGGTCACGGAGATCGTGGCATTGTTGGGGCGATCACGGAGATCGACGACAGGCCTTGCGGAATAGCGATCGAAGCTCCGATGGGACGGCGTTCCGCTCGCTCAGAGCTTCAAAAGCGCTGCGGAGTCTCGCGTCACCGTGCTGAGAGATTCGGGTCTCGTGAGACACCAGCGCGGCGGCAATCGCGGCGAAATAGACGGCCAGGGCCACCTCCCGTTCGACCTCGCCAGCCGGCGGGGCGCCCAATTCCTTGGCGTAATCCTTGATCCGCCTGAGCACCTGGACGTCCGTATCCGCATGGGTAAGCAGGAAGCCGATCGAATCCCCCGAGAACGGCCGAACCTCCTGGCAGATTTGCCCCAGCGCCTCGGGCAGCAGAGACACGAGGTCCTGTGTCTGGACGGGGTCGGGGGGCAACTGTCGCGCCAGCCAGTCATGGAGCAGCTCGGCATAGCGCTCCTCGCCGGCGCCGGCACTGTCCGCCGCCTCGATATGGACATCCGATCCGATATCCCACAATCGCGCCAGTTTCTCCGGCCGTAAGTGGTGTCCCTTCGATTCTTTGTCCATCGAATGTACCTATCAATAGCAATGTCGGGTGCACCGCGCACCACTCTCCTGCCTGTGATTCGCCGGATGCATCGTCATCCTGCGCGAGGTCCAGACAGAATTCTGAAAATCTCGTTCAACTCGTCGTCCACCTCGGAATCCGATCCCACCAGGTCCCGCAAGTGACGCCGGAGAACCGCCCGGAATCGGCGCTTGACGGTGACGATGATATTGGCCGCCCGGGATTCGTTGTCGATCCCAAACCTCGCGCAAAGCTCCGCCAACGGCGGACCCTCGACATCTTCGAGGATCGGGACCAGGATCTTCAGGCGGAACACCTCCCAGTATGCAGCACGATCCGTGCCGCAGTACTCCTCTTTGACTTCTGCCAGGACCTGTTCGAGCAGGTCGGCCGCCCAGCGGAAATGGAAGGCCTCTTCCGCCGTGCCGGAGGCGTGCGGGGTCGGCAGGTTTGCCAGGTCCTCGAAGTCCAGGGCGACCAGCCCTCCCTTGGGCGCCGCCTTTCGCCTCGTGTCGCGACGGATCCTGCTGACCGCGTACCGTTCGAGGGCGGTGAGCAGGAACGTCCGGAACCGGCCCTTTTCGCGGTCGGCCTTGCTCACCAGTCCGCGCCCGAGCACGATCTCGCAGAAGAAGTCCTGTGTCAGGTCCTTGGCCTGCTCGTTGTCGTACCCTCGCCTCTTGAGGTAGCAGTAGACCGGCTTCCAGTAGGTGGTCGTGAGGTTGCCAATGACCACGTGTCGTCGCGTCAAATCGTCGGTCTTGGCCGCCTGGATGATCGACCAATGGGTCGTCGCAAAGCCGCTCTTCGCGCCCCCTATGCTTGTCCTGTCCGCATGCTTCATGAAGGGAACCTACCGTCTTTCGGCAGCTTCGATTGTAGCATTTGAAACCGGTGCCCGCAATAGCCGGCTCCCGCCAGGAAATCCACCGGCCGCGCAGACATGCGACCCCTTCTGCGAATAGAGTAGTGGAGGGCCGCCACGCCGTCCGATGCGAGCACGTTGCAGGCTGGCGAGTCCCCCGCTCGCGCGTCCGCGCGCAGAAGCCCACAGGTTCCCGTGCAGACCGTACCTGCCCAGGAGCGTGCGCGCGGCACGCTGAGCAACGGTCAACGCTTCGAGACGACCGGTGACCTTTGTGTCCGGGAATGAGACCCTGCTGCGCCTGGCATCACGGCTGCGCAGGCGCGGCGCAGGTATTCTTCGTATTGCCAGTCGCCGCTGCTGCCGGTCTGGCGCGTGACGACTAAGTCGAGGCTGGGCACGAAGGCGATGAGCTGACCGCCCGAGCCGGGCTTGTCGCGTGCGTCGGAGGGAATGCCGAGTCCGGTGCGACCGCCCTCGCCGGTCAGACGCGCGGGCAGCTCCCAGGCGTGCGAGAAGATTTGCGGATTGAGATGCCAGCGCATCTCCGGAGTTCGGACATTGTGTGTAGGTGCGGCGGTTTCCTCGACGAACCATTTCGGGATCACCTGCCGGTCGGCCCACCGGCCGCCGTGGAGCATGCAATAGGCGATCCGCGCGAGGTCGCGCGCCGGCATACCCAGCCCGTGCGTGGGATGGCGGCCGATCCCCTCGCCGCCGTCGAAGTACTGGAACCACCAGTGCTCGATGCCAAGCGGCTTGAAGAGCGCCTCGATGGCGAACTGGTCGTACGACTTGCCCGTCACCGTCTCGCACACCAGCGAGGCATGGTGAAGGGCGTGCGTGGAATAGCCGCAGCCGGCGCCGGGATCGAACGCGAGCCTGGCGGTCCGCGGGTCGCCGCTGTGACCGAGGATGTACTCCCACGCGCCTTCGTTGGACGCCCCGGTCGCCTCCGGGCACAGGCCGGACGTGTGATTGAGCAGTTGCTTGACGGTGATCTGTGCTTTGCGCGGGTCGCTCAGTGGCTGGGCCCACGGAATGAAATCGAACGCGAGGTCGTCGAACTTCATCCGCCGAGGCGTCAATCCCTGCCGGCTTCGCTCGGAGGCGATCGCCAGCACCGTCGCACAGACCGCCTTGGAGACCGACGCCACGCGGCGGGCGTCTGTCTTGGCGCTGTTGCCTCGCTCGACTTCGAGCACGATGTAGCCCCGACGGATCACCACCGCCGCGAAGCCTCGATCGTCACTCTGCAACAGCCAGTCCTTCAATTCGTCCAGCTTCGCGGCGTCCATGCCGCCAATCCGGCGAATCTCCGCCGGCTCGTCGAGCTTGCGCCAGCCGCCCTGCGACTCCGGCGGAGGGAAGTAGTCGGTCGCGGAGACGTGCACAACCGCCCGGCGGTACGCCGTAAGCGGCGGGCTTCCATCGTCATGCACGGTCAGAATGATGTGGATGGTCTTGCCCGCCGCGTCACCGGGAACGTTCAGCAGCGCCACAGATGGCGATGCACTCGTCAAGGTGACTTCGCCCGGGTATGTCCCGGCCTCGCGGTAGACGAACCACCCGTAGCGGAGCGCGTCGCCGTCGGGATCCTGCGAGAGACCGGCATCGAGCGACACCATCTGACCCGGCTGTGCGGCCAGATGCAGAATCGCCTTGCCTTCCACACCGTTCACGACCGCGCGGGGCGGGTGATTCGCCTCTTTCACGGACTTCACGCACCAGTCGAGCCTCGCGCGAAAGTCGTTCTGCAAATCCGCCGCCCAGCGGGCGAGCGTATTGTCCCGGCTCGCCGCGCCGTTCCGCGTATCGGTCTGATTGGCCCAGTGGTGCCGCATCGCAGGGAAGCTCTCGTTCAGCCCATAGCGACCGGCCCAACTGCCCCAGGACGGCTCGTTGGGATCGTTCATGCCCGTCGGCACCAGGTAGAGGAACGTCATCGTGTCGCCTTCTTTGGCCCAGTGAGTCGTATTCGTCGGGTACAGGGCACCGAGTGGGCCGTGATCCGTGAGCACGTCGCGCTTGAGATCGAAGCCCCCGGCCTGGGACGTGAGGGCGGAGAACCGGTGATACCAGCGTTTGCCCTCCATGGGCGGCTGGAACGTGTTCACCCAGATCGCAAACGGCGGCGCGATGGTGGTCGTGTGATCGCCGAACTTGTCGTAGGAGGCCAGTCGAATCTTCGACTTGAATCGCGCGTAGCCTTGCGGCCCGCGTTGGCGATACACGAGGTCCAGAGCCCGCTTCAGGTTGTTCACGGCCGCCCCGTTGTCCGTGCCCCAGTCCGAATACCAGAGCGGGCGAGGATCGTCCTTGTCGACCGCCGCCACGATCAGGTTCACCGCGTCATTCATATCGTTGTAGCCGGCGACGGTGCGCCGCCGGAGGGACTCCTTCGTGGGGTAGCGGGGATCGTGTCGCACAAGGCTCGGCCAACACCCGCCGTATGCATCGAGCAGCCGGCACACGATACCCAGGCCGGTATCCTCGGGATTGCTGTTCTCCGGTCGCCGGGTCGCCGGGCGATTCGCGATGATCCCTTCGACGTCCCATTCGTTCGCGTACAGGAGGAATCGCACAAGCGATTGCTCGTCGTCCGGATCGCCGCCGGCGTCGGTCTCGATGATCAGCCGGAGCCTCGTGTCGCCAAGAGCGGCGGCTGACGTGACTCGCCGGATGGCCGCATACACCTGCGGATCGTCCACGGCCCCCTGGAACGTGAAGGGAAAGTGCTGATTCACCTCGACGTGCATGAAGCCCCACGACGCTCCGTTGGCCACGCACAGCTCGGCGGCCTTCGCGCCCTGCTCGCCGATCTTCTGGTCCTCGTTGCACACGATCGGCTTGCGAAACTTCCTCAACGCCGCAATGTGATCCGGGATCTCTTCCAGTCGCGTGCCGTTGAAGTGGATCAGCAGAAAGTCGCTCGCCCGGGCGACGCTGTCGGACGACCGCCCATGACCCAGCCCGCTGGCGGAAACCAGCAGCGACGGCGAGGTCCGCTTCGCCAGGCCGATCAGCTCGGCGATGCCCTCGCCCGTCTTCAACGCGAGATGGTCGAAGCCGCCGTGTTCGAACTCGTTGGCGATCTCCAGAACGACATTCGTGAAACCGCTCTCTGTGATCCATGTCGCGACATGGACGACGCCGGCACGCACGGCGGCCTCGTCCGCAAGGACCTGGTCCTGGCGCTGGTAGTAACAGCCGAGGATCACCGCCGCTCCGTGGCGGTCACAGGCCTCGATGACCCGGCGCACACGCCGCAGATATGAGTTGCGCAAGGAGCCGTCCGCATTGAACGCGGAATTGACGGCGCCTTCGTAGCCGGGCATGCCGCCTTGCAGACAGATCGTGAAGGCGCGGACGCCGTGCGCCACGTAGTCTGGAATCTGCGCGAGGAACTCCTCCGTGTTGGCGTTCGGATCGAAGTCAGGACGGCCTCGGTCCTCGAAGACCGAGTTGACCATTCGCACGTTCATCAGCAATCCCTCGGCCCTGGTGCCTCGATACGTCACCTGCTCATTGAGGAACCACCGGCTCTCGCGGATCGCCACGCGCGTGCAAGGCACATACCTTTCGTTCGATGCGGCGTCAAGGCCGCCCGCTGCCGAAAGAAGCAGAAGACATAGGATGATGCCGGCTCCAGATCGATCCTCGATCCTCCCTGTGTGGCGCTTCTCAACCATGTTTCCTCTCTCACACAAAAGGTGACATCACGAGCGGGTGAACCACGCTGGTTCTTCCGGTCTGTCGCCCATGATAAGACCCCGCGGGGACCGCCACAAGTCCCTCACGGCAGCCGTCTCTGCCAGGAATCCCTTGAAGAATCGCATGATTTCACGGATTCTGTGACGTATTCTTGCTTGACAGACACCCCAAGAGCACGTATGGATGTTGTGGATGTCCGCGTTGCACGAGTGGATTTCGTGGCGTGTATGGATAGTTTTCTGTTGTCCTTAGTGTAAGGAGGCCATGAGTTATGGCAGAGAAGAAGCCAATGACCAAGAGTGAGATCCTGTCGGGGATCGCCGCGACGACCGGGCTGTCGAAGAAGCAGGTGGGTTCCGTGTTCGAGGCGATGGCCGGACAGATTCAGAAGAGCCTCGGCCGCAACGGCTCCGGATCCTACACCGTACCAGGTTTGATGAAGCTGGTTGTGGTGCGCAAGCCTGCCACCAAAGCTCGCAAGGGCATCAATCCCTTTACCGGCGAGGAAACCATGTTCAAGGCAAAGCCGGCGCGAAACATCGTGAAGATTCGCGCGATGAAGAGCCTCAAGGACATGGTCTGATCGGTGACGCGTAGATTGTCTGGATGGGCCCGCCTCTGTGGCTCGGAACGTGGGCTTGTCTTTCACCAGGGAGGCATTGCTCCCCGATTGCCAATAGACTCAAGGGGCGAACGACGACCTGGGGTTAGCAGGTGGCGTTTCGCCCCTTGAGTTGCTATATCGTTCCTTCCCTCGTGCCGTGCATTCGATTGCTGCGTTCAGTCCACCCAGCACAGGTGTGGTCTAAGGTAATCTGGCACGCTGTTCACGCAGACCACCTTCAAGCTGCTGGTATCCGATGTGAACGAGGCGGCGCCGGGGGCGAGTCGTGCACCGCAGTCCTTGTCCAGGGCCCACATCGCTCCGCTCATGGGATCGACGGCCAGCCAGCCAATCGGCCTGCCGACGCCGAAGAAGAAGTTGCCGGCGATATGCCAGGCTCTGACGCTCGTCCTGCTGGTCTTGTCCCGCGAGCGGAGATGTCCCACATGCGGGGCGGCCTTGACGCGGAGGAGTCGTCGGCGATACGCTGGAGAGGCACGTGATTGAGGTTCCCATCATGACGTGTCGCAGGTGGGAGCCTGGACCGTCGGAGGTGAAAAAGCCGTGTCCAGAGCTCGGAATCGGGACAGTGCGTTTGGACGACGACCTGCCTTCCCCTCAACGCGCTGGACGCACATCGAGGATGCAGACCAGCGGGAAGCCGTGCGAGAGGAATTGTACAAGCAGTACTGGGATCCCTTGTACTGCTACGCCAGGCGAAAAGGCTTCGTCCACGAAGACGCGAAGGACTTCACAGAGGACTTCCTGACCGACATCCTGGTGGGGAAACGGAAGTTTCTCTCCAAAGCGGACAGAAGGCGGGGGAAATTTCGGTCGCTGCTGGTCAAGTCGTTTCAGAACTACATCGGCAACGAGCTGCGAAAGAAGCGGGCTCCCACCGGGGCGGAGGCCGACGTCTCCGAGTACGAGGTGCCCGCCGCCGTGCCATGCGACCCGGCGGCCGCATTCGATTACGCGTGGGCTTGCACAGTGCTCGACGCCGTGCTGACTGAGCTTGAGTCGGAGTGTCTGCGCGATGGCCTGCAATCCCATTGGGGAGTCTTCCAGGAGCGACTCCTGAGAACCCTGCGCCACCAGCCGGAGTCCTCGACAAGGGAGATTTGCAGGAGGTACGCGATCCCCTCGGCACAGCAGGCCTCGAACATGCTTGTGACCGTCGAACGTCGCTTCCACCGCGTCCTCGCACGGCACATAGCCCGCCCAGGCAGCTCGCAGGACGAGATCGAGGAGGCGATAGGCGACCTTCGGAGCATTTTCGAGCAATATCACCCGGCGTAGATCCCGTCGGCGCGCAAGATCGCCGATTCTGCAACGTAGTGTATGGCAGGTCGGCAGCATGTGCAGTCTGGGAGCAACAACATGACCGAGAAACGGACCGTGTTCGGGATTGATCCGCAGGACATCCGCCAGTTCCTGGACGACTGCCTCGCGCCGACGCGGGACTCGGCGGACGAGGCGGTTCCGATCGAGCAGTTGCTCCAGGAGCAGCTCGCGGAGAAGTGTCCCGTGTCGCGGCCCGTGCAGTCCGGGTCCGGGCTCATCGACGAAGTACAGGACAAGGTGTGTCTCCGCCTGAGCCGGCCGATTCAGGCGGTCCTGTCGGACGACCGGACCAGCCTGGACACCCTGCGGGACATCAAGGATCGCTACAAGAAGTGGGCCGAGAAGGCATCGAACAAGAAGATGCAGCGCGTGTACGCGACGATCTACTTCGCGGCGATTGCCCGCGCCCTGATCGCTCACAACAAACGGATCACGCGACATTCCCCTGCCTATCTGGCCCAGTCCTTCCAGGTGCTTGCCGACGAGCCCTGGATGGCGCCGACCCTGAAAGAACTCTATCGCCAGGCGCAGCAGGCATGTCAGTGAGCCCCGCGTTCGGCGTCTCTACGCGAAGTTCGTCTTCCTCAGCAGCTCGATGCACCTCGCGTCCGTGCGGATGCAGTCAAACCGGGGAAGGGCCCGGAGGAAACACAACCACAGGTCCTGGCCGTGGTACGCCCTGCTCAGCCACTCGAAGCCCTCATCATCCTGCTCCAGAGTGAAGTAGATGCAAGCCAGATGGAACGGTGAGATATATTCCCGCCTCGACCGCTCCAGAAGCCGGTCAAGAGCCTCGCGAGCCCCCTGCCGCTGTCCCATCTGGGCCCGCACGACCCCGTCGAGCGTCTCCGCCCACGTGTGCGATCCGCGGGCTATCTCGCGCTCTTTCTGAATCTCGCGCAGCGATTCCTCGTACATCCCCTTGCCCATGTAGGCAACCGCGAGATGAGCGTGAGCATACATGATGGACGGGTCCATTTCGAGGGTCTTCCGCAGCGTATCGACCGCCCGATCGTAGTCGCCGGCGAAGTATGAGATCAGTCCTAATTCCCTATTCAGGAGTACAGATATCGGGTCCATGTCGAGGGCCTCGCACACCTGTCGGCGGGCCTCCTCGCAGCGTCCTTGCAGCATGAGGCAGTACGCGTACCAGAGGTGGAGCCGGTCACACCCCGGATTCAACTCGATGGCCAGGCGAATCTCTCGCTGGGCGCCGGCCCAGTCCCACTCGTACCAGGTCTTGATGAATCCCAGCGCCCCGTGTGCATCCGGAAGCATCGGGTCGATCTGCAGCGCCTTGGCCACCATCTCCCTGGCTTTCGGAACCGTCTGCATCGGCGGCGACAGGCTGTAGAACGGGAGCAGACTGTAGGACAAGGCCAGTCCCACGTACGGCAGCGCGTAGTTCGGGTCGTGCTCGATCGCCTGCTGGAAGTACTCGAACGCCTTGTGCACGGTCCCCGGCGTTCCCTTGCTGCGAAAGTAGCAGCCCAGCAGATAAAGATGGTAGGCGTCGAGATTCGCCGGACGCCCTCCAACCGACCTCGCTTTCTCCTGGTCCGCAAGCGTCAGCTTGAGTCGATTCACGATGGCCGACGTGATGTCGTCCTGAATGCAGAAGATGTCGCCCCGAGGGCGGTCGTACCGCTCCGACCAGAGATGACAGTCGTGCTTGACGTCGATGAGCTGGGCCGTGACTCTCAACCTGTCGTCCGCCCACCGCACGCTGCCCTCCAGAATCGTGCTCACGTTCAACTCTCTTCCTATCTGGCGGACACTGATGTTTCTGCCTTTGTAGGAGAATGCGGAGGTCCGGGCGATCACCCGCAGGTTTGGGATTCGCGTCAGAGCGTTGATCAGCTCTTCCGCGATGCCGTCGCAGAAATACTCCTGATCGCGGTTCGGGCTCAGATCGACGAACGGAAGCACCGCGATGGACGCGGTCTCGCCGCCGGCGACGATGGGCCCGCCCCCGCTCTGCGACAGGGAGGTCAACTCGCCGACCACGAGGTCCATGTTCGCATGCCGGCCCGACGGCTCCTTCCGGAGCATCTTGAGCACGGCCTGTTCAAGGGCATCGGGAATCGCCTCACGCCACTCCCTCATGTCACGGGGTGGATCGTGCACCGTGGCGTGGAGTATGGCCGGTTCCGAGTCGCCACCGAACGGCAGGTCGCCGGTAAGCATCTCATAGACGACCACTCCCAGCGACCAGATGTCGGTTCGATAGTCGGCCGGCCTACCCATCGCCAATTCCGGGCTCATGTAGGCCACTGTCCCCATCGGCCAGCCAGGCCTGGTGGGTGGGCTCTTGGAGCCCATCGTCTCCATGTCCATCGCCCTGCCTAACCCGAAATCGAGCACCTTCACATGGCCCAGCGGCGTGATCATGATGTTGCCGGGCTTCAAGTCCCGATGGATGATGCCGTGTGCGTGCGCGGCCGCCACTGCCGTGGCCGTCTGTGTCGCGATGGACAGCGCCTCAGCCAGGCTCAGTCGGCCCCCGCGAATATGTGCCGCCAGGTTCTGCCCGGCTATGTACTCCAGGACCAGGTAGATGATCCCCTCCGCCTCCTCCGGCCCTTGAAAGAGGGTCGCGATGTTGGGGTGGTTCAACTTCGCCAGAAGGCGAGCCTCGCGTCGCAGGCGGGATTGCATGGCCTCGTTGCGCCTCACCTCCGGCGGCAGGCACTTGAGCGCGACGAACCGGTCAAGTTCCGTGTCGCGGGCCAAGTACACGACGCCCATACCCCCCCGGCCCAACTGGCCCTCCACTCGGAATTTGCCGATCTGGGCGCCAGGACTCAGCGGTCCCTGTGCCTCATCCGACTCCAGACTGTCGCTCCAGTGTGGAAATGTCTCTTCTCCGTCTGGTGGCGTCCCCGAATTGTCGTGGCCATCCCTCATTCGAAAGTCCCGTGACGGGAGATACGGACTCCTTTTCCAACCTTTCTCACAGACCGATACCCCGCGAAGAGGCAGAATTCTGCACTCGTTTATGATACACGGCCCCTGGCCGCGATGCAACAAGACAAGGCTGCAAGCGGAATCGAGCGTGCGACGGTGTTCGCTGCCCCGACAGCCCCCTGTCACGCCTGCGCGGCGACACCCGGCAGGACACCTGAATCACCGCGAATTGGGTTTGTTTCGCACGAGTCGTCCCCGTTCGTAGTGACGCCGCCAGGCGTTTCAGTAGCATGGGCGTCTCGCCCATGAATGCCAGTCACGGGCAAAGCTTGCCCTCGCGAAGGCGGGGGATGCC